>JANXRW010000137.1 GCA_025356655.1 Betaproteobacteria bacterium | reverse complement strand
CGCGGGTAAGATGGGGCTGGCTACCCACCCGAATCGCGGATGCGCAGGATCAGTTCATCGGTGAAATCGTGGCGGGTGACGACCATGGATCGAACAATAGCGGGAAAAAACCAACTTGTCCAGTGTGTGCACTAGTCAGCTTCTAGCGGGGGCTGCCAACAGGAGGGGGCCGGTCAAGCGGACTACCCGAACACGAACCGTCAGGACGCAAGGGCAGGACACCGGACCATCCAGTGTCCTGCCCTCGGCCTTTGTGCTTAGCTTTCGCCTAGCACAGACACCTTGATCGTGGCCTTGACGTCCATGTGCAAATCGATGACCATTTCGTAGTCACCCACCTGCTTGAGTGGTCCTTGGGGCAAGCGCACCGCTGCCTTGGCGACCTCGAAGCCGATCTTTCCCAGCGCGTCGGCCACATCGGCCGTGGTCACCGAGCCGAACAGACGGCCGTCTACGCCGGCTTTCTGCGACACCTGGACCATCAGGCCCTCGAGACGCGAAGCGCGCTCCTGGGCCGCGGTGAGCAGGTCCGCTTGCCCACGCTCTAGGTCCTCGCGTCGGCGCTGGAATTCAGCCAGATTCGCATCCGTGGCCCGCTTGGCCTTACCTTGCGGGATGAGGAAGTTTCGGGCGTAGCCGTCCTTCACCTTGACCACGTCGCCGAGTTGCCCCAGGTTCGGGACCTTCTCCATGAGAATGATTTGCATGCCGGCTACCCTCAGTGCAGGTCGGTGTAGGAGAGCAACGCCAGAAAACGGGCGCGCTTGATCGCCGTGGACAACTGGCGTTGGAAGCGGCTCTTGGTACCCGTGATACGAGCAGGAATGATCTTGCCGTTCTCGTTCACGAAGTCCTTGAGCAATTCCACGTCCTTGTAATCGATTTCTTTGATGCCTTCGGCGGTGAAGCGGCAGAACTTGCGCCGTTTAAATAACGGCCGGAAGCTGCGGTCACCATCCTTCTTCTTGTCCTTCGGTTTACCTCTGCTGCCAAATGCCATGATGATTTACCTTTGAAAATTTTATGACGGTTTGATCTGTCTGGAAGGCGCTAGGCGGGCGAGTCCAGGCCGGTGACGTGGAGCACGGGGGTGCGGCTGCGGTGGCCCCGCGACGCCAGGAAACCCTGCAGGCCTACCCTGCTGCCCACGGTCAGGGCGGCAGCACGCATGGCCAGCGGTCCCAACACCACGCAGGGCATCTCGAGTTCCACCTGGCGCTGTATGCCGGCCTCCATGGCAAGCGACTGATGGGCGATCCGGAAGGACAGCACGGCGATACCCGCCGGCGTCCTGCGCACCTCCTCGCGCTCGGTGACGAGGCCCCCTAGGCGCACGTCGTTGGAGTCCACAGCCCGCTGCGCCCGGCTCAACCGGCGCTGGATTCGGCCGGCGCCGCGGGCTCTGCAGCAGGTTCGCGCCGAGGCTCCGAGGACTCCCGGCGCGGTTCGCCACCCTCGCGGCGCGGCTCGCCACCCTCACGGCGCGGTTCGTCAGCGGAGCGCGGACGCTCCTGACGCAGCATAGGCGAAGGCTCCACGACGGCAGTAGTGCGCAGGATGGTGAGGTGTCGCAGAACGGCGTCGTTGAACCGGAAGGCGTGCTCTAGTTCGTCGAGCGTGGGCTGGTCGCACTCGATGTTCATCAGCACGTAGTGGGCCTTGTGCACTTTTTGGATCAGGTAGGCCAGCTGGCGCCGCCCCCAGTCCTCGAGGCGGTGGATCTTCCCGCCCTTGGACGTTACCATGGCCTTATATCGATCGATCATCCCGGGGACCTGCTCGCTCTGGTCGGGGTGAACGATAAAGACGACTTCATAGTGTCGCATCGCATCTCCTTCTGGATGGTGCGGCGCCCAGGGGAACCGCACGTTTCAAGCCCCCCGCGTGCGAGAACGATGAGGCAAGGTGGAAACCCACAAGTATAGCCCAGCCCGCGTCCGAGGGCAAAGGCTGCGCGGAACTAGGCGACGAGGGCGAATGGCCGGGATGAAGCGCTCGCGTCTGCTCTGCCGGAGCGGCCGGAGCTAGGCCGACGTCAGCAACTCGCCCCTTCATTTCTCCGCCTCCGATCGATTTCGCAAGCGAGCCTTCCCCCGGTCCTGCATTCGCCATAGAACGGTCGGGCGAGGGTCGCGTAAAAGTGCTTGTCGTGCTGGCCTGGGTCCGTGAAGCCGGCGCGAGAATCGCTGAACCTGCGCGGCATATTCCTGCGCGCCAAGACCCGTAAGCACGGCAAACTCCACCACTGCTGGAGCATCGGGGAGAGCCGGCGCGCGCGCAGCGGGCGTGTGGTGCAGCGGCACCTGCGCTACCTGGGAGAGATTAACCATGCGCAGCGTGTGGCTGGGTGCCACAGCACCGAGGTGCCCGAGGGCGGACGCCCCCACCCAAGCAAGGTGGGATTGTTCCCGGAGGAGCGGCGGGCCCCCGAACTGAGTTGCGAGGTGGTACAGGTGCGGCTGAGCGAACTGAGCCTGCACCGCGCACGCCAATGGAGTGCGCGCTGACTGGCACTGCGGCTGCGGGACTTCGTCGATATGGATGAATTCTGGCGGCCGCGGTTGCCGGTCAACCGCCCGGGCACCGACTGGCTCAAGGTGGTCAAGACGCTGGTGTGCTGGCGGACGCGGTTCAACCGCGGCTCCGAGGTGCGGCTCTTTGATCTGACGAGCACGTACGTCGAAGAGCGACCCACCGGAGACCGAAGGGCTGCGCCAATTCCGCTACAACCGCGACAAGGGTTCGGACTGCGTCCAGGTGGTCATCGCGCTGATCGTCACGCCCGAGGGACTCCCGCTGGCCCCTGAGGTTGTGCACGGCAATCCCTCGGACAAGAGCACGCTGTGGGGCTTCGTGGGGGAGATCGAGGGCAGTACGACCAAGGCCAACCGCACGGGTGTGATTAACTGCAGCGTGCCCACCGAGGAGACGCCGCGCGGGCGTCTGAGCAAACTGGCGCGGCACCTCCTGGAGAAACCCCGAGGATAAGACTCGCGAAGAGGTGAAGGTCAAACGGCTGGATGCGGATGGCGAGCTCCACATCTTGGCGCAGAAAAGGACGCATGAACAACGAACGGAGCATCGGCCGGCGCACGCTAAGTATGCTGATGGGGGTAAGCTGACGGGGCGCCAGAAGGAATTGCGAAGCCAAAGTCGGGACCGCGACGCGCTGCTGCTTAAACTCGGTACGGCCAAGCGCGACGCCGGGCGCGGTGCTGGAGAAGTTCGAGGCCGTCAAGATGGTCAACGTGCACCCGCCGTGCCACCGATGGACGCCGACTCAATCTGATCGCGACACACCGAACCCGACGCCGGACAGGAACCCCTTCCGTAGCGACTGGACGTAGTGCTGCCACAGTAGCCCCCAAATCGGGTTGCCGCGCCGATGCTAGGCCCGAGAGCCCCCAGGCGCAGTAGTGCCGACCATTCAGGGTCACCTTTAATTCAAACAGACAGTTACGCTCGCCTACAGGCCCCAGTTCCTGAAGGCGGGCTAGACGGTCAGGCAGAGAAGTCCCCGGCGCGCGGCCTCCGCAAGGCCTTCGGCTCGTACCAAGCCGACCACGCCAAAGGCGGCAACCAGGGCACCCACGGCCATTCTGAGCCGAGGTCGTGCAACCCATCCACGCAACCGCCGGGCGGCGCGCGCGGACAGGAGGAGCGTGGGCAACGTACCCGCACCGAAGGCGAGCATCACCAGTGCCCCCCGGAGGGCTGAGCCGCTCACACTGGCTGTGACCAGCAAGGAGTAAACCATGGCGCAGGGCAGAAAGCCCCAGAGCGAACCCACCGCCACCGCACGCAGCGGGGTGAGGCCGGGTAACAGCGCTTTGGCCAGGGACCCAATGGTGGGCCAGAGGTGCGCGCCCAGGGCCTCCAGGCGACGCAGGGCGCCTGTGTAGCCGGCCAGATAGGCGCCCAGGGCGATTAGCATGACCTGGGCGGCGATATAGAGCGCGAGCTGCACCGACAAAGTTCCTGACACCAGGGCCATGCCACCGCCCAGGGAGCCCGCCAGCGCTCCAAGCAATCCGTAGGTGCCGATGCGCCCCAGGTTGTACCCCAGGGCGAGCGCGGGGCGAGCGCCCGCGTCACCACATAGGGCCAGCACCACCCCGCCGCACATGCCCGCGCAGTGAACCCCACCGAGCAAGCCCATCAGGAATGCCCCACCCGTCAGAGTTGCCATCATGCGCGTCCGACCACCTGGCTGAATCCCGACTGGGGAGAGGACGGGGTTGCGCGCTGGCGCGCTTTGCGCAGGTGGCGGTCAAACACCATGGCCACCCGGCGCACGAAGAATCGGCCCAGCGCCGTGACCTCGACCGCTCGCGCATCACAATGCACGAGGCCAGCGTCCTGGAGCGGGGCGAGTTCTTCCAGTTCACTGCGGAAATAGCGCTCGAAATCAATTCCGTGGCGCGCCTCGAGCGAGCGGCAATCCACGCCGAAGCGGCACATCAGGCCGCGGATGAGCTCGCGCCGCAGCAGGTCATCCGGGGTCAGTTCAACGCCGCGCAGCACGGGGAGTTCCCCGCGGTCCAGATGCCCGTAATAACCGGGGACCGTCTTGGCATTCTGGCTGTAGAGCGTGCCCGTCTCCGAGGTCGCAGACACACCGAGCCCGATCAAGTCCCCTTCAGGGGCCGTGGTGTAGCCCTGGAAATTGCGATGCAGGCTCCCCTCTTCCTGCGCTCTGGCCAAACTGTCGTCAGGGAGCGCGAAGGGATCCATGCCGATGTGGACGTAGCCGCCTCGCCCGAGCCGGGCCAACGCTAGCCGCGCGAGCAGCCAGCCTAGCTTCGGCGTTGGCAGATCGGCGTCGCCAATTTGGCGCTGCGCTCGGAACCGTGAGGGCAGGTGCGCGTAAGTATAGAGCGCGATCCGGTCGGGACGCGCCCTGAGCACCCGGTCCAGCGTGCGGCCGAAACTCGCCTCGTCTTGCAGGGGCAGGCCGAGGATTAAGTCGACGTTGACCGACTCGAACCCGCAAGACCGCGCCGCATCGATGAGCTCCAAGGTCCCCTCGGGCGACGGGATGCGGTTGATCGCCCGCTGCACCGCCGGCTCAAAATCTTGCACGCCCAAGCTCACTCGGTTGAAGCCCAAGCGACCGTAGTGCTTTAAGGTCGCCGGCGAGGCAAAGCGGGGATCCACCTCGACGCAGCACTCGGCGCCATCCTGCCAGGGCAGTGTCTCGCGCAAGCCCTGCATGAGCCGCGTCATGTCGTCGTCGAGGAGGAAGTTGGGCGTGCCACCGCCCAGATGTACCTGTGCCACGATGGGGCGCGTGACCATGAGCCCAGCCTTGAGGGTCAACTCGCGCAGCAGGTAGTCCCCGTAGCGCGTGCCCCGCGTGCGGTCCTGGGAAATGAACTTGTGACAGCCGCAATAAAAGCAAGGGCTTTCGCAGTAAGGCAGATGCAAATACAATGAAACCGGCGAAACTGAAACCGTTGAGGGGCCGGCGGCCAGCGCCCTGAGGTGTTGGCGCAGGCAGGGCCCCACCAGAGCCGCCTCCACGAAGCGGTCGGCCGTGGGATAGGATGTATAGCGGGGTCCTTGCCCCCCAAAGCGCTCCAGCAGGTCAACGGACACATCGGACGAGACAGGGTGTGCATCCATGGGGTGTTCGCAATTTTTAGGTCTCCGAGCCTGAGTCTCGCCGGCTAGGGCTCCCATCGCATTGACTTGGATCAACAAGCTTGAGCACCCCGACGCCCGACCAAACGCTGCCCGAGGGAGCCTTCCTGCAGGGCCTTCAGTCACTTCGAGCGGCCTGCTCCAACTGCAACCTGCGAGAGTTGTGCCTGCCGGTGGGGCTCTCAGCGGACGAAATGCAGCGGGTGGATGAGTTGGTGCGCACGCGCCGGCAGGTGCTGCGCGGCGAGCATCTCTTCCGCACCGGCGACGCCTTCCATTCCCTGGTCGCGGTGCGCACTGGGTTCTTCAAAACCAAGGTGCTGCTGGCCGATGGGCGCGAGCAGGTGACGGGTTTTCACATGGCGGGCGAAGTCATCGGCCTCGACGGGATCGGCAACGAACGCCATACCTGCGACGCCGTTGCCCTGGAGGATAGCGAGGTGTGCGTGCTTCCCTACGGCCGCTTGGCGGGCCTGTCGCGCGAGGTGGAAGCCCTGCATCGACGCCTCCACCAAATCATGAGCAGCGAGATCGTGCGCGAGCACGGGGTGATGCTGCTGTTGGGCAGCATGCGCGCGGGCGAGCGCGTAGTGGCCTTCCTGCTCAACCTCTCCCGGCGGCTGGCCATGCGTGGCTACTCCGAGCGCGACTTGCATTTACGCATGACCCGAGAGGAACTAGGCAGCTATCTGGGCGTGAAACTCGAGACGGTGAGCCGAGCCCTGTCCAAGCTGCAGGCTGATGGGCTGCTCGAAGTGTCTCGGCGCAACGTGCGCCTGCTAGACCTGCCCGCCCTGCGTGCCCTGTTGGCCAAATCGGAATGAGGCCCCGCGCGGTGAGCGGCAGGCGCCGTGCGCCCGGCCCAGCCTGCTCAGCCGGCCCCGAAATGCCATGAATCAGACCCGAGGCCGACACTGCGCCGCTGCGCTTTTACTGCTGCTCGGCGCCTGCGGCGGCGGGGGTGGGGGTTCAGCCGTCATTTCGGACCCCGTACCGCACCCCCCGATATCACCGCAACTAGCCGCGGTACCCATTGCGCTCAACAGCGCGGCCCTAGACTCGGCTCAACTACAAGCCGTCGGCGCGGGCTACGCCGCCTCCCAATTCGGTTTTCGCGGGCAGGGTGTGACCATCGGCATGCTGGACTCGGGCCTACGGGCTTCGCACCAGGCCTTTGCCGGAGGCGGCAAGCTCGCCACGGGCTACAACGCCTTCGACGGGAGCAGCAACGTCGCCGACGACGTGGACCACGGCACCGGCAGTGCCTCCATTGCCGCCGGTTTTGCCATCCCCGGGGGCTCCTCGGGCGTAGCCAACCTAGCCACCATTTTACCCATCAAGGTCCTCAATGCAGGCGGTGGAACGTCGGCGACCGTGGACGCCGGACTCGACTTTGCCCGCAGCCGTGCCTTCATCGTGAACCTGTCGCTCACCTTCGATACCGTTACCGCTGCCAACCAACTCAACGCCAGCGCCTACCAGAATGCCGTGGCCTCCGGCTTGCTCATCGTGGTGGCAGCAGGCAACAAAGGCACGCCCAACCCCGAGTGGCCTGCCCGGTTCGCCAAGGAGACCTGGGCCAACGGCCAGATCCTGGCGGTGGGTGCTGCCGACATCAGCAATCCCGTGCACCCGGTGCGTGCAATTTTTGGTGGGGGGGATAGCTCGGCCATGGCCGGGGACACGGCCCCATGGTTCCTCATGGCGCCCGGCCTCAACGTGCAAAACGCGAAAGTCTCCTCCAACACCGCCTACGGCGGCGGGGACGGCACGTCCTATGCAGCGCCCTTCGTTGCGGGTGCTGCAGCGGTGATTAAAGGCCGCTGGGAATTCCTCACCGCCCAGCACATCGCCCAGATCCTGCTTAACAGCGCGACCCCGATGCCGGATGGCAGTGGCAACCTCGTGAACACCACGTACGGCCACGGCATGCTTAACCTGGCGGCCGCGCTGCAGCCCGCCGACCCGGTGGCCGTGCCGGCTCGCGCCGGGGGGCTGGGCCTTACCCGCTTCACGGGCGCGTCGCCGGCGGCGGCTGGCGACGCGCTTGTCCGCGCAACCCTGGCCTCCATCGTCGTGGACCGCTACGGGCGGGACTATCCGGTGAATCTGGCACAGGGCTACACGGCGTCCCGCTCGGCCTTGGCTGAACTGCCAGCCCTCGCCGCAGGCGGGCGGGAACTCTCCCCGGGGATGCGGTTCAGTCTTCAAGAAAACGCCACCGGGAGCCTCGCTTTTGGCCTCGGCGGCGAGCACTTCGCGCTGGAAGTGGGCACGCTTCGGCCATCCTTTCTCATCGCCGCCCCCGGCATTCTGGCGCTCTCCGAGGGCTATCGGGCCGGACTCCAGATCCCGCTTCGCGATGACCTGTCTGGGTTCGCGGTGAGCGGCACCGGCACGCTCAACACCGCGCTGGCCGGTCTGTCCTGGCACCTGGGCGGACTTACCCTGCAATACGGCAATGGCTCGGCGCGGGAATCGGGCAGCGTGCTGGGGGGGAGCCTCGGCGCCCTGGAGTCGAGCCGCGCCACAACCACCCTGCACACCGTGGGAGCAGCCTATGCACTGGGCGTCTGGCGCCTGGAGGCGGGTGCGGACCTAGCCACCACGCGCGCCCAGGCCGTGCAGATGGTGTCCGAGAGTTTTTCGGTACGACTGCGCTACAGCGGCGAGGACAGTGTCAGCGCTCTGGAACTGCACCAGCCGCTTCGCGTGTCGAGTGGGACCTTGCAGCTCACGCTGCCGACTGGACTCGATGCCGCCGGCAACGCCGTGTACGAGCGCCAGGGGCTGTCGCTCGCGCCCAGTGGGCGCGAACTCCAGGCGATGGCTTCCTGGCAACGCAGTCTCGACGTCGACACCGTCGTCGGCCTGCGGGCGTTCGCCATACGCCAGCCCGGCCACGACCAGACGGCGCCAACCGAACTAGGTCTCCTAGGCATGCTGCGTAAGCGGTTCTGAGGCGCGGCTTGGCGCTTCGGGGACATCGGGCATGAGCCAGCGCAACCTTGAATTCCTGCTGCGGCCGCGCTCGGTGGCCGTCGTGGGCGCCTCCGAGCGCGCAGGAAACGTCGGCGGCCTCGTGCTGCGCAACCTGCTCTCGGGCGGCTTCAGCGGCCCCATCTACCCGGTAAACCCTCATCACGCCCAGATCCAGGGGCTGCAGGCCTGGCCAAACGTGGCCAGCCTCCCGCAGGCGCCGGATCTCGCTGCCATCTGCACACCCGCGCCCACGGTACCGGGGATCATTGCGGCACTGGGCCAGCGCGGCACGCGGGCGGCGGTGGTGATCAGCGCCGGCTTCGGTGGCCCCCCCGGGAGCGAGGGCGCACGCCTGCGTGAGGCGCTAGGCGACGCAGCCCGCCCGCACCTGATGCGCCTACTCGGCCCCAATTGCGTGGGGCTCCTGCTGCCACCCCTGGGAATCAACGCAAGCTTCGCCCACATCGACGCGCTGCCCGGCGATCTTGCATTCGTGTCGCAGTCCGGTGCGATGGTTACCTCCGTCCTGGATTGGGCTCGCTCCCGCGGGATTGGTTTTTCCCACTTCATCTCCCTGGGTGACAGCCTGGATGTGGACCTAGGCGACCTGCTGGACTATTTGGGCCGCGACCCCCAGACGCGCGCCATCCTGCTCTACGTGGAATCGGTGCGGCAGGCACGCAAGTTCCTGTCCGCGGCGCGGGCCGCCGCCCGCAACAAGCCAGTGTTGGCCGTGAAGGCCGGTCGCGTGCCCGAGGGCGCGCAGGCGGCCGCATCCCACACCGGAGCGCTCGCTGGCAGTGACGATGTGTACGACGCGGCGCTGCGCCGGGCAGGAATCCTGCGCGTGCTCAGTACGGAGGAACTCTTTGACGCAGTGGAGACGCTGGCGCGCTCGCCCCGTCTTCACGGCGACCGATTGTGCATCGTCACCAACGGGGGAGGGCCCGGGGTCATGGCCACCGACGCGCTGGTGTTGGGCGGCGGACGGATGGCCGCACTGAGCCCCGATGGCCTCGCGCGCTTGGACCGTTTGCTCCCGGCGAACTGGTCGCACGGCAACCCGGTGGATATCATTGGTGATGCGCCGGTCGAACGCTACGTTGGGGCGCTTGCAACGACGCTAGCGGAACCGGCCTGCGACGCGACCCTGCTCATCCATTCCCCCACGGCGATTGTCCCCAGTGCGCAGATTGCCGCCGCCGTGGCAGGGCTGGCGCCCGAGCAGCGCGCCCGCTTGCTCTGTTGCTGGGTCGGCGGAAATTCACTCACCGAAGCGCGTGCCATCACCGAAGCCGCCGGGATCCCCACCTACGCTACGCCCGAACGGGCGGCGGAAGCCTTCCTGCAAAGGGCAAGGCACCGGCGCAACCTGGAGTTGCTGCTCGAAGTGCCGGCCGCGGGTTACGGCCATGATCCGCTGGATCGGGCCCGCGCTCGCACCCTGGTGGATGCGGCGCTGGCCGCCGGCACCCTGATGCTGTCAGAGCCGGCTGCCAAGGAACTCCTCGCGGCCTACGGCATTCCCGTCGTGGCGACCCGGATCGCGCGCACCCTGGAGGAGGTGATGAGCGCCGGCGAAGCGCTGGGCTTCCCGGTGGCGCTCAAGGTGCTCTCCGCGCAGATCAGCCACAAGTCGGAGGTCGGTGGCGTGCGCCTGGATCTGGAAACGCCTGGCCAGTTGCGCCAGGCTGCCACGGAGATGGCGGCGCGCGTCGCTGAGCGCCGACCGGATGCCCAGTTGGAAGGCTTCACGGTGCAGCGCATGGCGCCGCGCGCTCAGGCCGAGGAACTGATCCTCGGCGCGACCACGGACCCGACCTTTGGCCCGATCGTGCTCTTTGGGCAGGGCGGCGTGGGCGTCGAGGTGATTCGCGACCGCGCCCTTGCGTTGCCACCGCTTAGCAGCGTCCTGGCGGCCGATCTCATCTCGCGCACCCGCGTTGCGCGCTTGCTGGGCGGCTACCGGGACCGCCCCGCGATCAACCGGGCAGCATTGGAAGAAGCCATCGTTCGCCTGTCCTGGTTGCTCGCTGACCTGCCGGAGGTGCAGGAACTGGACATCAACCCGCTGCTAGCCGACGCCCACGGGGTGCTGGCCCTCGATGCGCGCGTTCGTCTCGCCCCGGCGGCCCGCCCCGGCCCGAGCCGCTTCGCCATCCTCCCCTATCCGGCGCATTTGGAACGAACGCTGACCTGGGACGGCTTGCCGCTAAGCGTGCGGCCCATCCGGCCGGAAGACGGCGAACGACATCAGGCGTTCTTCGCGGCGCTCACGCCCGAGGACGTGCGACTGCGCCTGTTTGCCACGGTGCGCAGTCTGGACCCCATGGCACTCGCCCGGCTGACGCAGATCGACTACGACCGCGAAATGGCCTTCATCGCCTTGCAGCCCGGCGATGAGCGTACGCTCGGCGTGGCGCGGATCTGCGCTGATCCGGATCTGGGTCGCGCGGAATTCGCCGTGGTGGTCCGCTCCGACCTCAAGGGCCGCGGCCTCGGCCGCCTGCTCCTCGGCTGCCTCATCGACTACTGCCGTGAGCGCGGCATCGGGGAGATTGTGGGCGAGACGCTCCCCGGCAATACGCGCTTGCTCAAACTCGCGAGTCACTTTGGCTTTGAGACGCGGCACCCTGCCGACGGCGGCCCGCTGGTGCTGCACCTCGACCTGCGCCCCCCCCGGGCACAACCCGCGCCACCGACGATCCCCAAGCCTACGCTCGGGGGCACCCGGACGCCCCACCCTGACGCCGCCCCCTAAGCACTTCTCGCCCGCCCTGGGACGCACCTCCAGACACCTCGCGAGATACTTTGAGGTGGCAGGCGCGCGGCGACCGGGGTATGCTTCTTGCTCCCTCGGGTAGACGAGCCGCACCGGTGACCAACGCCGAGGCGGCCATCAGCGCCCGGACGGAGACCCCGGCGCTGCGGGCACAGCTAAACCCCTGGTCGGCGGCCCGATCAACAATTATGAAGTGAGTTTGGCAATGCGTGGCGACCGATGGCTTTTTAGCCTGGGTTTCCTACTGGCCGCCACGGTTTTGGGGGCCGAGCGGGAAGACCCGGCGGAAGCGGAGGGCCCCAGGTTTTTGATCCGGCAGTATCGGGTCGAGGGCGCACACCGGCTTTCAGATGCGGCCCTACAGGCCGCCGTGGCGCCCTTCACGGGCGATCACCGCGAACTCGCCACCATTCAGCAGGCCATCGGCGCTCTCGAACAGGCATACGCCGCCGCCGGATTTAGCGCCGTCAAGGTGATCCTACCGCGGCAGGAACTCGACGAAGGTGTGGTCCGCCTCGAGGTGGTTGAGGGTACGGTTGGAGCCGTAGTGATCGAGGGGAACCAATACTTCGGCACTGCGAACATCCGGCGTGCTCTGCCGCAATTGCGTGAGGGAGAAGTCCCGAACACCCGAGATATTGGTGCCGGCCTGCGACTGGCCAACGAAAGCATGTCGCGGCAGGCGCAGGTCACCTTCCGGCCGGGTGAGCAACCCGACTCGGTGGACGCGCTGATTCGGGTGAGCGACGAATCGCCGTTGCGCCAAGCCCTGATCCTGGACAACACGGGCACGGCGCAAACGAGCCGCCTGCGCCTGGGCTATGCGCTGCAGCACGCCAATCTTTTCGACCGAGATCACACCCTGGCGGTCCAATACGTCACCTCGCCTGACCGCCCCCAGGACGTGAGTATCCTGGGTGGCAATTACCACATCCCGCTCTACACGCTTGGCGGCGCCTTAGACGTCAGCGCGAGCCACTCCAATGTGGATTCCGGCATTGTGGGAACGACCGCGGGAACCTACAGTATCAGCGGCAGCGGCGACACCGTTGGGCTGCGCTATACGCAGCTGCTCGCGCGCCAGGGCGCCTGGGATCAGCGCATTAGTCTGGGGCTCGATTACCGGGTCTACCGCAACGACATCAGCCTCACCGGCACCAGTACCAGCCTGTTGCCGGACCTCGTGGTGCACCCTGTCACGCTGGGCTACAGCGGGTCGATGAAGACGCCAGCGCGCGAGTGGGGCGGTAGCCTTTCCTACACCCAGAATTTGCCCGAGGGCGGCAGAGGGGGCACGACACTGTTCCAAAAGGCCCGTGCTGGGGCCGAGGCCGGCTACCGCATCGCCCACTACAGCGCCTACCTCAACCAGGCCCTGCCGCTCGGCTGGCAGGTGCGCGCCCAGTTCTCCGGCCAGTACACCACTGATTCGCTTATCTCCGGCGAACAATTCGGCCTCGGCGGGGCCGACTCCGTTCGCGGATTCGAAGAGCGCCAAGTGCTCAACGACCGCGGGCTTCGCGCGAGCCTGGAACTCTACTCGCCGGAATTGGCGATGTCTGGCGTCGCGGGCGGACTTCGCACTCAGGGGGTGCTCTTCTACGACGCGGGCAGCACCTCGCGCAACCACGCGCTGCCGGGTGAGATCACGCAGCAAAATCTGGCGAGCGTTGGACTCGGTGTGCGTATGGCGTACGGCAGCCGCCTGCGCCTACGTGTCGACGTAGCGAATGTGCTCAGCGGCGGCGGCAGCGCACGCCAGCCGGGCGACAAGATGGCGCAGGGAAATCTAATACTTTTGTTCTGAGAGACCTAAAAAAATGGCCAAATCCTCGAAGCGAAGGACGGCAGCACCCAGGTCATGGCGACCCACGCCAATGGCGCTCGCGCTCGTCCTCCTGGCCGGGGGCGCTCAGGCGAATCCCCTGAACCCCACTGTGGTCAGCGGCTCGGCCATTTTCGACAACCGCGGCAAGACCCTGACGGTCACCAGCACCAACAACACGGTGGTGAACTGGCAGCAGTTCTCCATTGGTTCGGGGGAGACCACCCGCTTTGTGCTGCCTTCGGCATCGAGCCAGATCCTCAACCGCGTGGTGGGCGCTGACCCCAGCCGAATCCTGGGCACCATTTCGTCCAACGGCCGGGTCTTCCTGATCAATGCAAATGGGATAGCCTTTGGCCGCTCCGCGCAAGTAGACGTAGGCGGGCTGGTCGCCTCGACGCTCGCCCTGCGCACGGTGGATTTCCAAGCCGGGCGCATGAACTTCCTGGCCACGCCCGGTGCCGGAAAAATAAGTAACGAGGGTAAGCTGCGCGCGGCCGAGGGCGGCAGTGTGGTCCTCGTGGCAACGCGCATCGACAACGCGGGGCTCATCGTTGCCCCGGGCGGGGAGGTACTGCTGGCTGCCGGGCGCAGCGTTTCCCTGGTGGATCTGGACAACCCGGACATCAGTTTTGAGATTCGCGCCGGCGTCAATGAGGTAGTGAACCTCGGACAGGTCCTGGCACGGAGCATTCACCTGCAGGGCACGGCGGTCATCAACAACGGCACCCTGAGTGCGAATCGGGCGACCGTGGGCGCCAATGGCAAGATCCTGCTCGAGGCGCGCGACCTGGTCAGTTTGGGCGACGCCAGCCAAGTGAGCGCCAATGGTGCTACGGGCGGCGATGTCCGCGTGAGTTCCAAGGGCAGCACGAGCATCTCGGGTAGCGTCTCTGCATTGGGCGACTCGGGCATTGGCGGTGAAATCCGCCTACTGGGTCAGGACATAACCCTCACTGCCCTGGCGCAGGTGGACGCCTCTGGCGCCACGGGCGGTGGCAGCGTCTTCGTTGGCGGGGGGTTCCGCGGCGCCGACCCGGACTTGGCGAACGCGACCGCGACTTTCATCGCGCGGGGCGCAGCCCTTCGAGCTGATGCCCTCGTTAGCGGTAACGGCGGGCGCGTGGCTATCTGGAGTGATTTCCTCACCCAATTCCACGGCAGCGTCCGCGCCCGTGGCGGTGAACGCGGCGGCGACGGCGGCTTCGTGGAGGTCTCTGGCCACGCGCGGCTCGTCTTCGACGGGACGGTGGACCGGTTGGCCCCGCACGGGAAGGCGGGCGCCCTGCTGCTAGACCCTGCGGATCTGCAGATCACTGACGGCGGGGATGCTTTCGGTAGTGGGAGTTTCTCCGGGACGCCCAGCGTGTTCAGTGGCTCGAATGCCGTGTCACCACTGACGACCCTGATCAGTTGGACGACGCTCAAGCAACAACTGGGTTCGGGCGCGGTGATCCTGACCACCACAGCCGGCACCGGCGGCAGCGGCGTGGGCAACATCACCATCCCCGTCGGCACGTCCCAAGGCACCTACAGTTCTCCCAACTCGCTCACCCTGCTGGCACACGGCTCCATCGTGCTGTCCGGCAATGTCGCAAACACCGGCACGGGCGGCTTCACCCTGATCGCCGGCTGGAACGGATCGCTCTCCGCACCCGCGTCCATCCAAAACGCGGGCTCCATCACGCTGGGTGCGGGTATCACGGTGAACACCGCCGGCGGGACGATCTCTTTGTCCGCTGGCCGAGGCATCACCAGCGTCTCGAGTCTGGGCGCCGGGACACCCGTGCTGGCCTCCGGCGGCGGCGACATCAACCTGACTGCCCTGGGTAACGTGGTGAACTTCCAAGGGGTGAACTTCCAGGCTTCCAGCGGCACGACGGCGGTCGACGCGGGCGGCGGCAACTTCAACGTGCAGGCGGGTGCAGGAGGTTTGAACCTCCCCCAATTCGGCGCCAACGTCATCTTTAAGAGCGTCGATCCTGTCACCAAGGCCGTGGGTAAGTTCAACGCCGACTTGGTGAAGGTCGGCGCGGGCAGCAGCCTGGAGATGGACGCGGTAGCCAGCATCACCAACTTCAACGTGACCGGCGCGAGCTTTGCCAACAATGCGCCCGGCGCATCCATCACGGTCACCGGCACGATGAACTGGAGCGCTGGCCTGGGCACGGGCAGTGGAGGCAACGTCACCACGCTCAACATCGCCCAGGGCGCCGTGCTGAACCTGAGCGGCACGGCGAGCGTGAACCACGGCACGGTCATCAATAATTCCGGCACGACTACACTGTCGGGCAACAGCACCTTCGCCCTCGGGGACGGCTCGTCGACCTTCAACAACACCAGCACCGGCGTCTTCAATGTCCCCGACGATTCAGGCCTGAGCTTCTGCGTCGGCTGCGGGACGGTCGCCTTCAACAATGCCGGCGCTTTCCACAAGTCGGGCGGCACCGGCACCACCTCCCTGGGGACCAACGGCACCGGAACGGTATTCAACAATACCGGCCAGGTTCTTGTGGACACGGGCACGCTCACCATGGGCGCAGGCATGGCGGCCGTGCACAGCGGCAATTTCGTCGTGGCGGCCAACGCTCTGTTGGATTTCGAAGGCTCGCAGCAGAGCTTCATCGGCACCTCCAGTGTTACCGGGGCTGGCGGGGTCACCTTCAACACCAGTGTGGGCTTTACTTTCGCTACAGGCACCAGCCTAGCAGCCACTGGGCCGCTCACCTTCAGCGCGGGCAACAATAGCTTCGGCAACCCCATGCATTTCGGCGCGCTCACCCTCTCCGGCGGCAGCCTGCACTTTAATGGCGTGGGGGGCAGTTCCATCACGGATCTGACGTTGAGCAATGGCGTGGTGGTGGGCGGCTCCGACTCGCTCACCATCTCGAACACGCTCAACGTAGCCAACGCCACCTTCGACGGCAGCGGGCAACTGATCACCCCGGCCACTAGCAACATCTCCGTCACGGGCACCCTGACGCTCTCCGGAAAGCCCTGGAACAACAGCGGCACGGTGACCCTGACCGGCGTGGGCGCCATCCACATGGACAGCGGCGCCGCACTGAACAACCTGGCCTCCGGCCTGATCAATCTGTCTGGCTCAAACGCCACGCCAATCGCCGACACCAGCGGCACCAACAGCTTCATCAACACCGGTGTCCTGCAGAAGCCGAGTTCGAACACGGTCACCCAGACCATCCAGGCCAACTCGGGCAGCCAGTTCGACAACGACGGGACCTACCAGATCCTCGGCGGCGCCCTGATCATGAACGGCAGCGGCACGGACACCGGCACTTACCTCCTCAACTCGGGCAGCAGCATGAGCTTCGGCTCCGGGACACGCACCATCACCGCCGCGGGCGGCCTGAGCGGGGCGGGCAGCTTCGCCGTGGCCGGTGCCAACCTGAGCCTCGCCAGTTCTCTCAACGCCGGCTCGCTCACCATCACCGCCGGCACCCTGTCCCTGAACGGGGCCGCGGGCAGCACCGTGGCCTCCCTCACATTGGGTGGTGGGACCTTGAACGGCGCGGACAACCTCAGGGTGACCGGCGCACTGGACTGGAGCGGCGGGACGCTCGGCGGCAGCGGCACGCTGACCAACTCGGGTAGCGCCGTCATCAGCGCCTCGGTGGGCCTCACCGGTAAGGCTTGGTTCATCGGCAGCGGCGGGAGCCTGGATATCACTGGCGCGCAGGGGCAACTGGTTCTGAGCGCGGGCGGCGCGCTCACCAATCAGGCCGGCGGCACCGTCACCTTCTCGGGCAGTAATAGCAACCCGGTTTTCGATAGCGGCGGCGGCAACACCTTCCTCAACCAGGGGCAACTGGTAAAGACGGGCGCGGGCGCGCAGACGATCAACGGCGCCACAACCAGCAATTTTGGTAACGCTGGCACTTACCAGGTGGTCGCCGGCACCCTGCGCTTCGGCGCGACGGGCACGGACAGCGGCCAATTCACCGTCGCCACCGGCGCCTTGCTCGACTTCTCCAGCGGCACGCGGACCTTGACGGGGGCCACACCCTTTGGCGGTTCCGGGGCGGTCTCCGTCAGCGGGGCCACGCTGAATTTCGTCCACGCGGCGCAGGTCGCACTGCCCACCAACTTCAGCGTCAGCGCCGGAACCCTGGGCGGGAGCGGGGACCTGATTTCCAATTCGGGCAGCACCTTCGCCTGGTCCGGCGGGACGGCCACGGGAAGCGGAACCCTCACCACGGCGGGCACCACCACCGTCAGCGGCGCGGTCACCCTCAGTGGCAAGGCCTGGATTAATGCAACGGGCGCCCTTCTCGACATCACGGGAGCCAATGGTGAGCTGCTGATGGGAAGCGCAGCCAGCCTGACGAACCAGGCCGGAGGCCAGTTGCAGCTCTCGGGTTCCTCCTCCTCGCCGATCTTTGACCTCGGCGGATCCAATACCCTGGAGAACCAGGGTTCGCTGGTAAAAGTCAGCAACTCGACGCAGAGCATGAATGCGAGCGGCAGCGCCCACTACAACAACGACGGCCTGCTCCGGGTCAATGCGGGCACCTTGCGCCTGGGCAACACGGGGACGGACGGCGGCAGCTTCGACACCCGGCTTGGCGGGACCCTCGAGTTCACCAGTGGCACCCACACCCTCAGTGCTGCGGCGCCCTTCGTCAACGCCAGTGCCGACACGGGGGTGGTGATTGTCTCCGGCGCGACTTTGAGTTTCACGGCGACCTCCACCGTCAATCTCCCCACCGCGCTTACTTTCTCCTCCGGGAACATCGGCGGCAGTGCCAACCTAGCCCTTGCGGCGGGAGCCACCTTGACCTGGTCCGGAGGCACCTTTAACGGCAGCGGCTCGCTCACCACCGCAGGGACCAC
>JANXRW010000069.1 GCA_025356655.1 Betaproteobacteria bacterium | reverse complement strand
CAAGGCGCCAAAGCTCAGTGCATCCCCCGAGGTGTCCGCCGCGCTCACCGGTGCAGTGCCTCCAGCCCACTTCCACGCGGCTGTTATAGCGCACGGCGGGAATTATGGTCAGCCCCGGGGGGCAAATCCTCATCTGAGCGCCGGACCATCCCTACGGCAAGCCACATTTAGAATTGCTGGCCTCTCGGGCGCGCTGCACCGGGTGCCCGTCGACGATCAGGAACAGCGGTTGGGTCTGGCCGTGCATCAGCCAGCACAGGAATTGGACGGATACGCCCGCGTTGACCCGGCCCGTCTCGCACAGGCTTCGCAGATCGCCGCGCGGACTCACGGTGCGGATCCTGTTGAGCTAGAAGCGCGCTCCGGTGCGCTCCACGACCGGTGTCTGCCCCAGCGTTTTCTGCCCAAGTGGCGCCCACGTGGGCTTGCTGTGGTAGTCCGAACGCACAGGAGCCTCATCGCCGAACGCGATGTGCGCCCCGTATCGCTTGGCCTCCCGGGCGATTCGTGGGTACTCGGTCTTCAACTAGGCGTCCATCGCGCCAGGGTCGCGCTGCCACGCGCGCCAGACGGCAATGCGCCGAGAGCCCCAACGGATGCAGCATCCAACCCACCGACACCTCTGACCAGCGCACCCCGAACTTCTCCCGGATCATGCCGCGTGTCGAGAGCGCGAATGTGCGCTTCATGTGCAGGGGACTCTTGCCAGTGATCGTCTCGCAGATCCGCCGCCATGCTTGGCGCGAGCTCTGGTGGCCGATCGGGCACGGGCCGTGCACGAAGCGCCTTGATGCCGTTTCCCCGACAAACGGCCAACCACTTATCGATTCGCGGCCTGGTCAGGCCAGGGGCAGTGATGACATCCGAGCGTGGCTCCCCCGCCTCCACGCGCTTGACCGCGCGGATCCGAATCGCTTCCAGTGTCGGGTGCAATAACTTTCGCCCGTCGTCTTCGCGCATTTCCTCCCCTTGACTGCACTCTGTATTCCTTTGAGTGAGAAATGCACCAGAGAAGCGGTTATTTATTAATGAGTTAATTAGCGAGAGTCCATGCGGGGTTTGGCGGCGATCAGAGCGAGCGCGATTGGCCGGGAATCTGATCAAGGATTTCGAGGTCGCCGACGGTGAGGAAGAGAAAGGTCGGCGAAGCGTGCCCGGTTGCGAAATCCTGAGGCGTCGATTCTTGACGAGTCTGACGACCCGATTGATCTCCTCGCCCACGGCGTTGGTCAGTGGGCGGTCGATGGAGGAGACGATCGGGTCGACGTGCCGACGCAGAGTGCCGACGAACGGTCGCAAGCACTCGATGCGGGTGCGCAAGCGGGCGGTCATCCGCCGCCCGCGGACCTTCACGGCTGCGCCCTTGTAGGTGAAGTGCAGAGGTGTTCGAACCCGTCCTTCAGGACCCAGGCGCGATGGATGCGACGGTTGGACTTGCCTAGTTCGTCGAGGAAGCGGGTGTCGGCCTTGGTGCGGTTCGCGGCATTCAGGCCGAGCATCTCGCGCATCCCACGGACGCACCGCGTCCAGGGTGCCGTTCGGGGCCCTGACCATGCGGAAGCGGTCGAGCACGCCGGGTGGCGTACTTGTGGAAGTTGCAGGCGGGGATCTCGTCGACGCCGAGGGGCGCCGGGCCACCGACACGGTGGCCACGGCGAACCCCGATGGAGGATGCGGTGCGGAACCTCCGACACGGTCGAGGTAGCCATCCTCAGGATCCGGGCGGCGGTCTTCTCGGTCATGATCGGGTGTAAGCGGCTACCGGAATGCGCGTAAATCTGGCTTTCTACGCGCAAAGTCGCCGGGATGGTGATTCAGGGACAGTCAGGTTGCTGAACGGGATGGGTGCGTCGGGCCTTGCGATTTCCGCGCGGCACGATCGGGCATCGGCGACGGCGGGGTGCGCAGCGGCAGCCGTTCTTCTAGGGCTTTAGAGACAGGTGGAGCTCACTGCCGCGTGCACGCCACTCAAAGCTCGTAATCTTCATTGTAAACAGGCGTAGGATTTTGGCGATTACCTGGACGTCGCTCACGCGTTGCTCCTTGCATTTTTATTCCGTCAAGAAGACGAAGAAAACTAATAAGGCGGCGAGACGTCAAGCCTCTGCCCGTCAGCCGGCGACGCATCGGGCATGTCGGGGCGCCGAACTTGGCGTGGGCAAACCCGGATAGAGCCAGGATAAGGTGCGGCCGTCCTACGTGCAAGGCGCGGCCAGCCCCTATCCCCGCCGCAGTTCGCACTAGGGAAGGTGGGGATCGAGTTGCCGGCGCATGAACTCGTAGAAGTGCCTCAGGCCATCTTCGAGCGGGCTATGGCAGGGGCCTGCCTGATCGATGCCGCGATGGAATAGCGCCCGGCGCCCCCGCTGGAGCCGCTCGCCGATCGCCTTGTCCTCGACAGCGGTCTCGGCGTAGGCC
>JANXRW010000015.1 GCA_025356655.1 Betaproteobacteria bacterium | reverse complement strand
CATCGGGAACTGCTGTTGAACTATTTCCGGGCCCGGAAGGAGTTCTCCAGCGGGGTGATCGAGGGCCTGAATGGGAAGGTTAAAGTCACACTGAGAAGATCCTACGGCTTGCGCACCTTCAAAGCCACGGAATTGGCGCTTTATCATGTACTTGGGAAATTGCCCGAGCCACCCATGGCCCACAGTTTCTGCTGACGAACCCTTTTTTCAGGTGATGACCGACGGCACGCTGTTGCAGCCGCTCAACCTCACCAACCTGGTGCTGCAGAACAGCTACATCATCATCATGGCCCTTGGCATGTTGCTGGTCATCGTGGCCGGCTACATCGACCTCTCGGTGGGGTCCGTGTGCGGGTTCATCGGCGCCCTGGCTGCCGTGCTGATGGTGGACTACCACTGGCACTTCGTGCCGGCGACGCTGCTGTGCTTGGCCGCGGGCGCGCTTATCGGTGCCGCCCAGGGCTGGTTCGTGGCCTACTTCCGGATCCCGTCCTTCATCGTCACACTGGCGAGCATGTTGGTCTTCAAGGGCCTGGCGCTGGCGCTCCTGAATGGTCAGTCCGTGGGGCCTTTCCCGGAGACTTTCCAGAAGCTGAGCTCGGGCTTCATCCCCGACTGGTTGGAAGGCGGCGAGTTGCATCTCACCTCCCTGGTGCTCGGTGTTCTGGTGGCGCTGGCCATGGCGGCGAACGGCTGGCGCACACGCCGCAACCACCTGCTCCATGGCATGGAGGTCGAGCCGGCTGCGCTCTTTGCTACCCGTAACGTCGCCTTTGCCCTGATCCTGGTAGCGCTCAGTTGGCTGCTAGCTTCCTACAAGGGCCTGCCCAACGTGCTCATCATCATGTTCGCGCTTATGGTGGCCTACGACTTCGTTACCAGCAGGACGACCATCGGCCGGCGTATCTACGCGCTGGGCGGCAACGAGAAGGCTGCCCGACTCTCGGGGATACGGACGGAGCGGCTGGCCTTCCTCACCTTCGTCAACATGGGGGTGCTTGCGGCGCTGGCAGGGCTGGTATTCGCGGCCCGACTCAACACCGCCACGCCCAAGGCAGGCCTGGGCTTCGAACTGGACGTGATCGCCGCCTGTTTCATCGGCGGGGCCTCAGCTTCCGGCGGCGTGGGCAAGGTGATGGGCGCGGTGATCGGTGCCTTCATCATGGGCGTGATGAACAATGGCATGTCGATCCTGGGCGTGGGCATCGACTACCAGCAGGTGATCAAGGGGCTGGTGCTGTTGGCGGCGGTTTGCGTGGACGTCTACAACAAGAACAAATAGCTGGGGCCGGCGGGGGGGGCAGACGTCCCGCGGCGCTCAGCGCGCCGCCTCCTTGGCTGCCGGAAGGCACAACGTCCCCGAGTCCAGTCTCCGATCGTCGGCCCACTCAGAGGCCGGTTCCCCCACCGTCGGCGCCGCCGGCGCTTGGTCGCTGGGCTCGGGGTGGTGGCAGGCGAATTCCAGCATCCGCGCCAGCGCCGTGCCCGCAGCTGCCTGGATCGGACCTTCGCCAGCAGGCTCGGGATAGATGTAAGACCGCACGATGCTCCCGCCCCCAAAGGGGCGACGGTAGAAGGATTCCGACAGAATGAAATAGGCCGGGACCTGGCAATCGATCCGGTAGCTTTGCAGTCGGGAGCAGGCGCGATCCGGGCGCCGCTGCTGGAAGTTGTGCAGGCTCCAGGCGATCACCGATCCCTGCTCCTGGCGCACGCTGTGCCGATCCAGAAAAACCCCCTCCTCACCGCTTTCGCCAAAGCCCCACCAGTTGGCCGCGCAGGCGGCCAGCGGTATCCAGCAACCCAGCGTCATGATCCCCCGCTTCATTGCCCTACATCTCCCGGCCAGACGGCAGTCCCGAACGGGACCCTTGTGACTCATGGTAGCAGAGCACCCGGCCAGTGTTACCGCGGCCTAGCCTATTGGGTGCGCAGCACGACGAGTGCTTCACCCCGCCGCGCCTCTCGGAAGGCCGTGTCGATGGGCCCGCCCGCGTAGAGCGTGCCGGCGGGAAGCTCTCCCAGCGGGCGCTGGGACAGGGCCTCGGGCCGGGCCGCCGAGAGGGCTAGCAGCCGGTCGCGGCGAACCCAGAGCAGGGTCCGCTTGGCCAGTAACGGCGCGTAGTGGTCTTGGAACCAAGGGAGTTCGTAGATGTGCGAATACTCCGACCAGCCCGAATGGGTCCCGATGACATCCGGGCGCTCGGCTTCCAGGACCTGCCCCAAGGCCGCGTAGCCCGCCCGGGCAAGGGTTGCGTTGGTGAGCAGGCCCAGGTCGACGATGCGGATTCGGTCCCAGCATAGAGCCACGCCGCGCACGGGCGTGCTCCCCGCGCAGAAACTCCAGGAAACCCGCACGGTAGGGCAGCGTCGTCGCGTCGATTTCCACCCGCTGGGCGATCTCCTGCTTGAGATGGGCACTGCCGCGCATCAGCCACAGGGGCAAGCGCAGGATGTCCAACGGCCGGGAGGCGAGCAGTAGGAGGAGGGACTTGAGCAGCAGATCTGATCGGATGAGCGTCCCGTCAAGGGCCATGCAAAGTGGCGTCGCCGCCATGCTTGCAGTCATGCTTGCACGCCTGTCGCACTCATCGGGTAGGTTCCCGGGAGCGCCGCCGCTCGGGAGTGCCGCCGAAAGTGGGCATCACTGCACACCCCAGTCGGCACAGTTTCACACGGTGTGGCGCACTGCCGCAAATTTTCCATAGGGTCTGCTGATGTGACCGTCGGTTGATCCGTGATGTCCATGCGATGGCATTCCTATGGATGGCGATGGGGTTAGCCAGGCCGGCGACCGTAGCTGGCGCCCGCGGCTGGTACCCCACGGCCGAAGGGGCAGGACGGCCGATGGCCTCGACCACGGCCGGTGCGAGCAGGGAAGCCCTGCTATCATGCTGCCCCGTGGTACCTGCGCCCGCCCCGATGCGTGCCCTAGTGCACTGCACCAGCCGCCGCCGGACCCATCCCCAACCGACCCTTGTTCAGCATGATCACTCTTCGCGGCCTCACGCTCCAACGCGGCACCCGACGCCTTCTGGAAGGCGTGGATCTCACGCTAACCTCGGGCCAGAAGGTGGGCATCACCGGGGCCAACGGCTGCGGCAAGAGCAGCCTGTTCGCCATGCTGCTTGGTGAATTGCAGCCCGATGCGGGTGCGTTATCCATCCAGCCCGGATTGAGCTTCGCGCACGTGGCGCAGGAAACCCCGGCGCTGGAGTGCCCCGCCCTGGAGCACGTCCTCGACGGCGACACCGAACTGCGCGCGCTAGAGGCGGCCATGACCACGGCCGCTGTCGACGGAGAGGACCTCGCCGAACTGCACTCCCGCTACGAAGACATCGGCGGCTACTCCGCCCGGGCACGGGGGGGGCAGATCCTCGACGGCTTAGGGTTCCCGCCAGACCAAGTGGAAAAGCCCGTGGCGGCTTTCTCTGGCGGCTACCGCATGCGCCTGAACTTGGCCCGTGCGCTGTTATCGCGTTCCCGTGTGTTGCTGCTCGACGAACCCACGAACCATCTGGACCTGCCTGCGGTGTTGTGGCTCGAGACGTGGTTGCGCCGCTACGAGGGCACGCTGCTGCTAATCTCACACGACCGTGATTTCCTGGACAACACCGTGGACTGGATGGTCCACGTGGAGAGCCCGTCGCTCAAGATCTACCGCGGCAACTACTCGGATTTCGAGCGCATGCGGGCCGCAGATTTGGCCAACCGCGCGGGCGCCTACGAGAAGCAGCAGCGCGAAATCGCACACCTGCGTAGCTTCGTGGAGCGCTTCAAGGCCAAGGCCACCAAGGCACGCCAGGCGCAGAGCCGGGTCAAGGCACTGGCGCGGATGGAGCCCGTGGCGGCGGTGCAGGCCGCCTCGCCCTTCACCTTCCGGTTCCGCGAGCCGGTGGCCTCGCCGAATTTGCTCCTGGCCCTGGAGGAGGTACGCGCGGGTTATGGGAGTACAACCATCCTCGCGGAGGTGAGCCTGGCGTTGACCGGCGGTGCCCGTATTGGGCTGCTCGGTGCCAACGGTGCCGGCAAGTCCACCCTGGTGAAGGTGCTCGCCGGCGAACTCGCGCCACTCGATGGGCGCCGCAGTGAGGGCAAGGGTTTGAAGATTGGCTACTTCGCCCAGCACCAACTGGAGCAGCTCGACCCGGCGGACAACCCCCTGGAGCACCTGCAGCGGCTCGATCCGCGAGCCCGCGAACAAGATTTACGGGATTACTTGGGCGGGTTCGACTTCCGCGGGGAGCGCTTGGTCTCCCCCGTCGGGCAGTTCTCCGGCGGCGAACGCTCACGTCTCGTCTTGGCGCTGCTGATCTGGCAGCGGCCAAACCTGCTGCTGCTCGACGAGCCCACCAACCATCTGGACCTGGAGATGCGCGAAGCCCTGGTGTTCGCCTTGCAAGACTACGAGGGTGCCCTGGTGGTGGTATCCCACGATCGCCACCTGCTGCGCAGCACCTGCGACGAACTCCATCTCGTCGACGAAGGGCAGGCGGTGCCCTTCGACGGGGATCTCGATTCCTACAAGGACTGGCTCGATGAGCGCCGCACGCGGCTGGCCCGAGCCGCCGCTCCCGAGAAATCCAACACCGACCGGCGCGGCAAGCGCCGCGAGGAAGCTCAGGCGCGCAGCCGCGGCGGTTCTCGGCGGCGCCCGGTGGAGCAGCGCCTGCAAGCCCTGGAGCGCGAGATGGCCCATCTTCAACAAGAGCGCCAGCGGCTTGAAGCCCGAGGTGAGGACCCCAAGCTCTATGCTCCCACGGGAAGAGAACAGCTCAAGCAGCACCTCGAGGCGCAAGCCCGCACCGCGCAGAGCCTGCAGAAGGCGGAGGAGGAGTGGCTGCAACTCAACGTGGAACTCGAGTCCCTGCAGGCGCCGTGAGGCCCCGGCACCTGTTTTGTAACACTCGGAGGGTGTCGTGGTGACAAGAATCCTGCTGTTCCTGGTCACCAACCTAGCCGTTGTCCTCGTCCTCAACGTCGTCCTGCGCGTGCTCGGCGTCGACCGAATGCTGGGCAATGGCGGGCAGGTGAACGGCTTGCTGATCCTGGCTCTGGTAATGGGCTTCGGCGGTTCGATCATCTCGCTGCTGCTATCCAAGTGGAGCGCGCGCAGGGCGACGGGTGCCCAAGTCATCGCGAGCCCCGCGAACCCGACCGAGCAGTGGTTGGTAGACACCGTGGGACGGCTGGCGGCTCAGGCCGGGATCGGTATGCCCGAAGTGGCCATCTACGAGGCGCCCGAGATCAACGCTTTTGCCACGGGGGCCTCGCGCGACCACGCCCTGGTGGCCGTGAGCACGGGGCTGCTAAATGGCATGAGCGCGGAGGAGGCGCAGGCCGTCCTCGGCCACGAGATCACTCACGTGGCCAACGGCGACATGATTACCCTCGCCCTCATCCAGGGCGTGGTGAACACCTTCGTCATTTTCTTCGCGCGCATCATCGCTAGCCTAGTGGATCGGAGCCTGTCCCGAAGCGAGCGCTCCGGCCCGGGCATCGCCTACTTCGTGAGCAGCATGATCGCGGAGGTCCTGCTGGGCATCGCTGCCAGTGCCATTGTGATGTGGTTCAGCCGGCGGCGTGAATTCCGCGCCGACGCCGGTGGCGCGCGCTTGGCCTCGCGCGATCACATGATCGCCGCCCTAGAGCGGCTCAAGCTGGCCTACGAGCCCTCCAGCCTGCCCGAAGGCGTGCGCGCCTTTGGCATCGCTGGCGGCGGTGGCCTGGGTCTGCGTGCGCTTTTCCTGTCGCACCCGCCGCTCGATCAACGCATTGCGGCCCTGCGCGCCGCGGCGGCGGATTCGGGCCTGCGCCTTCACTGAGCAGCGGGTGCTGCTCGAGCTGGAGGCGGAGCAACGCATCCGGGACGCCATCGCCCGCGGCGAGTTCGACAACCTTCTCGGCCAGGGGCGGCCTCTGAAACGGGAGCATGTCCTGCTCCTGCCAGAGGAACGGCGGGTTGCCCACCGCCCGCCTCAAGTGTGCCCCGGCTTCCTGCCGAGCGAGATTCAGGACCGGCGCGAGATCAACGACATCGAGGCCCTGCGAATACGCGCGCGGACGGCTCGAGCCACCGGCCTGCGCTTGTACGCCGCCTCCCTGGAGCCCCTGACAAAAGACACGAGGGCGCCTTATCACTCCTCGGCTGTCGCCTGGGGCGTGCGCCCGATAAAGCGTCCAGGCGCCAGCGCATCGACGATATCGGAGGCCACCGGAAGGGGCTCGTCGTTGATTTGGGCAGCCAGCAGTTCGGCACCCAGCGGGGCCCAGGACAGTCCGCGAGCGCCCAGGCCGGCGAGTACCCAGGCGTGGCTGCCTAGCCCCTCGAGCCGCCCCGCAAGTGGCAGGCGGTCGGGCGTGGCCGCCCGCCAAGCCACCCGGCCCTGGAGCGTCGCGGCGTCAATGCCGGCCGTGAAGCCTGGAAGGAGACGCTCGGCGCGGTCGAGATTTTCCTGATGGTCAGCCAGCCGTACCTCGGGGTCCATGTCCCCGGTTTGAAACGTTGCCCCGACGAAGTGGCCCGCGCCGAGCAGGGGAGCGATGAAACCATTACCCGATACCGCTAGGCGCAACTGTCGCCCGCGCGCTTCAGGCAGGAGGCTCACCTGGCCTCGCACCGCGGTGAGCGGGAGCGTGGCGGCACCGGCGAGTGCCGCCGTCCCGGTGCCTGCAGCCAGAATGACCGTGTTCGCTTCGCCCAGGACTTGGCCACGCCCGTCCAGGGCAAGCCAGTTGTCCTGGCGCCGCTGCAGGTCGGCTACGGTCACGTCGAGCGCCAGGTCGATCCGGCTGCCCCAGCGTGTCAGATTGGCGCGCACCAAACTCGCCGGATCTACCCAGCATCCCTGCGCGAACCAGCAGCCCGGGGCTTGCAGCGCATAGCCCGCGAGCGCCGAGGCTTGCGCGGCGTCCACCCAGTGCAGGAAGTCCTCGGGCAGGCGGTGGCTGCGGATGATCTCCTGGAAGCGCTTGCCCTGTTTTGCGTCGCGAGCCAGGCGCAGTACCGCACCGGCACGGAAGCTGACCGCGGAACCCTCGCGTGCCAGGGCGGCCAGGTGCCGGGCGGCATAGAGACACGCCGCATGGGAGAGCCGGGAGTTGGGCGTTGGCGCGGCGTTGAGGATCGGTGCGAGGAGGCCGGAGGGGTTGCCCGAGGCCTCGGCCGCGGCTTCCCCCCGGCGCTCGAGCACCGTGACTTGCCAGCCACGCGCCGCTAAGCGCTCGGCACAACTGCTGCCCGCGAGCCCAGCGCCGATGACGAGCGCGGTGCGCGGCGCGGAGCGCAGGGGCGAAGCGGGCCTGCCCGGGAAGCGCAGGCGCGCCGCCCGCTCGGGTCCTGCCGGGGACTGCTCGGTGGTGAAGCCCGCCCCCGCGAGCGCTGCCGCGGCCGCAGGCAAGGCGGTGACCGCTACGGCGCCGGGACTCGCTAGGCGTGCGAACTCGCGGGCGACGGTGTCCCAGCCGATGTCGGCGGTGTTTGCTTCGAGCAGGAACGCGTCCACTCGAGCCTGGAGCAGCGGCAATGTAGCGACCGCGGGACCGCGCAGGAGCGTGAACAGGACCCGGCCCTGGTCCAGGTGCAATCGATGGAAGCCATCGAGTGCGGGGCGCAGCTGCGGCTCCAGTTCCGCTTGCAGCGGCCGGAGCTCGTCGGGCAGACGGGTGGGTCCGAGTCGCTCGGCCGTGGTGTCGAGGGCTAAGAAGTGCAACCGCGCGCGCGCCGGTGCGCTGGCACGGAAGGCCGCCCAGGTGGCCAGAAACCCCGTGCGGTCACCCAGGTGGGTGCCCAGCAGCACGGTCTGTTCGCGCTGGTTCCAGAGTGCATCCAGCCCGGTCGCGGCCAGCAGCGCCCGCGCTGCCTCGAGGGTGGGCACGCGGACTGAGGCTCAGGCGGGCAGCGCGTGCCAGTGGTAGCCGTCGCCGCCCAGGCGCTTGGCATCGTACATGGCTAAATCCGCAACGCCCACCAAGGTGTCCATATCGGTGCCGTCACGTGGGTAGAGCGCGATGCCGATGCTTGCGTGGACCGTCTGATGGCCGCCATTGAGGATAATAGGTAGGCGCAGGGCGTCGCAGATCTTGTCCGCCACTGCCGCCACCTCTGCCTCCGTGGCCACGTTCTCCAGGATCACCGTGAACTCGTCTCCACCGAGCCGGGCGACGGTGTCGGCCTGACGAAACTGCTCCCGCAGGCGCGTGGCGGTGGTCTTCAGCACCGTGTCCCCCGCTGCGTGCCCGAGCGTGTCGTTGATCTCCTTGAAATGATCCAAGTCCACGAACATCACCGCCAGCAGTCCGCTGCTACGACGCGCGCGCGCGATGGCTTGGCTTAGACGGTCGCGGAAGAGGCTGCGGTTAGGCAAGCCGGTCAAGACATCATATTCGGCCAGTTCCACCAGCCGCTCCTGGGCGCTGCGCCGTGCCGTGATGTCCTGGACCGTGCCGATCAGGCGCTGCGGCCGGCCCCGCGCGTTGCGCTTGATGACACGCGCGTGCCCGCTCACCCACAGCATCTCGCCAGAGGGACGCACGACGCGGAATTCCGCCGCGAACTCCTCCGTCTCTCCCCGCAGCAGTGCCTTCATGGCACCCAGCACGACATGGCGGTCGGTCGGGTGCACCCGGTCGCGCCACAGCTTCGGACTCGCGGTAACGGGCTCCGGCGGCAGCCCCATCAGCCGCGTCCATGTCTGATCGTAATACACCTGCCCACGGTCGATCTGCCAATCCCAAAGGCCCTGCCCGGAGGTCTCCAGGGCGAGTTCCAACTGGTGTTGGCGCCCAGCGAGTTGCTGCTCGGCGCGCACGCGAGCGCTGATGTCCTCCACGATGCCCTCGCGCGCCACCAAGCGCCCCGACGCGTCGTAAACGCCCTGTCCCTGCTCCCATACCCAGCGGACCTGGACGCCCTGCACCAGCCGGTACTCCAAGGTGTACCGCGGCTGCTCCCTGTCCACACGCGCTAGCCTCGCCGCAACCGCCTCTCGGTCCTTGGGGTGAATGAGGTGGTCGCGCCAGAGGTCCGGCTTGGCGAGCAACTCGTCGGGTGCCAGGCCGGTGAGATCACGGCAGCCGGCGCTCGCGAATTCGAAGCTCCAGTGCGGGTCGCCGCGGGCGCGGTAGGCCATCCCGGGCAGGTTGCTCAGCAGCGTGGACAGTGCGCGTTCGTTCTCGCGCAGGGCGGACTCTGCCGCGCGCCGCTGCTGCTCCCCTTCCAGGGCGCCCAGCGCGTGGGAGATGTTGTCGGCCATGTCGGCCACCAAGCTGGTGATGTCCCCGTCAAAGAAGTCGTGTTCGTGCGAGTAGAGCGCCAGGACCCCGAGGACTTGGTTGCCGTTGCGCAGCGGATAGCTAGCACAGGATTCGAACCCCGCGCGCACGAGAGTCTCGCGCCACGTCCCACTCACGGGAACCGACCCGATGTCGTTGCAGACGCTGGCACGGCCCTCCTGCAGAGCGATGGCCGTAGGACTCCCCGGCGCAGGTGGCTGCAGGCCCTTACGCTCGCGCAGGTATTCGTGGAAGAGACCTGCGCCAGCCACCGAGCGCAGGTGGTTGCCCTCGGGGCAGACCAGCCGCACCGAGGCACAGGTGAAGCCGCCAAATTCCACGGCGATTTCGCACACCTTCTCGAACAGCGACTGCGCGTCGCGGCAGTGAACGATGGCGCCGTTGGTGTGGCTGAGCGCGGCGTAGAGCTGTGCGCGGCGAAGGATTTCCTGCTGTGCTTGGCGCCGGCTGGTGACGTCGCGTACGAGCAACTGTACCGCCGGGCGCTCCTCGTGCACGAAGTAGTTGCCGGCGTACTCCACGTCGCAGGTTTGGCCGTCGAGCCTCAACCAAGTGGTTTCCGTTGCCGGGATGGCACGGCGCAGAATGCGCTGCATACGCAACTGCTCACGAAAGTGCGGTCGCTCGGTCGGGGGGAGGAAGTCGCTCAGGTTGCGCCCGAGCAATTCGGTGCTGCTCATGGCCCCGAGCAGCCGGGCGGCCGCGGAGTTGGCGAACACGATCGCGTCATCGCACGCGATGAGGATGCCATCTGGCGAGAGTTCCACCAGTTCCCGGTAGCGCGCCTCCGCCTGCCGGTGTACCAGAAATTGCCCGATCTGCTGTCCCACCGAGTTGGCCAGGTCGAGCAGAAGGGCATCCGGCTGCCAGAGCCTGCGCCCGAAGAATTCCATCACGCCCAGGATGCGTGTGCCTATGGAAACGGGGAAGGCGAAAGCTCCGGACAGCCCCAGGGCCAGCGCGGCCGGCCCGCGACGCAGATCGGGGCGAGTCGCCAGGTTCGAGATCCGGACGGGCTCGCCCGTCGCTAGGACGCGCCGTATCAACCCGCCTTCGCCGGCGCTCTCGCGGCGTACGTCGGAGGCGCGGACGAAACCGCTGCCGCTGAGTTCTGGGCGATACCAGGTCTTCTCCACGAAGTGGCAACCGTCGGTCTCGTCGGGGCGCAGGAAGGCGCCGTAATCCCAACCGAGGATCTCGCAGAACACTTCCAGGACGTGACCCAGTGCCTCCTTGGGGTCAAGTACGCTCGATAATGCCTGCGCACAGGCCCCGCGTAGGGCTTGGCTCTGTTGGGACAGCCGCACCGCCGTGATGTCGCGGCCCACACCGCGGTAGCCCTGGAAGCGGCCTGCCCGGTCGAAGACGGGTTCGCCGCTGCTGCTCACCCATTGCAATTCGCCGTCGGCCCGGGGGCGGATGTATTCGAAATCCGAGAACGGCTCGTGGCGCAGGAGTTGCGCGCGGTGCGCCGCCCACTGCGCTTCAGTGACGTTGGGTGCGGTGAGTTCCCAGCGTCGGCGTCCGACGTGTGAAGACCAGAGTACGCCTGCCTTTTCCTGGACGCCGGCCCCCCTGGGTAGGAAACGGAATTCCCGGTCCTGCTCCCAGTACCAGTCGTCGGACAGGTTGAGCAGGCTTTCCAGTCGCGCCTCGGCGTCGCGCGAGGTCGCGAGCACGCGACCCGCCCAGCGCAGACGCGCCGAGCCCACGCGTGAGCCCGGGGCGCGTCGGTGGGCAGGCGCGAGCGGGCGCGAAGCGCGCCGCTTCACGGCGCTCCTGCCGGTGCGTGGCGTGGGGCGTCTGCCATAGCTGAAAGGGCCGCCTGCCTCCCGTCGGGGTGATCCTCTGATTCGCTCGGTCTTCCTTGAAACCTTGCGTCTCCCCGCTCGGCCTGGCGCCGTTACGGGCGTTTCTGCTAGTCTCGACATATTAATCCTATCGACCGGCGGCGCCAGGGCTTGAGCCACCGTGCGCCATCTCTTCGCTTCTACGCTTTGGATCTGAATCATGACAACTATTCTAGGCCGCGTTGCTTTCCTGAGACTGCTGCAGGAAGAAGGGGTTTCCTGCCTGTTCGGCAACCCGGGTACCACCGAATTGGCCATCATGAGTGCGCTGCCCGATTTTCCGGATCTGCGCTATGTGCTGGGCCTCCAGGAAGCCCTCGTGGTGGCCATGGCGGACGGCTATGCCCGCGCCTCCGGCCGGCTCGCCGCCTGCAACGTGCACGTGGCGCCAGGTCTGGGCAATGCGCTGGGCGCCATCTACAACGCGAAGTGGTACGGATCGCCAGTTCTGGTAACCGCCGGGCAACAGGAGCAAGGTCACGGGCTTACCGAGCCGCTGCTCTATGAGCCCCTGCTGCCCATGGTCGCGCCTCTGGTGAAATGGGCGGTGGAGGTCACCCGGTTGCAGGACCTGCCGCGCGTTCTGCGACGAGCGGCGAAGGTGGCGCTCACGCCGCCCACCGGGCCCGTGTTCATCAGCCTGCCCGGGGACATCCTGGACGCCGCCGAACCCCTGGACCTGCTCGCCCCCACGCGCGTGGACACGCGGGTGGTTCCCGCACCCACGCTACTCGCCCAACTCGCCGACGCACTCCTGGCGGCCAACCATCCCGTGCTGCTTGCCGGACATGAACTGGCCACGGGCGACGCGCTGGCGGAGGCAGCGGCCCTGGCTGAGGTGCTGGGCGCTCCAGTGCACCAGCAGACGGTCCCCTGCGCCGCGCATTTTCTGTCCGAACACCCGGCCTTCCTGGGTGCGCTCACCCGCAGCCAGCCACAGGTGCGAGCGGCGCTGGCCGAATACGACCTGCTGGTTTGCCTGGGTTCGGACGTGCTGCGCATGTCGGTCCAGCACGAGGTCGATCCGCTCCCGCCCGGCTTGCGCGTGGTCCAGATCGGTCAACGCGATTGGGAGATGGGCAAGAACTACCCAGCCAGCTTGGCGATTCGGGCCGATCTGAAGGAAACTTTGCGCGCGCTGGTTCCGCTGCTGCGCGAGCGCGGCGGCCCCGAGCAGCAGGCGCGCGCCGCGCAGCGCTTGGCCGAGATCGCCAAGCGCAACTGGAGCGCCAAGCGCCTGCAACTACGTGCCGAAGTCGAGGCGCGGGACGTCTTGCCCATGGATCCGCGTCTGCTGATGCTGCGCCTCTCGGAATCCTTGCCAAACCACGCCGTGGTGGTGGAGGAAGGTCTGAGTTCGACCACCTCGCTGCTCGGCTTTTTGCCGCTGCGCGATGCTCAGGGCTATTACGGGCTTGCCAGTGGCGGCATCGGCTTCGCCATTGCCGGTGCCGTGGGTATCAGCCTTGCCCTCCCAGGGCGCCCGGTGGTCGCGATCATCGGCGATGGAAGTGCCCTGTACGGAATCCAGGCCCTATGGACAGCCGCCCACCTGCGCCTTCCCATCACCTACGTCATCGCCAACAATCGTAGCTACCGAATTCTCAAGGAGCGCCTCGTCTCCTTACGGGGGACGAACCGCTTCGTGGGCATGGACTTGCGCGACCCCGCCATCGATTTCGTGGCCCTATCGGGGTCCCTGGGGGTGCCTGGGCGTCGGCTAAGTGCCGCAGCCGAGATCGGACCTGCCCTGCGTCAGTGCATCGCAGCTGGCGGCCCCCACCTGCTGGAGGTGGAGGTGGAGGATGGTTTCGGGGGTTGAGGTCACGTGCGCGGCGCCATGGCAAGGGCATGCGCGTCCGCCACGAGGCTGCTGCGTGAGCCCCGGCGGCGGCAGCCGAAGCGACTGCGCGAAGTCATGAAAAAGTGCTTTTCCTCTCTCGGAGCATCCTGTATAGTTCAGTAGGCAGGATGCTATGCAGCGAAGTCGCTGGTCAGTCGTAACGCTCTCGGCGGTACCTCCGGTCTACGTCTTTCCGTTTTAAGCTCCCGCGTCCCCAGGGCAGTTGCCCTGATTAACTTTTTTGTCAGGAAAGTACATTCCATGAGCACCGGTACCGTAAAGTGGTTTAACGACGCCAAAGGTTTTGGCTTTATCACCCCCGAGGGTGGTGGCGAGGACCTGTTCGCGCACTTCTCCGCAATTCAGTCCTCTGGCTTCAAATCCCTGCGCGAGAACCAGCGCGTGGAGTTTGATATCACCACCGGTCCGAAAGGCAAGCAGGCTTCCAACATCCGTCCTCTGGACTGATCGCCTGCAGCGGTGACGCTGGTAAAGAGCCCGGCTTGCCGGGCTCTTTCACATTCGGCCTCGGATTCCTCGAGGCCCTGGATGGCGCAGCGCCGCGCGAGGTATAGTCGGCGGCGCCTATCCTGGGAATAGACCTCCCGCGCAGACCTGCCACGGCGAGCGTGGCAGCGCCTCCCGAGCGAGTAACATTGCGCCGAACGCGCACAGGGGTTTCAGATGGGCCACATCCTTGAACCACGGCCGCGCCCGCCGCAGCCCCGTTCGCTTCTCCCCGGGTACCTCGGCCCGGCGGTCCCAGGCCCGGGTGGACAGCCCGCAGGTGTTTGCGTTGGACGCTGAGGCCAGTATCCCTCCCGGGCCCACCGAGACCTCGGCTGGATCGGTGGTCCTCCACATCGAATCCGATCCCACGCTCGGCTACGCGTCCATGCAAAACGCGGTGCCCGTGGTGCGCTTACTGCGGCTCACGAACGGCAGCAATGCGTCAATCGAAGACGTCGAGGTTCTGGTCTCTTGCTCACCGGCCTTTGCCCAGGGCATCAAACTGCGCTTCGACCGACTCGAGGCCGGCGAGTCCCGCAGGTTCAGTCCCCTGGATTTGCGTCCGAACCACGCGTTCCTAGCAGATCTGCCGGAGTCGATAATCGCGTCGATTACGGTCTCGGCAGTGGCCGGCGACCAATGCCTTGCCGAGATCGTCGCGCCCCTTGAAGTCCTGGCCTACGACCAGTGGGCGGGCACGCGCGCGCTTCCAGAGCTCCTGGCCGCATTCTGCATGCCTAACCACCCGGTCGTGGATGTGCTCATCGGAAGGAGTTCCAAGCTTCTGCGTGCCCACCGCAGCGAACTATCCATGGACGGCTACCAGTCCAAGGACCGGGAGGTGGTCTGGGCTCAGGTATCCGCCTTGTACAGCACGCTGGCGGCGGAAGATCTGCAGTACGCGCTGCCGCCGGCGTCCTTCGGCACCGACGGGCAAAAGATCCGCACACCCGATCGCATTTTTGACACCCGTGTCGCCACCTGCCTGGACCTGGCCCTGTTGTTCGCCTCCTGCCTGGAGCAGGCTGGGCTAGGACCCGTCATTTTGATGAAGAAGGGCCATGCCTGGGTGGGGGTGTGGCTTCACCCGACGTCCTTCCCTGACCCTTTGACCGACGACGTCCAGGCGGTCAGAAAGCGCGTCGACACAGGAGAACTCCTCAGCTTCGAGACCACGGGTATCGCGATGCATCCGAACCACCGTCCGTCGCTGCGCATTGCCATGGAGCAGGGTCACGCCCACCTGCAGGAGGAGGAAAGTTTCATCTACGCGGTGGATATCCATAGGGCAAGGCAGTTGCAGATCAAGCCGCTTCCCTCCCGGGTGGGTCCGGCGGATAGCGAGCCGCCGGCGGAGCCTGAGCAAGCGGCCGGCTTGGAGCCGATCCCCAGCCTGCCGCCTTTGGATCCCGCCTGCCTCACCCCCGAGGACGTGCCGGCAGTCGACACCGCGCAGGGCCGCTTGGCGCGCTGGAAAGCAAAACTCCTCGACCTGAGCTTGAGGAACCGCCTGCTGAACTTCAAACCGACGAAGTCCACGCTTCAGTTCGTGGCACCGGACCTGGGTTTGCTCGAAGACGCGCTGGCCGATGGAACTGGGTTTCGCCTCCGGGCCCTGCCGCCGATCATGGAGGCGAGCGACCCGAGGGTGGCTGCGGTCCATACGGTGCGCGGCGGGCGCACGCCGGTCGACGACATGGCCCTCGAGGTTCTCGACAAAAAAGAATTGCTGGCCCACGTGTCCAAGGAAAACTTGGAGGCGAGCTTACTGGCCATTTTCAACGCGGCGCGGACCGGGTTGGAGGAGGGCGGGGCGAATACGCTCTACCTTGCCCTCGGCATGCTGCGCTGGGCCGATACGGCGAAGTCCGAAACGGCTCACCTCGCACCGATTCTCCTGGTGCCAGTCACGCTCCAGCGGGAGTCGGTCCGGAGCGGGTTCTGGCTGCGGCGGCACGATGACGAATCGATCGTCAACCCGACGCTGTTGCAGATGCTCCGGACCGACTTCGAGATGAATATCGCCGGACTCGATGTTGCCCCCGTCGACGACAAGGGCGTCGATGTTGCCTGGGTCCTGCAAAGCTTCCGGCTGGCGGTGCGGGAGATCAAGAAGTGGGAAGTTCTGGAGGAGGCCCACCTGGGTATCTTTTCTTTCAAGAAATTCCTGATGTGGAAGGACCTCCAGGACCGCACCGGCGACCTAATGGCCAACCGTGTCGTCAAGCATCTGATCGAGCATCCGGGTAAGGCCTTTGTCGGCGAAGGACAGGACGAGCGCCTAGAGCACTTGGACGCCGCCTACGGGCCGCAGGACATCCTGGCGCCGCTGTTGTCCGACTCGTCCCAGTTGAAGGCCATCTGCGCGGTGGACGCCGGTCGCGACCTTGTCCTCGAAGGGCCGCCCGGCACGGGTAAGAGCCAAACCATCACCAATCTGATCGCGCACAGCCTGGGAAAGGGAAAGACCGTCCTCTTCGTGTCGGAGAAGATGGCAGCCCTCGAGGTCGTCCATCGCCGGCTCGCTGCCATTGGACTGGGCCCCTTCTGCCTGCAACTGCACTCCTCCCGGGCCAAGAAGTCGGAGGTGGTAGCGCAACTCGGCGAGGCGCTGGACATTCGCGGCGAACGCACCGCCCTGGAGTTCAGCCAAGAGGCGCAGCGTCTGGCCGAGCGACGGGAGGAACTCAACGCGCTCGTGCAATCGCTGCATCGGCGAGCGCCCAACGGGCTAAGCGTCTATGAGGCGATCGGCACCTGCATCGCGCATGAAGGCGAAGAACCCTCGTCCTTGCCCTGGCCGGATGCCCTTACCCACGACCGCGCAGCCTTGGAGGAAATGCGCGAGACCACCCGCAGGCTGGGAACGCTGGCCGGCGGGATAGACATCCGCCAGGGCTCGGCTCTTGCGCACCTGGGGCAAACGCAGTGGTCGCCTACCTGGCAGGAAGAATTGCTCGGCGCGGCGCAGAGGTTGGACGCGCTCATTGCCGATCTGCGCGCCAAGGCGCACCGCCTGGGCGAGGCCCTCGGCTTCCCGGCGGCGGGTTGGGATCTGCAGGCCTACGCCGCCATGGACGCGCTCGCCGATGCCTTGCTTGCAGCGCCGAAGGTACCGGTACCCCTGGCCCGACGAGCCCAGGAACCCCTGGTCCGTGAACAGGTGCAGCAATTGGCAAGGCATGGACTCTCGCGTGCCCGGCACTGGCATCGCGTCGGCCCCGGCTGGGATCCCAGCCTGACCAATCTCCAGGCCGCCGCGCTGCAGGCGGAGTGGGCCAGGGCCAGCGCTGCCCTCTGGCCGCTGTCCTGGCTTGGCCGTAGAGGTATCCGGAGCCGCCTTGCAGCCTATCGGAAGGACCAGCGACGGCCACCTGCCGCACTGATCGAAACCCTGTTCGGGCCGCTGGCGGACCTCAACGCGGAGGATCAGTGCCTCAGCTCCCTGGAGACCCACGCCGAGGCCTTGCTACAGAGTGATTACACGGGCGTCGGCACCGACTGGTCCACGGTGGCGACCCACGAGCAATGGGCCGGAGCGTTCGCCGGCGCGGTGACGGCGCTTGCCGACAGTGACGCCCAACACGCCCACACGCTAAGGGCACGCGTGCAGTCGATGGTGGCTGAGGATCGGCCACTTCTTGCGCCCGAAGGCCCGGTCGGCCGTATTTCGCTCGAGTATCGCGACGCTTGGCGAGAAACCCGGCACGCGCTGTCCGGCCTCGAGCAGCTGGCCCGGCCGGTTGCTCCGCTCCAGGGCGCGGCGTCCGCGCGGGGCGCGCTGGAAAGGATCCAGGGCGTCCTGGCGGGCTGGCAGGCCTCACGCCGGCTGCTCCAGACTTGGTGCCTCTGGCGCCAGGTGCGCGAACAAGGCATCGCCAAGGGCCTCCAGTCTCTAGTGACCGACATGGAGTCCGGTCGCGTCTCCCCGGCCGCCCTTGCCCCCCACTTCGACTTCAGTTACGCGAACTGGTGGGTGAAGAAGGCCCTGGACGCCGATCCGGTGCTGCGCGCATTCTCCAGCGCCGACCACGAGCGCCGGATCCGCGAGTTCAGGGGCGCCGACGCCCGATTCCAGGAGCTGACCGAGCGCTTCATCGCGGCTACCCTGGCGAGCAAGGTCCCCTCGCCGGGCGCCACCCCGGTCGGGCCGGATAGCGAACTGGGCCGACTGCGCCGCGAGTTGCAACGCCAGCGCGGCCATCTGCCCGTCCGACAACTGGTGAAGGGGCTGCCGAGCTTGCTTCCCCGTCTCAAGCCCTGTCTGCTGATGTCCCCGCTGTCCGTGGCCCAGTACCTGGATCCGGCCTTCGCCCCCTTCGACTTGGTGGTTTTCGACGAGGCCTCGCAGATCCCCGTGTGGGATGCGGTGGGGGCCATCGCCCGGGGCAAGCAGGTCGTCGTCGTCGGTGATCCTAAGCAGTTGCCGCCGACGAGTTTTTTTTCCAGGTCAGCGGACGCTGACGGCGAGGGCGATGCGGACGGCGAGGTGGAAGATCTGGAGAGCATCCTTGACGAGTGCTTAGGCGTCGGCATGAACCGAATGAGCCTTCAGTGGCACTACCGCAGCCGCCACGAAAGCCTGATCACCTTCAGCAACGCCACCTATTACGACTCGCGCCTGATCACCTTTCCGTCACCCGTGACCACGGATAGCGCCGTACGGTTCCACCGGGTGGCGGGTGTGTACGATCGATCGGGGACACGCACCAACCGCGCGGAAGCCGAGGAGATCGTCAAAGGCATCGAGGCACATTACCTGTCGGGCGAGCAGGCAGGCCTGAGCCTCGGCGTGGTGACGTTCAATCAGCCGCAGCAGTCGCTCGTGGAAACACTCCTCGATGCGCGGCGCCGGGCGATCCCGGAACTCGATCGGGCCATTGCGACGCACGGCCGCGACCCACTTTTCATCAAGAATCTCGAGAACGTCCAGGGCGACGAGCGCGACGTGATCTTCTTTTCCATCACCTACGGCTCGGACGCCTCGGGCCGAATGGTGTTGAACTTCGGCCCGCTGAACGCAGAAGGCGGCCATCGGCGCCTCAACGTGGCTATCTCCCGAGCGAGGCAGGCGGTGGTCGTCTACAGTTCCCTGATGCCCGAGCAGATCGACCTCGCACGGGTCCGCGCGACCGGGGTCCGCGATCTCAAGCACTATCTCGAATTCGCTCTGAAGGGCCCCCGGGCGCTCGCGGCGCAGAGCCTCGCCACCGGGCGCGAGCCCGAGAGTCCCTTCGAGGCGGCAGTGATCCGCGCGCTGCGCAACCGCGGCTGGGAGGTCCACCCCCAGGTCGGCTGTTCCGGATATCGGCTCGACTTGGGGGTGGTTGACCCGCGGGCGCCGGGGCGCTACCTGCTGGGCGTCGAGTGCGACGGTCGGACCTATCACTGCGGCGCCAATGCGAGGGACCGAGACCGCCTTCGGCAGCATGTCCTCGAGGGGCTCGGATGGCGGATCTACCGGTTGTGGTCGACCGACTGGTGGATGGACAGCGAGCGCGCGATCGACAAGCTCGTGGCGCATCTCAGGGAACTGTTGGACTTGGACGGAGAACCGGGCTTCGATTCCCGCCCGCCCGCGGGCAGTCAGTCGCCGCACTCACCGCCGCCTGACAATGGCAGCCCCGGGCTAGCCGACGGCGCGCCGGACGCGCCAGCGGGCGAGGGCAGTCTTACGATCTATGCCCCGGTGGAACTGCCCCCGGGTGATCCCGTTTGGTTTTATGCAGATCGCGCCGCCGCTACGCTCGTCGCCCAACTCACGCTCGTGGTGGAGTCCGAAGGGCCCATCGTCGAGTCGGAGTTGTGCCGGCGGGTGGCGCGCGCGTGGGGCCTGGAGCGCCTGGGCGCTCGCGTGGTCGAACGCCTGAGGCAACTGACACCCGATGCGCTCGGCAGAACGCGGGACGGTGAGCTCGTGTTTTACTGGCCGACCGACGGGGTTCCGACTAGCTTCAGAAGATTCCGCGTCGCGGGCGACACCGAAGCGTCTCGGCGCCGGATTGATCAGGTCTGTCTCGAGGAGATCGCGGCGATGGTCCAGCATGTGTCCTACCAAGTCGGCGGTGCGACGCGCGCCGATCTCGCGCGCGCGGTTGGTCGACTCCTGGGCATGGCCCGAGTGCCCGCCGATGCCCAAGCGCGCGTCGGGTTGGCCATTAGCCTGCTGCTGTCCTCGGGGCGGCTGACGGAAGCGGACGGCGTCGTGCGTTCGGTTTGACGAACGCGGTGACGCTGCTGCCGAGGAACCGGTTCTCCCGTCCCGCCCGGCCACCCCGGCTTGCGGCGCTGGGTTTCGATTGCCTTCTGCAAGGCTGCGTCCCCTAGGTTACCCGCACGTTGCCTGATCGTGGCTTAGCGGGCTGCGTCACGTTGTGCGCTGCCGGGCCTAGGCAGTCAAGACTGCGCGCCCGGGGGGCGGAGCAGGTCGAGCACCGCGCGGGTGACCGCGGCCGGCGCCTCCTGAGGTGTATCGTGGCCCACGCTGGAAATTAGTCGACGCTCATAGGGCCCCATGAAAAAGCGTGCATGGTCTGCCGACTCCTCCGGGCCCATGACACCGTCGCCCTCACCGTGCAGCACGATGGTGGGCACAGGGATTTTCGGTTGTTCAGCGAGCTGCGTCTCGATGTGCTCGTACGCGGGGTCACCGGGGGCATAGCCGAACCGATGCCGGTAGGAGTGGATGACGATGTCCACGAAATCCGGATTTTCGAAGGACGCCGCCGTGCGCCGGTAAGTCGCGTCGTCGAAGGGCCAGTTGGGCGACCAGAGTCGCCACAGCAGCTTGCAGAATTCTTCCCGGTGGGCTTCCAGGCCGGCGCGGCCGCGCTCCGTATGGAAGTAATACTGGTACCACCATCGCGCTTCGTGCTCCGCAGGCGCTGGTATCCTCGCAGCGGCGATGTTCTGGATGGCATAGCCGTTGGACGACACCAAGCCCCGTACGCGATGCGGCCAGAGTGCTGCCACGACGCAGGCCGCCCGCCCGCCCCAGTCGAAGCCAACCAACACGGCGCTCGGCAATTCCAGCGCATCCAACAATTCCAGGAGATCCTTGCCGATGGCCGCCTGCTGGCCGGAACGTGGTGTCCGAGGCGAGAGAAACCGCGTTTCCCCGTAGCCGCGCAGATAGGGCACGATGACTCGGCAACCCGCGGTCGCCAGAGGTCCGACCACCCCATCGAAGGCCCGTGGGTCGTAGGGGAATCCATGCATCAGCAGCACGGGTGCCCCGCCGGGCGGGCCTGCTTCCTCGTAGGCGATGTCGAGCACGCTGGTGCTTACCCGCTTGATCGGTGAGGTCGATGCCATGGCGTTTGCGGTAGACCCCTCTGGCGTTTCTGGTGACGCGGATCGCGAGCAGCCCATGCGGCACGGCTGCGCTGGGACGGGTATTCGACAGGCCCAAGGGCGGGTCTTGCGCCTTCATGCGAGCCCTATGCAGGCTCCTCGATGCATCGAGATGCGGCCTCGGGTAGCCCAGCCTGACCCCGAGGGCCCCACAGCCCCCAATGGCCTCCCGAGCGGGAATCGAACCCACATCTGGGCCTTAGGAGGGCCCCGTTCTATCCATTGAACTATCAGGAGGAAGCCCGACATTTTACGCGTGGTGGCACTGCCGGAAAAGTCTTTGCCTTGCCCACAGCAGACAAAGCGGTACGGTGAGTGCGCTCGAGCCCGACGCGCCAGGCCGTGGAACAAGTGCTCCCCGGAGTTTAACGCAGTTTGGAACCGCGGACGTCGCCGCCGCCGCCCTATCGCTAAACGGGTTGCGCGCTGCGCTGGCCCAGCAAGGCGGCGAGGCGGGCGCCTCGGAGGGGTCGTCGATGCCCGTGAAGCCCGGCAATTCCCCGGTCCTCGCTCGTCGATAGAGGCCCTTCGGATCGCGCCGCTCGCAGACCTCCAATGGCGCGGCGATCCACACTTCCCGGAAGGTCTCCGCGCCGATGATCCCGCGCGCCATTTGCCGGTCGTCGCGGTAGGGGGAGATGAGTGCCACGACGACCGGGATGCCCGCCTGGTTGAGCAGGCGGCACGCCTCCGCCACCCGGCGGACGTTTTCACGCCGGGTAGCGCGCGAGTATCCCAGGTCGGAACATAGCCCTCGCCGAAGCTCATCGCCGTCGAGGATCCGGCAAGCGCCCCCCTTCTGCCGCAGCGCTTCGGCAACCGCGCGGGCGAGGGTGGATTTGCCCGACGCGGAGAGCCCCGTGAGCCAGAGCGTGAGGGCGCTGACGCTAGTCACGGTCGCGAACCAGGGCGTCGCCCAGCTCTGGACGCGGCCTGTGCCGAAGCGCAACGCAAGCCCCGCCAAGGCCTCAGGCTTGGCGTAAACTCCGCTCCGCGAGGCTCTCGCGCCACCGCGTCGCCTGGTCGCAGAGACCATCCGCGCTTGATCCGACTGCTCAGCGGTTACCGGTGCCCCGAGTTCGGCTGCCCGCGGGTGCGTGGCGCCCCGGGACCTTCGTGCCCTGAACCCCTCAACTCAACCACGATACCCCATGGACCGGATTGGCAAGTACCAGTTATTGAAGCTCATCGGCAAGGGTGAGTCCGGTACTGTTTATCTCGCCCAGGACACGTTCACTGGCGCGCAGGCTGCGCTCAAGTTGCTGGATCCGGCGGTGGTCAGGAAGGCCGGTGGCGAGCTTGACGGCCGCAGGCAGTTCATGAATGAGGCCTCGCTCGCCGGAAAGCTCCGCCATCCGCACATCGTGGCGATCCACGAGGCGTCCGTCACCGATGAGCTGAGCTACATCGCCCTGGAGTACGTCCCCGGGGGAAATCTCTCGCAGTACTCGGCCCCCGGCAGCCTGCTCTCGCCCGAGGATCTCACGCAAATCGCGTTCAAGGCCTCGGGCGCCTTGGACTATGCCTTCCGTCAAGGTATCGTCCACCGCGACATCAAACCCGCGAACCTGTTGCTCGTCAGCGGGACCAATGTCAAGGTCGGGGACTTCGGTGCAGCCTTCCAGTCCAAGCTCCCGGACACGTCATCGGCCATGGTTGGCACGCCCTTCTACATGTCGCCCGAACAGACCCGGGGGGAAACCCTCGGTCACCACAGTGACATGTTCTCCCTGGGCGTAGTCCTCTACCAACTCTTTACCGGCCGACGGCCCTTCGACGGGCACACGTTGGCCGATCTGTTTGCCGCGATCCGCACCGACAGCCCCCTGCCACCCAGTCTGCACCGGCCGGAGTTGAGTCCCGAACTGGACCAGATCATCCTCCGGATGCTGGAGAAGTTGCCGCAGGACCGCTACCCGGCCTGGGTGGACGTGGCCTTGGATTTCGCGCGGGTGGGGCAGTTCAGCCTGTATATGCGCAAAATTCCCGATAGCGAGAAGTTCGTTGCGTTGCGGAAGGTGAAGATGCTGTCCCACCTCAGCGAGGGAGAGCTGTGGGAAATGGTGCAGGCGGGCACCTGGACCATGCACCCGCCGAACACGGTGATCATGCGCGAGGGTGAGGCGGGGTCGAGCCTCTTTTTGATTGGCAGCGGTGAAGTCAAGGTGGTCAAGCAGGGACGCCTGCTCGACGTGTTGGCCGCCGGCGAGTGCGTGGGCGAAATGGCCTTCATCAAGCAGGGCGAGTTCCTGAGGCAGGCCACCGTGGAGACGATGGCGGACGCTCTTTTGGTGGAAATCAAGCACCAGGACCTAGAACAGGCCAGCCTGCGCTGCCGCTACCAGTTAAGCCTCGCCCTTCTGCATTCTCTGGTGGACCGGCTGGCCATGGCGGACCAGCGGCTGGTGCGTGCCGGTTGAGCCGGCCGACCAGACGGTTCGGCCGGCACTCATCGAGGGCTTAGCGCCGAGGACCAACAAACAGGCCCAGACCGACGACGCCCAAGCCCAGCAAAGCCAGTGAGGCCGTTTCCGGTACCCGTCCGGAGATATTGTCGATGTCGAATCCATCATTGGCCCGGTTGTGGAACCGGATGCTCGAGATCTGCGCGTCGACGATCACGCCAAAGGGTTGCAGATCCGTGCCCACCCCCGGGACCACCCCGTCGGCCGCACCGCCGCCCGCGAAGGCGCGCGTGAGTTTCAACGGGATGCAGTGAGGAGCAGGGACATTTGAATCCATTGCCGTCGCAAGGGTTCCGGTACTTCAAGCCCGGGCGGCGCACCGTGGACGACGGGGGCTTGGTGCAGGTCGAGGGCTCCTACTATGCCGCGCTTCCGGCGGCTCCGCATAGCGAGGTGCTCGTCCGCATCTACGCTAATGACATAGAGATACTAAGTTTGGATGGAACTCTGCTGCGCCGGCACGAGAAGTCCCAACGCAAGGGCGAATTCAAGATCGAGCCCGAGGACCGCGTATTCAATCCGTCACGTGAGACCGGCCGCCTGCTAGTCAAGGCGCAGCGCATCGGACCGAACGCGGCACGCTTCGCGCAGGAGCTATTCACGCGATTGGGCCGACCCGGGAACCGCGCAATCTACGGTCTGAGCAACCTGCCTCGAACCCACACCTGCGCACAGATCGAAGAGGTGTGCGCTCGCCTGCTCGACGCCGATCTGCTCTCCTACGGCGCGCTCAAGCGGGCTCTGGAGCGCAGGGCTACCCAGAGTGCGCGGGCATCGCCCGCAGCACCCGCGGTGACGGAGGCCACGATCAAAGCCATCGACGATGACCAAGACTTCTGGGATAAACATTCCCAGACCAACCCCACGAAGGATGCCAGTGGCAATGTCTGTCACTGAGCTGGAACGATCCCTTCGCGCACTGCGTCTCTCGGGTATGTGCGCCACACTTCAGGCAAGAGCGCTGGCCGTATCCAGTCACGAAATGGACTTCCTGGAAGCCTTCTCTTGGCTCGTCCAGGATGAGCTTGACCGGCGCCGAGGACGCCTGCTCGATCGCCGCTATGTGCTCTCCGGCCTGCCCGAGCGCCAGGACTTCAAGGACTTCGACTGGGCATACAACCCGACGATTCCTAGGCGCACGGTGCTCGAACTGGCGACGCTGAAATTCGTCGATGCGCGCGAGGATGCGATGCTCATCGGCAAGCCCGGAACGGGCAAGAGTCACGTGGTCAAGGCCCTTGCCTTGATGGCCGTCGAACGGGGCTACCGTGTCCACTACCGCGAGGCTCATCAGCTGATCGAGGACATCAACGAGGCGCGCGAGCTGGGTGAATTGCGCAAGCTACGCGCGCAGCTCAAGGCCGCTGAACTGCTCGTCATCGACGACCTGTTTCTGCGCAAGCTGCCGGCCAACGCCGGCGACGAGTTGGCGGACGTGCTGATGAGCAGGCACGAGAAGGCGTCCACCCTGCTGAGCTCAAACAGGCCGTTCGAGGACTGGGCTCGGCTCCTCGGCGACGCGGTAGTGGTCGCTCCGCTGCTCGACCGGCTCATGCACCACGGCAACCTGCTCAAATTCCACGGCAAGAGCTGGCGCCTGAAGGAAGCCGCGGCGCGGCTTGCCAAGCAAGGCCCCAACGACTAAAGTCCTCCCCTGTCCTGGCGCCTGGGGGTGGAGGAGTTTGACCCGGCCACCAGGGTTGAAACGGCGATGAATTCCATCAATAGTCAGGGGAATGCTATCGACCTATCCCTCAAACAATCCACCGCCCAACGCCAGAACATCCTGCGCGCGGCTTTCGCCGGCCAACGGGTGCCGCAAGATCCCAATGAGGAACCGGCCGGTGTGCTGTTAGAGCGCATCCGTGCCCAAAAGGCCGCGCAGGCGGGCAGCAAGGAGCTCCGAGACCAAAAACTAATGAACCTAGACTAGCCTATGAAAATAGAATCGATACGTCTGAAAAACTTCAAGGCATTCCGCGACGTTTATCTGAAGGATCTCCCATCCTTCATGGTCGTTGTGGGCGCCAACGGTTCCGGCAAGTCAACACTGTTCGACGTGTTCGGCTTTCTACATGACTGCCTCAAAGGCAATGTACGACAAGCGCTGGACAAGCGCGGCCGTTTTGCTGAAGTGCTCAGTCGTGGCTGTGACCCCGTCCAAGACTCCATCCACATTGAACTCCAGTACCGCATGGAGATTAGCAATGTGGAGCGACTGGTGACCTATTCACTGGAAATCGGTGATCGCAAAGGCGCTCCGGTGGTATTGAAGGAATTGCTGCGTTACAAGCGCGGCCGGTACGGCAGTCCCTATCACTTTCTGAGTTTTTCCAACGGCGAGGGCTATGCCATCACCAACGAAGAGGACTTCCACAAGACCGACGATGAACTCGAACGGGAAGAGCAGAAAGTGGCGCCCGACACCTTGGCCATCAAGGGTGTGGGCCAATTCGAACGATTCACGGCAGCCAGCGCATTTCGCCGGCTGATCGAGAACTGGCATGTGTCCGACTTCCATATAAGCGCGGCACGTGGGCGCAAGGACGTGGCTGGCGAGACCGAACACCTGACGGAATCGGGGGACAACCTGCCCCTAGTGGCGCGCTATCTGCACGAGCAGCATCCGGAGGTGTTCAAGAATATTTTGGCGACCATGTCCCGACGTGTTCCCGGCGTGTCATCGGTGGAGCCCAAGCAGATGGACGATGGCTACCTGAGCTTGCGTTTTCAGGACGGCTCCTTCAAGACGCCGTTTTTGGACCGCTACGTCTCCGACGGCACCATCAAGATGTTTGCCTATCTGGTGCTACTGCATGACCCCAGGCCACATCCCCTGCTGTGCGTGGAGGAGCCCGAGAATCAGCTGTACCCGCAGCTGATGATGGAGCTTGCCGAAGAATTCCGCAGTTACGCTAACCGGGGTGGACAGGTGTTCGTCACCACGCACTCTCCCGATTTCCTCAATGCCCTGGAACTGGATGAGGTGTGCTGGTTGGTCAAGAGTCAGGGCCGCACGGAAATTCATCGAGCCAGGGACCATGCCCAGATTGCTGCTTATGTCGGCGAGGGTGACCAACTGGGTTACTTGTGGAAGCAAGGCTTCTTCGACGGGGTGGACCCCCAATGAAAGAGCTGGTGTTTCTCCTCGAAGAGCTCTCGGCCAAGACCATGCTGGAATCCTTGCTCCCGCGCGTGCTGAGGGCGGACATGGCGTTTCGTTGCATTCCATTTGAAGGTAAGCGGGATTTGGAAAAGCAGTTAACCCGCAAGATTCTAGCGTATCAAAACCGTACAGCGCGTTTTATTGTCTTACGCGATCAGGACAGTCACCCAGATTGCAAAGACCTCAAGCGAGAGCTGCTGGTTTTATGCCACGCATCGGGTAAGGCTGATCAGTGCCTCGTCCGCATTGCCTGCACGGAGCTTGAAACCTTTTATCTGGCTGATTTGTTGGCTGTTGAAAAAGCGCTCAATATTCCGGGGCTGTCACGACAACAGCCATCCCGCAAATTCAGGGCACCTGATGCTTTGGCCAATCCGAGCAAGGAACTGAAGAATCTGACAAGAAATCGCTATGCAAAAGTAGCGCACTCACGTGCCATCGGCGAGCACCTGGACGTGAATAACGGTCGATCACCAAGCTTTCGCAATCTGCTATCGGCGATCCGGCGCATGGAAAGTGAACTCATGACTGAGCAACAATGAGCACATCTCTCTCGTCCAGAAAGTCTGGAATTTCTGTCACACCTTGCGTGATGACGGCGTGGGCTATGGCGATTACCTCGAACAGCTTACCTACCTGCTGTTCCTCAAGCTCGCGCATGAATACGCACAGGAACCCTACAACCGCGACACCGACATCCCCAAGGGCCTCGACTGGGCCAGCTTGCCCTCCGAGGTGGGCGAACCGCTGGAGGCACATTACCTCGCCACATTGCACAAGCTGGGCAACGAGCCAGGCATGTTGGGTTCGATATTTTTGGTTCGTCAGCAGAAACTGTGGGCCATGGGTGGCTTGGGCAATTTCCCAAGTACATGATAAAGCGCCAATTCTGTGGCTTTGAAGGTGCGAAAGCCGTAGGATCTTCTCAGTGTGACTTTAACCTTCCCATTCAGGCCCTC
>JANXRW010000149.1 GCA_025356655.1 Betaproteobacteria bacterium | reverse complement strand
GGGCACTTCACCGACACCCTGCTGAACCAGACCGACCCTGAGGGCCCACAATATTTCACTAGGCGGTCAGATTTTCCGGGGAATGAAACCGAGACAAAAAGCCGGTGGCCCAGCGAAATAACTTGCGACCCAACAGCAGGTAGGCGCATTCATGCTGGTATTTCAGGAACTTCGCGGCCGAGCTGTACCGTTTCGGGAAGGCGAGGTGGCCGACGACCCGGAAGCCGGCGTCGTGGTAGGCCTTCAGGAACTTGTCGGCATAGGGCCAGCCATAGAAGCTGACGGCAAAGCTATTGGGTTCGAGCTTTCGGTGGATTTCGGCGAAGGCCGGGGCCAGCCAGGCATCGGTGTCGTCACCAAGCACTTTGCGGCCATCTCGCGCCCGGTAGTTGGCGAGGTAGGGCGGGTCGGTGAGTACGAAGCTGACGCTTTCGTCGGTAGCTGCGGCAGAACCTGCAAGCAGTCGGCGTTGATGATGGTGTTGTCGGTAATGGTCGTCATGGTGTCGGCTCCTCTCGTTGTGGAGGCCGCCCTGTGCGACCTGGCTTACGGCCAGGAACGCGCAGGCGGAGCCAGCGACCGGGGCAACTGGGAATCTTGGCTTCCCGCGAGAAAGGCCTTCGGGCCGGGGATGATTTCCATTGCGCTGGTTGCGCCGCATGCATCCATGGCCGTGAGCTTTGAGGTCGTGGGGGCGTCCACGAAGAGAATTACAGATATGTATTGACAAATAGCATACCAATTAGCAATATTAATGCCAACAGCAGGAGATCTCGCTATGTCCCAAGCCCAGGAAGCCGTCACGATCAGCATCCGCGCCAAAGCCGGTCAGCGTGACCTCATCGACCAGGCCGCCGATCGCCTTGGGCGCAGCCGTTCCGACTTCATGCTGGAGGCCGCCTGCCGGCAGGCGGAAGACGTGCTGCTCAACCAAACCTACTTCGCCCTCGATGCTGAAACGATGGCAGCCTTCCAGGCGATACTCGACAGCCCGCCGGCGCCCACCGACCGGCTTCGCCGGTTGCTGAACGCTCCTGCTCCATGGGAAGCACGTAGGTGATATCGGCGCCGCAGCCACTTGCGGATCACCATGTCGTCGATGCGTTTGAGTGCGGTGAGCCGTCGCTCGACGACTGGCTGAAACGGCGGGCCACCGGCAATCAACCGAGTGGCGCATCGCGCACCTACGTCGTTTGCGTGGGTGATGCCGTTGTCGGCTACTACTGCCTTGCAGCGGGTGCGTTGGGGCATGCTGATGCTCCTGGCGCTCTGAGACGCAACCGGCCTGACCCGATCCCGGTGATGGTGCTGGGCCGTCTTGCGATACACAAGGACCACCACCAGGCGGGCCTCGGAACCGCCTTGCTGCGTGATGCGCTGACGCGCTCGTTGCAGGCGGCGGAAATTGCCGGCGTCGCTGCGCTGCTCGTCCATGCCATCTCTGAAGGCGCCAAGCGGTTCTATCGCTCGCGCGGCTTCGTCGAATCGCCCGTCAAGCCCATGACGATGTGCCTGATCCTGGAGTCCGCCCGCAAGGCGCTCATGGAAGGGCCGTAGCGGGCCTCTGAGACCATCCAACGAATGAGAACCAAGCCCGCGAATGGACTTGCCTAAGTGATGCGCTGCTCAACTCCGAACCGGGTTTGGCGCTGCTGCGCGCACCCTCGATGCAGCATCTCCTGAAAGACCCGGCGGCGCCGGTCATGGATCCGCTTGAGTTCGCGAGGGGGACCCTTTGCGCCCTCAGCTTCGTCGCGGCCGACACGGCGCGCGAAACGCACATGACGAAGCTTCACGGGCAGTTCGAGCGAGCTGGCGTCGCGGCATCGATGGAAGCCGCGCTGGTAACACTGAACTTCCTCCGGGAGGCGGAGCCGCTGGATGGCGGATATTGGATTCCGGCGTCCACGCGCAGGGTTGATTTGGATGGCGAGCGCTGCCGTCTCGTCGGCGTTCATCCGACCGCTGAATTGCGCCGCCATTTCGGCAGCGTGCGACGCGCGGGGATGGGCAGAGTGACCTTGCCCCCGAAAAACGTCTCCCTTGCTGAAAGGATAAGCTTTGAGCAATGAGGAGGCGAATGTCGAAGAGCAAGAGGGCGAGGTACATGCTGGAATTCAAGATCGACGCGTTTCGGCTGGTGCGCGGGGGCCAGAGCGTAGCGGTGGTGTCGGCGACGCTGGGGGTGTGGAGTCAGACGCTGCGTAACTGGGTGCAGGCTGACGCACGGGGCCGCTTGAAGGCAACGGCGGCGAAGCCGGTGAGTCCGGAGCAGAAGGAGATCAGCCGGCCGCGTGCGGAGCTTACGCGGGTGAAGATGGAGCGCGACATCCTAAAAAAAGCGACGGCGTACGTCGCGAGGGAATCAGAGTGAAGTCCGGCTGGGTCGAGCGCCACCGGTGGACCTGGCCGGTGTCGGTGCGGCGCGAGGTGCTGGGGGTCACCCCGAGCGGATATCACGCGCACTTTCGCAGACACGCGGACCCTTAGCCCGAGTTTGTCATCACGCTCCGTCAACCCTAATTAAAGCAACAACGTAGAGCGTTATTGCCGTGCGTATGGCACTACATTTTTGCAGCTGCCCATCCGCTTGTCGCGACGGCCCGCGCGGGCGCGGTCAGACC
>JANXRW010000129.1 GCA_025356655.1 Betaproteobacteria bacterium | reverse complement strand
TCTGACCGCGCCCGCGCGGGCCGTCGCGACAAGCGGATGGGCAGCTGCAAAAATGTAGTGCCATACGCACGGCAATAACGCTCTACGTTGTTGCTTTAATTAGGGTTGACGGAGCGTGATGACAAACTCGGGCTAGGGGCGCGACGCGATTCACGCTGCCGGAAAAACACCCCCGATCCCGGCACCGGCTCGCACAAATCGAGGGTCAGTCGCGGAAATTCTGGAATTGCAGGGGAAACTCTTCGATGGTTTTACGCACCAGCGCGATCACTTCCTGCAGAGTGTCGCGCTTGGCACCGCTCACGCGCACCGCATCCCCCTGAATGCTGGCCTGGGCCTTCAGCTTGCTGTCTTTCACTAGGCGCACCAAGCGCTTGGCCAGTTCTTGCTCCACTCCCGTGCGGGCCGTAATGGTCTGCTTCAGGTGATCGCCACTGATGCGCTCGGGCGTCTCGCGCTTCAGGCAGCGAGTGTCGATGCCGCGCTTGACCAATTTGGCGATCAGCACATCGTAGACCTGACCTAGCTTGAACTCGTCGTCGGCGAAGACGGTGAGGACGGTGCCGGCCTGTTCGATACGCGCGTCCGAGCCCTTGAAGTCAAAGCGGTTTCCCACTTCCTTGGTGGCCTGATCCACGGCGTTCCGAAGTTCCACTTCGTCGAGTTCGGAAACGATGTCAAAGCTGGGCATGGTCTGCCTCCTCAGGCGCTTGCCAGGGGCAGGCTGTAGCTTTCGATGGGAGCCCCGGTACCGTCGTCGAACTCGGCCGCCGCGGCGATGGCGCTGCGTGCCAGCGCCTCGGCGTCGAGATCCGGCTGGTCATAGCTGGCGAACAGCGACCCCATGGCGAAATCGCTGCCGCTGCCGTAGGCATAGAAGCGCGAAAACTCCTGCACGGTGCGGTGCGCGCCAACCCCGAAGATGCCCCTCGGGTTGGCCAGTAGCACGTCCATGCGCGAGGACTCGAGCGCGTCCTCCTTGTCTTCCTCGGATTGCAAGAAATACCGGTCCTTCAACAGCCCGTGCAGCGTGTTCCAGGTTCGGAAGATCGCCATGACGCTGTCGAGCGGCAGCGGCGCCTCGGGATCAGTGAAGGCATCGCGCAGGATCAGTTTGAGGGTGGCGCTGCCCGTTATGCCGATGTAGGTATCGCCCACCTGGAGGATCTTGCCGTGGTTGGCTACCAGGGTCGCGGACTCCTTGCGCGAGCCCCACTTCGTCAGGGTGTCGGCAGCCAGTGCCACTCGGCCCGCCTTGCGCACCACGGCAACCGTGCTCATGCGCGCATCCTAGGCCTGCTCGCCGAAGCTGCAGACATAGTCCAGGAGTTCCACCGTCTCGATCTCGAAGGAGGAATTTCCGGGGACACTGAATTGCTCGCCAGCGCCGTAGGTGAGGACTTGCGCTGTGCCCGCCAAGCGCACCTTGCACACGCCGGCCTGGATCTGCATCACCTCGGGGGCACCGGTGTTGAAGGTAAGCGTGCTGGGAAAGATGACTCCCACACTCTTGCGCGAGCCGTCGGGGAAATGGATGGTGTGGCTCACGCACTTACCATCGAAGTAGACGTTGGCGCGGGTGGCGACACTGACGTTATCGAATTGGGACATTTGGGCTCCTGGGCCTAGCGGTGCTTGAGCTTGGCGGCGATTCGCATGCGCAGCGCGTTCAAGCGGATGAAACCCTCGGCGTCCTTCTGGTTGTAGGCCCCGCCGTCGTCCTCGAAGGTCGCGATGGTGGTGTCGAACAGGGAGTCGGTGGCCGACTCCCGGCCCACGACCATCACGTTACCTTTGTAGAGTTTGAGCCGAACACGGCCATTCACCGTTGCCTGGGAGGCGTCGATCGTCTGCTGCAGCAGACGCCTCTCCGGGCTCCACCAGTAGCCGTTGTAGATGAGCGCGGCATACCGGGGCATCAGGTCGTCCTTCAGGTGGGCAACCTCCCGGTCCAGCGTGATGGACTCGATGGCGCGATGCCCCTTCATCAGAATAGTCCCGCCCGGGGTTTCGTAGCAACCACGGGATTTCATGCCAACGTAGCGGTTTTCCACCAAGTCCAGGCGACCGATGCCGTGGTGTCCGCCGATTTCATTGAGGCGCGCGAGCACCGAAGCGGCCGTCAAGGGCACGCCGTCGATGGCCACGACGTCACCGGCCTTGTAGTCCAACTCCAAGTACTGCGGGGCATCGGGCGCCTTCTCCGGTGACTGGGTCCATCGCCACATCGCCTCTTCTGGCTCCTGGGAAGGGTCCTCCAACGCGCGGCCCTCGTAGGAGATGTGCAGGAGGTTGGCGTCCATGCTGTAGGGGGAGCCGCCGGGCTTGGCGTACTCCACGGGGATGCCATGCTGGGCGGCGTACGCAAGGAGCCGTTCCCGGGAGTTCAAGTCCCACTCGCGCCAGGGGGCGATCACGCGGATGTCAGGTTGCAGGGCGTAGTAGCCGAGTTCGAAGCGAACTTGGTCGTTGCCCTTGCCCGTCGCCCCATGGGATACGGCGTCGGCCCCGGTGAGGCGGGCGATCTCGATCTGGCGCTTGGCGATCAAGGGGCGGGCGATGCTGGTGCCCAGCAGGTACTCGCCCTCGTAGATGGCGTTGGCCCGGAACATGGGGAACACGAAGTCCCGGACGAACTCCTCGCGCAGGTCGTCGATGAAGATTTCCTTCACCCCGAACTGCTTGGCCTTGGCCCGCGCTGGTTCGAGTTCCTCGCCCTGGCCGATATCGGCGGTAAAGGTCACCACCTCACAACCGTAGGTGTCCTGGAGCCACTTCAAAATCACCGAAGTATCGAGGCCACCCGAGTATGCCAGCACCACTTTCTTGATCGCGCTCATCGTGTCGTTCTTTTTTCTCTAAGGGTTGTCGCCCCAGGGCTCATCAAAGCCGGTTGGGGTTGGGCTTGCCTTCGCCCGCTTTCTCTTTCTCGTTCAGATTGCCTTCGAATTCGCCGTTGACGAATTCGCCGATGAACATGCGGCCATCGGGGCGGTGGTATTGCCCGGCCCCGTTGGGGCGGCCGTTCTTCCATTCGCCCTCATACCAACTGCCGTCGGGGTCCTCGTAACGGCCGTTGCCCTGCTGTACGCTTTCATGCCACTGGCCATCGTACTTCGCCCCATTGGCACGGGTCAGTACGCCGTGGCCCTCGGCCCAGCCCTTCTCGAGCGTGCCCGCATAGCGATCGTCCTGCACCCCCTTGTAAAACCACTGCAAGACGCCTTCGCCGTCGGCAAATCCGCTCTTGCAGGTCCCATCCCAGGCGATCGTCTCGCCCGCCCTCGGGAAGGTGTTGGCTACCTTGCAGCCTTGCTTGTCGGCGATCCAGGTGACCTCGTCGGAGGCGGCGCGGGCGGTGCCGGTGGCCTGGAGGCCCAGGAGGAGAAGTGGCAGTACGAACTTCAGCAAGACGGTCTTCATGATAGTGCTCCTGACAGATGGGTTGTGGCGCGGCAATCCGGCGCCCGATAGGCGCGTGGCGCGCGCGTGGGGCAGTGCTTCGCCCCGGCGCTGTGCGCGCCTGTTGCCTGTGCAAACATCCTGGCCCCGGGTGGCGCCCAGGCCTCAAGCTTCCACATGCCCGAGCAGCAGGTACTCCATGAGTGCCTTCTGCGTGTGCATGCGGTTTTCTGCCTCCTCGAACACCACGCTGCGAGGGCCGTCGATCAACTCCGCCTCCACTTCCTCGCCGCGGTGGGCCGGCAGGCAGTGCATGAAGAGCGCCTCCGGGGCTGCCAGCGAGAGAAGTGCGTTACCCACCCGGTAGGGCGCAAACCGCTCCCGGCGCTCGGCGCTTTCCGCTTCTCGCCCCATGCTGGTCCAAACGTCCGTCGTGAGCAGGTCTGCTCCCACAACGGCCTCCTGCGGGTCGGTGAAGCGCTTTATCCAGGGGCTGTCCGCGCCTTCGCGCGTGGCCTCGATTTCATAGCCCGGCGGTGTCGCGACGTGCAGATGGAACTCCAGCAGGTTCGCCGCCTGGAGCCAAGTGTTGCACATGTTGTTGGAGTCGCCGATCCAAGCAATAGTTCGCCCACGGATGGGGCCGCGGTGCTCGATGAACGTAAAAATGTCCGCTAGGATCTGGCACGGATGGTACTCATCGGTCAGACCGTTGATCACAGGAACAAACGAGTTGGCCGCAAAGCGCTCCACCAGCGTCTGCTCGAAGGTCCTGATCATGACCACGTCGACCATGCGGGAGATGACTCGCGCCACGTCCTCGATGGGCTCGCCCCGACCCAACTGGGTGTCCTTGGTGTTCAGGTAGATCGCGCTGCCGCCCAACTGCGTGAAGCCCGCCTCGAAGGCTACCCGGGTCCGCGTGGACTGTTTCTCGAAAAGCATGGCGAGCGTACGACCCTTGAGCGGCTGGTAGAGCACGCCGTCGCGTTGGCGCGTCTTGAGCATGCGAGTGCGCGCGAACACATGCTCCAGTTCACTGCGGCTGAGGTCCTTGAACTGGAGGAAGTGCCGGGGGGGGCCGCGGCGGGTGGGGGACATCAGGTCCTACCACCGGCGCGGCCACCGCACGGGCAGCAGTTGCCCCAAAGATGACGCATGGTTCGCTTATCCATCAACAAAAAAGCCCACGGCGGCTAAAAAGCCGCCGTGGGACCCCTCATAGGACCCGTAGTTTTATCCGAATCGGCGCGGCGACGCAAGCCCACTGCGCAGGCAACCGCAATTCTCAATGCGATAACGGGACCTAGTGAACGGGCAAGCCCGGGGGAATTTGCCCGAACCCCTTTACCAGCGTTTTTCTGACCAGCTGCTCCCGGGAGGCGTTGGCCCACCCGCACCCGCCTGGCGCTTGTCAGGCGGTCCCGTCGAGAACTGCTTCGCAGCCAAGGCCCTCCCGTCACCGGTTCAGGAGGCCTTCAGCTTTTTTAGCCCGCGCTCGTCCGCCGCCGTGAGCACCCGCAAGCAGGGCATGTAGCCGTCGTAGATGATGCCGTGCAGTTCGACGCGCTTGTGGCTGCGCAGCAGCGCGCCGAGGTAGTTCATGATTTCCGCCGTGATGACTTGGCCAGGTACCAGGACGGGAATCCCCGGCGGATAGGGCACGATCTGATCCGCGACCACCTTGCCGTTCAACGCGGAGTTGATGCGGTCGTTCTCGTCGAGGATGGGCACGCCCTGCCCACCGCAGTAGAACGCGTCGCGGGGCAGGTAGCGCAGATGCGTGAAGCGCGGAATGTCCGGTGTGCGGTAAAGCCGACGTGGGGTCCGGCGCTCCCGCGAAATGCGCATGAGCGCGTCGTAGAGGCGCGAGACCTTACTGCGCGTGGTGCCGATGGTGAGCAGCAGGGACAAGGTGTTGAAGGTGGACTTTTCCACCTGGATGTTGAAGCGCTCGAAGAGCTCGCTCTGCAGCTCTTCCACCGTCATCCCACACTCCGAGATGTCGACCGTCACCTTGGTTGGGTCTAGCTGGATGCCGTCCTGGGCCACTTCCTCGGGCAGCAGGTCGCCCAGGTCCAACACGCGGAACACGCCCGTGGAGTTGATCTGGGTGCGTAGTTCAGCCGACAGCTGCAGGGTGCGTGAGAGCAGCTTGTAGCCCTCCATTGCCGCCTGTTTACGGCCGACGTCCAGACTCGCAATCATGCTGTATTGCGGGCTCGTGGAGGTGTGCATGTTGAAGTTCTCCCGGAATACATGTTCGTTGAACTCCGGGTCGTTCACATGAATCATGCTGGCCTGGGAAAAGGCCGAGAGCACCTTGTGTGTGCTCTGCGTAACGTAGTCGGCGCCCGCCTCCAGCGCGGTGGGCCGGAAGGCCGGGTGGAACCGGGCGAAGCCGTACCAGGCCTCGTCTACCACTACCTTGATGCCCTTGGCGTGGGCGGCCTCGACGATGGGCGGCAGATCGTAGCGCAGGCCGTCGTAGGTGCAGGAGGTGAGCACCAGGGCCTCTGCATCGGCGTGTTCTTCGATCGCCTGCAGGATCGTCTTCTTGGGAATCGGTCCGAACACGCCGTACTTCCGGTTAACCGAGGAGTCCAGGTAGACCGGATGGGCACCGGAGAGCACCACGCCATGGTGCACCGATTTGTGGCAATTGCGGTCGAGCAGCAACTTCTCGCCCGGAGCGATGAGCGTCTGGAAGATGACCTTGTTGCCCGTGGATGTCCCGTTGGTGGCGAAGAAGGTCCGGCGCGCGCCGAAGGCACGGGCGGCCATCTTTTGGGCCTCGAGGATGACCCCGGTGGGCTCCATCAGCGAGTCAAGCATCGGCACCGAGACGGACAAATCCGCGTCGAAGACGTGCTCCCCCATGAACTCGTAGAAGTCACTCACCCAGGGGCTGTCACGAAGCGAGTCGCCCGAGGAGTGCCCGGGCGTGTGCCACGCGTCCTTCGCCATAAGCACGTAGGACTTCAACTGATCATAGAAGGGCGTGTCCGTCTTTTCCTGAAGCTGCGCGTTCAGGATCCGGTAGATGCCCCGGTAGTCCCGCTCCTCGCGGTAGAAGTAGCCGTCGACCGCCTCCGAGAAGAGGGAGTCGACCACTTCGTCCTCCTGCTCCTTGGCGATCAAGATGTAGACGTCGAGCTCGGGCCGGAACCGGGTGATCTTCTGCACCAGTTCCAGGGCCGACATCTGCAACTCGCGCGAGCCGCCCGTGTCGTTCTTCAGCGTATAGAGCGTATCGTCGACGATGACGGCTTGGATATCGCCGTCGTCCTCGATCGCCTTCAGCGCATCGCGCGCGGTGGTGAGCCCGAGGAAGCTGATGCCCTGCGGGTTATCCAGGCTCTTGGCGGCGGCGTTGAGGCCCTTGACGAACTCCTTGAGGACCAGGGTCTCGTCATTGATGACCAGGATACGGCTGACGGGCTTTCGCATGTTCCTCGTGCTCGCGCTGTGGCACTACGGAGAGGGGGGGTAGCCCGAGCGCGGGGCGCCAAGCAGCGAACCACAGCCTACACCGCTGCGCCACGCCGCGACCGGCCGGGGGCCGGCGGGCGAGGAATTCTTCGGCCCAAGGGGGCCAGACGGACGCGGGGCCCGCTCGACCCGAAGAACCGGCGGTCCGTCGGGTCAGGCCATGGCCTTGATAGCCGCGGACAGGCGACTCTTGTAGCGAGAAACCGTATTCTTGTGCGCGATCTTCTTGGCGGCAATCGAGTCGATGACGCTAGTCGACGCCTGCAGCACGGTCTGTGCGGCACCCTTGTCGCCCGTGGCGATCGCCTTGCGTACCTTCTTGATGGCAGTCCTGAGCTCAGAGCGCAGGGAGGTGTTTTGCACCCGACGGCGCTCCGACTGACGTGCCCGTTTACGAGCTTGTGCGGTATTGGCCATGTAAACTCCAGTCCTTGAGCGTTACCGCCCGAAAAAACCCATAATATTACGTCCCTGGGCCGGGAGATTCAAGCACCCATCCGCATAATTTGGTCCCTGCAGCCTAGTTTTTTATCCCCATCGGTCCCCATGAGTCTACTGAAGAGCCTGTTCACGGTCAGCGGCATGACCCTGATCTCGCGCATCCTGGGTTTTGCGCGTGACGCCGTCATTGCCCGTGTTTTTGGGGCGGGTCCCGCCACGGACGCTTTTTTCGTGGCCTTCCGTCTGCCCAACCTGCTACGCCGGGTGTTTGGTGAGGGGGCGTTTTCCCAAGCCTTCGTGCCGTTGCTCGCGGAGTACAAGACCGCGCGCGGGGAGGCCGACACCCGCCTACTCGTGGATCACGTCAGCGCCCTGCTTGCCCTGGTGCTGGTGGCGGTGACGGCGCTCGGCGTGATCGCCGCGCCGGCTGTGGTGTATTTGAGCGCTCCGGGCTTCGCCGATTCCGCGGAGAAGTTTCAGATCACGGTGCAACTGCTGCGCATCACCTTTCCCTACATCCTTTTCATCTCCCTGGTGTCACTCGCTGGCGGGATTCTGAACACCTACGGCCGCTTTGCCATCCCCGCCTTCACCCCGACGTTGCTCAATGTTTCGTTTATCCTGTTCGCGGCGCTGCTCGCCCCCTGGTTTCACCCTCCCGTGCTGGCCTTGGCTTGGGCTGTGTTCTTCGGGGGTATCCTTCAACTGCTGTTCCAAGTGCCCTATCTGAAGCGCCTAGGGCTGCTTCCGCGGTTTCGCCTGGACCTGCGTGATCCCGGTGTGTGGCGGGTCCTGCGCCTGATGGGGCCGGCTATTTTTGGCGTCTCGATCAGTCAGATCTCCCTGCTGATCAACACCATGTTCGCCTCCTACCTCAAGGACGGAAGCGTTTCGTGGCTCTATTACGCGGACCGCCTCATGGAGTTTCCCACGGGGATCCTGGGTGTGGCCCTCGGCACCATCTTGCTACCGAGTTTGTCGCGGACCCACGCCGCAGCCGACGGCGCGGAGTTCTCCCGGTTGCTCGACTGGGGCCTGCGGCTGACCCTGCTGCTGGCCTTGCCCGCGGCGCTCGGACTCGCCTTGCTGGCCACGCCGCTGGTGGCCACCTTGTTTCAGCACGGCGCCTTTGGCGCGCGCGACGTGGCCTTCACCGCGCAGGCGCTGAGCGCCTACAGCGTTGGTCTGGTGGGCTTGATCCTCGTCAAGGTCCTCGCCCCCGGGTTTTACGCCCGCCAGGACATTCGCACGCCCGTGCGCATCGGTATCCTGACGCTGCTGCTGACACAGGGGATGAATCTGGCCTTCGTCGGGCCCCTCGGCCACGCCGGTCTAGCACTCGCCATCGGGCTCGGGGCTTGCCTCAATGCGGGCCTGTTGTTCTTCAAGTTGCGCGCCCAGGATGCCTATCGGCCTGAGCCCGGCTGGCGTGGGTTTGGCCTGCGCCTTGGGGTCGCGCTCCTGGGCATGGGGCTCGCCATCTGGGCGGTCCGGGCGCCAGCGGTCTTCTGGGCGCAAGCCTCCACCCTCGCCCGCACGCTGCATTTGAGTCTTCTGGTGTGCCTGGGGGGCGGGGTTTATTTCCTGGTTCTGTGGGCTGCCGGCATCCGGCCAGCAGATTTCGTCAAGCGCGCGGCGTAGACTGCCGTTTTCTCCTAGACCGGAAGCACACCATGTCCGCTGAAACAACCGCGCCGCCCTCCAGCGCCCAACAAGACTTGGCCGCACGCATCTACGTGGAACTGGTGGGCCGCGCCTTCCTGCGCGTGGAGAACGTGGCCGTCTTCAAGCCCGACAGCGAGGAATTGGCCCAGATCAGTCTGCGACTCGCGGGCACCTTCGTGCAGGCCCAGGCCGCGGAGCGGGCGGCGTCGGGTCCGAAAAACGTGGGCTACGACATCCAGCTATCGGACATCGGCAACTGGGAAAAGTAGACCCCCCAGCGGCGTTGGCCCATAGCGACCGCTAGGCGCAGGGCCTCGACCGGGGCGAAGCGTTTTGGGGAGGAGCGTCGTATCCCCGGGCAAGCCGCCCCTCGCACGGACCTCGGCGTGGCCCATTGCCGTCACGACGATGATGTCCAGACCCCGGTGTCGGGCGCTGGCGCGCAGCAGTGGCATCACCCGGAATCCGTCCCTCCCCAGCAGGTTTAGGTCGGCGATGAGCATCCGCGGGTGCCACTCGGCAGCCTGCAACAGGGCCTGAAACCCTTCAGCGGTCATTTGAGGAGGTTCGCCTCCTTAGGGCGCAGTAGCTCAGGCTCGTTTCCCATCCCCATCACCCGCAACCGACTGTCCTCGTCTGCGCGCTAGAGGGCGGCCGGGCGCCGCCCTAACCCGGTGTCGAGCGACGCGCGCACGATCTGGCGATGGCCGAGGGCGGTTTTCCGGGCTCGCAGGGCGTCGCTCTCCACCCTCAACGAGGCCGTGCGCAGCGACATGCCAAGACTTACTGACCGGAACCAATTATCCGCAGCCAAACGGATGGCGAATTGAGCGTCGACTGTTGGTTGGGCCGCGCAATAAAGCGCAATCCACCGTCGATCTGGTCGCTCGATACGGCACGACAGAGTAGGGCCGGGTAGTGAAATAGGGCGCGACGATGCACGGGGCTGCCGGAGAGCTCCGATCGGTGACTTGGACAGTATCGGGCGACGGGTCAATCGCGCATGGCCCGCCGGGACCGTCCTCCGGACCGGAGGTCCCGGCGATGGCAACCTTCGGCCCTGGGATCGAGCAGACCATTGTCCACCGCCAGACGCCCACGGGAGACGCCGGCGCCTTTAGGGCAACTCCACCGCCCGCCTCATCCCCCTCAATGTTCGACCACGGCAGCGGTGGGGTGCCACGCTACTGCATCGATGGAGCACGGAAGCGATCCCCGCCAAAGGGCGGTGGCTACGCCCGTCGAGGCACCCAAGTTTAGCCGGGGCGGTGCGGTGAAACCAAGGTGCGCCGGTCGGGCGGGCGCAGTTTCTCGACGCTGTTGTTCCCGCTGTGGGGTCAGCGGCAGCAGGGCAGTGGCTGCGGCACGGCTCGGGCAAACGCCCCGTCGGTGGACCCGCCCCACGCCGAGGGGATAAAATGCGCTGCTGCGGTGCCGGATGGCTATTGCCCCGTGCCCTGCGCTCGCCCTCCGTCCTCGCTATTCCAACCCGGTTCACTTCGCCCAGGAACGCGCCGCGCGATGCAGGTAATTCGTCATCCGAGCCGGGGAGCGCTTGCCCCGGCGGCGCTCACCATCGGCAACTTTGACGGCCTCCATCAAGGTCACCAGGCGCTGCTCGGGCGTCTGCGCGAGGTGGCCGGGCAGCGCGGCCTGGCCGCTTGCGTGATGAGCTTCGAGCCGCACCCGCGGGAGTTTCTGTTCCCGGGCGACAGCCCGCCACGCATCGCTCCCCTGCGCGACAAACTCGCGCTGCTCTGCGCCATGGGCATCGACCGGGTGCACCTATGCCGTTTCGATGCGGCGCTAGCCGCGACGCCCGCCCGGGATTTCGTCGAGCGTGTGCTCGTGGGAGCACATCAGGTACGCTACATTCTGGTGGGCGATGATTTTCGCTTCGGTGCGAGGCGCGAGGGGGACTTGGCGCTGCTCCAACAGCTCGGACGCGAGCACGGCTTCGAGGTGGAGCCCATGCACAGCGTGCTAGCCGCAGGGGAGCGGGTGTCCAGTTCAGAGGTTCGGCTTCGGCTGGCCGCGGGTGACCTGGAGGGTGTGCAGCAGCTCCTGGGCCGACCCTACGAACTGACGGGACGCATCGTGCGCGGACAGCAGTTGGGGAGGCAGTTGGGTTATCCGACGGCGAACGTCCATTTGCACAGTGCCCGGCTGCCGCTGGCTGGGGTCTTCGTGGTGGAGGTCCTGGGGCTGGGCGAGCGGCCTTGGCCCGGCGTGGCTAGCCTCGGACTTCGGCCCACCGTGACCAGCACCAGCGTGCCCTGGCTGGAGGTCTACCTGCTGGACTTCTCCGGTGAACTCTACGGGCGGCGCTTGGGCGTGCGTTTTCTGCACAAGCTGCGCGATGAGGAAAAGTACCCGGATCTCCCCACGCTCACGGCGCAGATCGCCCGCGACGTGGCTGCGGGCCGCCAATTCCTGTCCCGGCGCAAGGCCTGAGCGCGCCGGTTGCCCATCCACCTGCAACGATTGGAACCAGACAAAGAAGTCCATGGCTGAATATAAGGACACCCTGAATCTCCCCGACACCTCCTTTCCCATGCGAGGTGACTTGGCGCGGCGCGAGCCCGACCGGGTCCGGCAGTGGCAGGACGGCGGCCTATACCAGCGCATCCGGGCGGCCTCGGCGGGCCGTCCTCGATTTATCCTGCACGATGGGCCGCCTTACGCCAATGGCGACATTCACATCGGCCACGCGGTGAACAAGGTGCTCAAGGACATGGTGGTCAAGAGCCGTCAGCTGGCGGGTTTCGATGCACCCTACGTGCCCGGTTGGGACTGCCACGGCTTGCCCATCGAGCATCAGGTGGAGAAAACCCACGGCCGTGGTTTGCCCCCGGCGCGCTTTCGCGCCCTTTGCCGCGAATACGCGGGGCAGCAGATCGAGCGCCAGCGCCTCGACTTCATCCGCCTGGGCGTCCTGGGTGACTGGTTCGAACCCTACCGCACCATGGACTTCGCCACCGAGTCGCACATCATTGCCTCCCTCTCGCGCATCCGGCAGGGTGGGTTTCTCTACCAGGGTGCGAAGCCCGTGCATTGGTGCCTCGATTGTCGCTCGGCGCTGGCCGAGGCGGAGGTGGAGTACGAGGAGCGCAATTCCCCGGCCATCGACGTCGCCTTCAGCGTCGTCGACCCCTCGGCACTCGCCCGCCTCGCGGGTCTCGCGAGCCCTGCGCCGGCGGCGGTGGTGATCTGGACCACCACGCCCTGGACGCTGCCTGCGAACCAAGCGGTGAGCGCCCACCCAGAACTCGAGTACGCCCTGGTCTCCACCCCCCGCGGCCTGCTGGTCGTCGCGGAAGGGTTGCGCGACGCAAGCCTAGCGCGCTGGGGGATCGACGGCGAGGTGCTTGCGCGCCTTCCGGGTGCAAGGCTCGAGGGCCTGCAGCTTCAGCATCCTTTCCTGGAGCGCACGGTCCCGGTGATCCTCGGCGATCACGTGACCCTGGACGCGGGCACGGGGCTGGTGCACACGGCCCCGGCCCACGGCGCAGAAGACTTTCAGGTGGGGCTGCGCTACGGGCTGCCGGTGGATAATCCGGTGGACGACGACGGACGGTTCTTCGCTAATATCCCCCGAGTCGCCGGCCTCATCGTCTGGGACGCGAATGCCGTTGTGATCGAGGAACTGGAGCGTCGCGGCGCGCTAGTCAAGCTCGCCCGGCTCACCCACAGCTACCCTCATTGCTGGCGTCACAAGACCCCCTTGATCTTCCGCGCCACGCGGCAGTGGTTCGTCGGTATGGAGGTCCCGGGCAGCAAGGACGGACGCACGCTGCGCGCGATTGCCCGTGAGGCCGTGGACGCCACGGAATTCTTTCCCGGCTGGGGTCGTGCGCGTCTGGAGGGAATGATTCATACCCGGCCGGACTGGTGCGTGTCGCGCCAGCGCAGTTGGGGCGTTCCCATGGGGCTGTTCGTGCACCGCCAAAGCGGTGAACTGCATCCGCGCACCGATGAGCTCACCGCGGAGGTCTGCCGGCGGGTGGCCGCCGAGGGGATTGAAGCTTGGTTCTCCCTGGAGGCCGGCGACCTGCTGGGCGAGGACGCCGCCGACTACGCAAAGGTTCCCGACACCCTGGACGTCTGGTTCGACTCCGGAACCACCCACGCGAGCGTGCTGGCCACCCGCCCCGGATTGGGCGAGCCGGCGGACCTCTACTTGGAAGGTTCCGATCAGCACCGGGGCTGGTTCCAGTCCTCGCTACTCACCGGGTGCGCCATGCAGGGCCGCGCCCCCTACCGGCAGTTGCTCACCCACGGCTTCGTGGTGGACGGCCAGGGGCGCAAGATGAGCAAGTCCAAGGGTAATGTCATCGCCCCGCAAAAAGTTTCTGACACCCTGGGTGCGGAGATCCTGCGCCTGTGGGTGGCCAGCACGGACTACTCGGGGGAATTGTCCATCTCCGACGAGATCCTCAAGCGTGTCGTGGAGATGTACCGGCGCATCCGCAACACGCTCCGCTTCCTGCTGGCCAACCTCTCGGACTTCCCGGTGGCCGAAGCCCTTGCGCCTGCGCAGTGCCTGGCGCTCGATCGTTACGCCCTGGTTTCGCTGGCCGATCTGCAGCGCACGGTGATGGCCAATTACGAGCGCTACGAGTTCCACCTGGCTGCGCAGAAACTGCACGCCTTTTGCTCAGAGTTCCTCGGTGCCTTCTACCTGGACATCTTGAAGGACCGGCTCTACACCGCCGCCGCCGCGGGGCCTGCAAGGCGCTCCGCGCAGAGCGCCCTGCACCTCATTGCCGGTGAGCTGCTGCGGCTGTTTTCGCCGATCCTCAGCTTTACCGCCGAGGAAGCCTGGGAGGCCTATGCCCCGGGTGGCGATAGTGTGTTCCTGCAGGTCAATGCGGCCTTGCCCGTCTTCGACGACGCGTCGGCCCTGCGGGAGCGCTGGGAGCTTATCCGTGCCGCACGGGCGGAGGTCCAGCGCGAACTCGAAGGCCTGCGGGTGAAAGGCGAAATCGGCTCATCCCTTGCCGCGGAGGTGGATCTCACGGCCTGCGGCCCCACCTTCGATGCCTTGGCGTCGCTGGGTGAGGACCTGCGGCTGGTGCTGATCACCTCGGCCGCCCGGGTAGCGCCGGGAGCGCCGGAGAGCCCGTTGGGCGTGCGCGCTCGCGCCAGCTCGAATCCCAAATGCCCACGCTGCTGGCACTACCGGGCCGATGTGGGCCGTGACGCCGCGCACCCGGAGTTGTGCGCGCGCTGCGTGTCTAACCTGCACGGCGAAGGGGAGCCGCGCAGCCATGCCTGAAGCCAAGCGCTGGTGGTTGTGGATCCTACCCAGCATCCTCGTAGTGGCGCTGGACCAGATCTCCAAGCAGGTGGTGCAAGAGTCCATCCACTTCGGCCAGCCCGTTGCTCTGGGCGCTTACCTGGATCTGGTGCTGGTGTTCAACCCGGGTGCGGCCTTTAGCTTCCTCAGCGCGCAGTCGGGCTGGCAGCGCCCGCTTTTTATCGGTATCGCGCTCGCCGCCAGCGGGCTCATCGTTGCGCTGCTGCGGCGGCACGTGCGCCAACCCCTGTTCTGTTTGGCGCTGAGCTTGGTGCTGGGCGGGGCAGTGGGCAACCTTATCGACCGCGTGATGCTGGGCGCGGTGGTGGATTTCATCTACTTTCACCTGGGCAGCCTCGGCTGGCCCGCCTTCAACCTGGCCGACAGTGCTATCACCGGTGGCGTCATCCTGCTGCTGTGGGACAGCCTGCGCCGCTCGGGCGGGCACGCCGGGGGCTGAGCCCCGGACTTAGCCGCCACTCGCCGAGGACTACCGCATGGACGTCATTCTTGCTAACCCGCGCGGCTTCTGCGCCGGCGTGGATCGCGCCATCGAAATCGTCCGTCGCGCCCTCGAAGTGCGCGGCCGGCCCATCTATGTCCGCCACGAGGTCGTGCACAACCGCTACGTGGTCGATGAATTGCGCGACCTAGGGGCGGTGTTCGTGGAGGAACTCCACCAGGTGCCGACCGGCGCCACGGTGGTCTTTAGTGCTCACGGTGTCTCGCAGGCCGTGCGCGACGAGGCACAGGCGCGCGGCCTGCGCGTGTACGACGCCACCTGTCCCCTCGTAACCAAAGTGCACACGGAGGTCCTGCGGCTGCACGCCCAGGGGCGCGAGGTCATCATGATCGGTCACCGGGGGCACCCGGAGGTGGAGGGAACCATGGGGCAGAGCGATGGCCCCATCCATTTGGTGGAGCGCCTCGCCGACGTGGACCTGCTCCAGGTGGCCAACCCGGGCAACCTGGCTTTCGTCACCCAGACCACCCTGTCCGTGGACGACGCCGCGGAGTTGATCGGGGCCCTGCGCAGCCGCTTTCCTGCCATCGCCGGCCCGCGGAAGGACGACATCTGCTACGCCACGCAAAACCGCCAGGATGCCGTCAAGGCCCTGGCCCGCGAGGTGGACGTGGTGCTGGTGGTGGGCTCGGCCAATAGTTCGAACTCCAACCGGCTGCGCGAGGTGGCATTGAACATGGGTGTGCCCGCCTATCTGGTGGACCAGGCGCAGGATCTGGATCCCGCGTGGGTTGCGGGCGCATCCCGGGTGGGTGTGAGCGCCGGGGCGTCCGCCCCGGAGGTACTGGTCAATGCGCTCATCGACCGCCTCCACAGTCTCGGCGGCGGTACCGTCCAGGACCTGCCGGGAATCCCCGAGCGCGTGGTGTTCCCCCTGCCCAAGGGGCTAGCCCCGGAAACCTCGCAGGGGTAGCCGCTTGTCAGCCATGGCCCACGGGCACGCGCGCGCTCAAGCACTGCTGGACCTGTGGTTCGGCACCCCGGCCGAGGCCTTCCATGACCGCCCGCGGGGAATCTGGTTCACCGTGGACCCTGCCTTCGACGCCCTGCTGCGGGGGGAGTTTTTGGCCGATCACGAGCGTGCGCACCGAGGCGAACTGAACCACTGGCGCGCCCAGGCGCCCAGTTGTCTTGCGCTGGTGCTCCTGCTCGACCAGATCCCCAGGAACCTTTGGCGGGGGACGGCACGGGCCTACGCCAGCGACGCCGCGGCGCGCGAAGTCGTCCGCGACGCAATGGCCCGAGGTTACCTGGGAGAACTGCCTCCTGTCCGCGCGCAGTTCCTTTGCCTGCCGCTCGAACACAGCGAGGCTCTGGCCGATCAGGACCTCGCTGTGGCCCTGTTCGAGCAACTGGCGAGCGTCCCGGCGAGCGAGGTGGACGTCGGGCCAGCAAGGCAGCACCGGGCGGTGATCGCTCGCTTTGGCCGCTTTCCCCAGCGCAATGCCATCTTGGGGCGCGCCTCCACCGACGCGGAAGAGGCATTCCTGCAGGCCCCAGGTACCCCGTCCTGGGGTACATCGCCGCCTGTAAAACCAGCTTAGACTAGGTCCCGTTGCAGCTATAATCAGCGAATGGACCTCCCCGATACCCCCATGACCCGCGACGGGTTGGTGGCGTTGTTGCGCGAACGCAGCATCACGCCCACCCACCAGCGCGTCGAGATTGCCCAGGCGATGCTGGGCGGCCGCGAACACCTGTCTGCTGACCGCGTGCTCGCGCGCGTCAACCTGCGCCATCCGGAGACGTCACGGGCCACCGTGTACAACACGCTGAATCTCTTTGCCGAGCGAGGTCTCTTGCGCCAGGTGATCGTCGATCCCCAACGGGTCTTCTTCGACTCAAATGTGAGCCCTCACTTTCACTTTTATGACGTGGAAAGCGGCGAACTCATCGACGTGGACGCCGACGCGCTCAGCATCAGCCGCTTACCCGCACTCCCCGAGGGTATGGTGAGCGAGGGCATGGATCTCATTATCCGCATCCGTCCGCAGGGCGACACCCGCAGGCCGCGTTCCCCGGGCTAAGCGTCGCGGCGCCCGGCGGGGATTGGGGCGGGGCACGCTTCCTTAAGGAGGATCTTGCTTTAAGTTTGCGGCGTTGTTAGGCCTCGCGATCAACCGCCTTCCGAACCTCCGGCCGACGGCTCTTCGCCATTGAAACTGAAGCACTGACGCTTCGCCGCTTCGACGACGAAGCTGACGCCATCGCAGCCGGCGAAGGTCTGGATGTGGAGGCTGCGATCGGGCGGGTTGGATTCAACGACGGCACGCCGCTCGACTCCATTTTACCTTGCCGAAGAAGCGCGGCCTCTTCAGCGTCCGGAAGGGTGATTACTCCTTCTGTGCGGCCGGAAGTGCGCAACTTCGAGGGGCCGGAACCGTTGACGTCGGCCTCAGCCATCAAGGCACATCCTCGAGCAGCAGCGCATCGTCCCTGAAGATCGATCTGCGCCCTGGCGCGCAGCCAGCTGGGACGCCATACACCCACGGCGATTCGAGAACCCGGGGGCCGCCGAACAGGCCAGACCTGCCGTCCGACAATGTCACGCCGCTCAGATTTTTTACTCGCCTCGGAATGCGGGTCGGCGCTTGCCCAGGAACGCGGCCACGCCCTCGCGGAAATCCTTGCTGCCGATGGCGCTCGACTGCAGGTGCGCTTCCATGGCGAGTTGTTCTTCCAGGCTGTGCCCAGGCGAGGCGTGGAGCGCCCGCTTGGTCAAGGCATAGGCATGGGTTGGCCCAGCAGCCAAGCGTTGCACTAGGCTCTCCGCTTCCTGCCCGAGGAGTTCATCGTCCACGCAGCGCCAGATGAGGCCCGTCTCGACGGCCTGCTCCGCGCTCACCTTCTCCGCCAGCAGGGACCAGGCCATGGCGCGTGCCATGCCCACCAGTCGCGGTAGCAGGTAGGTGCCGCCGGCGTCTGGGATGAGGCCAATATTGCTGAATACTTGCACGAAGGCGGCTGAGCGCGCAGCAAGGACCAGATCGCAGGCCAACGCGATGTTGCAGGCGGCGCCGGCGGCCACGCCGTTGACCACGCACAGCACGGGCAGAGGCAGTTCGCGCAGGGAGCGCACGAGTGGGTTGTAGTACTTCTCGAGTGAGGAACCGACCTGCCGCGGTGCGGCATCGGGTTCACCCGACATCATCCGCTCACCCAGGTCCTGACCGGCGCTGAAGGCCCGCCCGGCGCCGGTGATCACCAGCACGCGCACGCTGGGGTCGTTGCGGATCTGGTCCAGAGCAGCCGCGAGTTCCTTATGCATCTGCTCGGTGAAGGCGTTGAGCCGATCCGGGCGGTTCAGCGTAATGCGCGCCACCGCGTCCTTGATCTCGAATAAAATCGCCGAGTAGTCCATGCGTCCTGTCTCCTCGTTGGGGCGGGGCGCAGGGCCCAGCCCTCGTTGCGGCCGCAGCCGCCCCCGCCCGAAACGGGCAACTATACCCTAAGGAATCCCCCGTCTATGTCGAGCTACGAGAACCTGCTGGTGGAGATCCACGGTCGCGTGGGTCTCATCCGGCTGAATCGTCCCCAGGCGCTCAATGCGCTGTCCCCCGCACTCATGGGTGAACTCGACACGGCGCTACGTGAGTTCGATGCCGACCCGCTGATCGGCTGCTTGGTGCTGACCGGCAACGAGCGGGCCTTCGCCGCCGGCGCGGACATCAAGGCCATGAAGGACCTGGGTTACATGGACGCGTACCTGTCGGATTTCATCACCGCCCAGTGGGAGCAGGTCTCGCGCTTGCGTAAGCCGATCATCGCCGCGGTCGGGGGTTTCGCGCTCGGTGGCGGCTGTGAACTGGCCATGATGTGCGACTTTATCCTGGCAGCAGAAAACGCACGCTTTGGCCAGCCGGAGATCGCCCTGGGCATTATTCCCGGTGCGGGCGGCACCCAGCGCCTGCCGCGCTTCATCGGCAAGGCCAAGGCCATGGAGATGGCGCTCACCGGGCGCATGATGGACGCGGCGGAAGCTGAGCGTTGCGGCCTAGTGAGCCGCGTGGTGCCCGCCGAGACCCTGGTGGAGGAGGCACTCAAGGTTGCCGCGCGGATTTGCGAACTCTCCCTGCCCTCCGTGATGATGGCCAAGGAGTCGGTGAATCGCGCCTTCGAGACCACGCTCGCCGAAGGCGTGCGCTTCGAGCGGCGTCTGTTCCATTCGCTCTTTGCCACTGAGGACCAAAAGGAAGGCATGGCCGCCTTCGCCGAGAAACGGAAGCCCGAGTTCAAGAACCGCTAACTCGCGGCACCGGGTCAAGGTCGGATTGCCGCGCGGGCCCGGTGCGCCCGTGCCGACCGTCCCGAGCCCGCCCGCTTCAACCCGCCACGGTGAGTCCGCCATCGGCCACCAGCGTCTGCCCGGTGATGAAGGCACCGGCCCGGGAGGCGAGGAACACGGCGATACCGCCGATGTCATCCGGCTCGCCAATGCGACGCAGCGGGGTGCGCTGTTCGGTACGCGCGAGTGTTTCCGGGTTTTCCCAAAGCGCGCGGGCGAAATCCGTACGTACCAGCCCGGGCGCGATGGTATTCACACGCACATTGTGCGGACCCCATTCCTGAGCCAGGTTGCGCGCTAGCTGCATGTCCGCGGCCTTGGAAATGCAGTACGCCCCCAGGGTGTCGCTGCCTTTGAGCCCGCCGATGGAGGACACGATAATCACCGTGCCGTCCCGGCGCTGTGCCATATCGGGCAGTACCAGGTTGGCCAGCCAGTGGTTGCTCATGATGTTGTTCTGCAGGATCTTCAGGAAGGCCTCGTCCGGCAGGCTGGCCATGGGGCCGTAATAGGGGTTGGAGGCGGCGTTGCACACCAGCGTATCCACTGGGCCGTAGTGGCTGCGGGTCTGTGCCACCAGGGACTCCAACTGTGCCTTGTCGCCGATGTTGGCGGGGATGGCCACCGCCTGCAGGCCCTCGGCGCGAAGCGCCAGCGCCACTTCCTCACAGGCCACGGCCTTTCGGCTGGAGATCACGACGCGGGCACCGGCACGCGCCAAGTGCTCCGCGATGGACCGGCCGATGCCTCGGCTGGAACCGGTTACGATGGCGGTTTTGCCACTGAGGTCGAACGCCTTCATCGATGTGCCTCCGGGATCAAATGAGCTAATTGGGCGGTCTTGATAGCATAAATTTCGCACGCGGAGCAAAAAAGCTCTGGGCTTTCACACTGAGGAGAGAGCAATGCAGAAGCACCTGATGTATATCGCGGGCCAATGGGTGGAGCCGTCCACGGGCGAATGGTTTGAAACCGACAACCCTTTCACATCGGAACCCTGGGCGCTCATCGCCCGCGGCGGCGCGGCCGACGCCGACCGTGCGGTGCGCGCGGCCCACGATGCCTTTACCAACGGCCCCTGGAAGGATTTGACGGCGTCGGCGCGGGGTGCGCTGTTGCGCCGCCTGGGCGATCTCGTGGCGCAGAACGCCGCGCGCTTGGCTGAGTTGGAGGTGCTGGACAATGGCAAGCTGATCGCCGAGATGCGCGGTCAGGTCGACTACGTGCCGCAGTGGTACTACTACTTCGGCGGCCTCGCGGACAAGATCGAGGGCAGCGTCATCCCTCTGGACAAGAAGGGTTACTTCAACTACACGCGGAACGAGCCGCTGGGCGTGGTGGCAGCCATCACCCCCTGGAACTCGCCGCTGCTGCTCACGGCGTGGAAGCTCGCCCCGGCACTGGCTGCCGGCAACACCATCGTGCTCAAGCCCTCCGAGTTTACGTCCGTGTCCACGCTGGAGTTTGTAAAGCTCTTCGAGCAGGCTGGCTTCCCTCCCGGCGTGGTGAACGTCATCACCGGCTATGGCAAGGAAGTGGGCATGCCGCTGGTTGAGCATCCCCTGGTACGCAAGGTGGCCTTCACTGGTTCCGATGCCACCGGACGCGTGATCAACGAGACGGCCGCGCGCGGATTCAAGCGCGTGGGCCTGGAGTTGGGTGGTAAGTCGCCCAACATCGTGTTCGAGGATGCCGACCAGGACGCCGCCGTGAACGGCGCAGTGTCCGGGATCTTCGCTGCCACCGGGCAGACCTGTATTGCGGGTTCCCGTCTGCTGGTCCAGGAGAGCATCCATGATGCCTTCGTGGAGCGCCTGCTGGCCCTGGCAAGCACCGCGCGCATGGGTAATCCGCTGGATTCGGGCACGCAGGTAGGCCCGGTCACCACGCGGCCGCAATACGAAAAGATCCTCTCCTACATCGAGATCGGTCGCAACGAGGGCGCCAAACTGCGCTTAGGCGGCGGTGCCGCGACGCGGCCCGAGTGCGGAAGCGGGCGCTTTGTCGAGCCCACCGTCTTTACCGGGGTGCACAACGACATGCGTATCGCGCAGGAAGAGATTTTCGGCCCGGTGCTCTCGGTTATTCCCTTCCGCGACGAGGAAGATGCCTTGCGTATCGCCAACGATGTGCGCTTCGGATTGGGCGCAGGTGTCTGGACGCGTGACATCGGCCGCGCGTTTCGGATGGCCGAGCGCATCCAGTCGGGGACGGTGTGGGTCAATACGTACCGCGCGGTGAGCTACATGTCACCCTTCGGCGGGTACAAGGACAGCGGGATGGGCCGGGAGAATGGCGCCCAGGCCATCCGCGATTACCTGCAAACCAAGAGCGTGTGGATCAACATGGGGGCCGGCACCGCCAACCCCTTCGTGATGCGCTGAGCAGGGGGACTGCCGCGGGGCCATGGGCTCCGGGGCAGTCGGGTCTGTTCACCTCTAGCGCAGGCCCACGACCTGGGCCTGCCGCGGGAGCCGTGCCGGGAGTACGTCCTTGAGTCGGGCGCTGGTCTCGCGCAGCACCCGCTCCGTGGTCGCCCAGTCCACGCAGGCATCGGTGACGGAGACACCATACTTCAGTTGGGCCAAATCCGCGGGTATGGACTGGTTGCCCGCTTCGAGGTTGCTCTCGATCATCACCCCGACGATGGACCGATTGCCGTCGACGATCTGACTCGTCACGTCGTGCATGACCAGCGGCTGCAGCGACGGATCCTTGCTGGAGTTGGCGTGGCTGCAATCGACGATAATGTTCTCCGGCAGCTTGTGGCGTCGCAGGTCCTGTTCCACCAAGGCGATGGTGACCGAGTCATAGTTGGGTTTGCTCCCGCCGCGCAGCACGATGTGTCCGTAGGCGTTTCCCCGGGTGCGGATCACCGAAACCCGCCCGTTCGGGTCGATGCCCAGGAAGCTGTGCGGCTTGGATACGGAGAGCAAGGCGTTGATGGCCACCTGGAGCCCGCCGTCGGTGCCATTCTTGAAGCCCACGGGTGTAGACAGCCCACTGGCCATCTCCCGGTGCGTCTGGGACTCCGTGGTTCGTGCGCCGATGGCACTCCAGGAGATCAGGTCCGAGAGGTACTGCGGGCTGATGGGGTCCAGGGCCTCGGTCCCGGCTGGCAGCCCAAGTTCGGCTATGTCACGCAGCAGTCCGCGGGCGAGTTTCAGCCCACCGGCCACATCGAAGGAGTCGTTCATGTGGGGGTCGTTGATGAGCCCTTTCCAGCCGGTGGTGGTCCGTGGCTTCTCAAAATACACACGCATCACCACCAGCAAGGTATCCGACACCTCGTCAGCTAAGGCTTTCAGGCGCCGGGCGTAGTCCATTGCTGCGACCGGGTCGTGAATGGAGCAGGGCCCAACCACTACCATGAGCCGTGGATCGTGGCGGGCGAGCACCGCTTCCACGGCTTGGCGGCCTTTGAGCACGGTCGCTTCCGCGTTCGCCGACAGGGGCAATCCCCGCTTGATTTCGTCAGGCGTCAACAGTACCTCGTGTGACACCACATTTACGTTGTAGATGCGCTGGTCGTCCATGTTTCCGTTTCCAGTCCTGGTTTTACATATAATCGGGCATTGTAGGGCACTTCGGGTGCCGGCTAGGCACCCTTGGGATGTTTAGCGCAGCTTCGAGTAGCTCGTGGGCGCGAGGAACTGGTTACTGATGGTCTGCACCAGCGCGCCATTGCGCTCGGTCTCGGCGCGCTTCTCCTGCCACTCGGTATCGCCCATGAACCCGTTCCAGACCCGCTCGCGCTCGGCCATGTCCTTCCACTCCAACAGGTAGATAAGGTCGTGGTTGCTCTCGCCCACTAGGACGGTCCAAAATCCCACTTGCCGGATACCGTGTTTTTCCCAGAGCTTCAGGGTAATGGTCTCGAAGCGGCGGTTTAGGTCCGGCAGGCGGCCGGGCATGGCCCGATAGGTGCGCATTTCAAGGATCATGGGAGTCTTCTCCGTTCAATATCAGATGGTTGACGTGAACTTGGCATTAGACGCGAGCACCGCCGCGGCCGCAAGTGGCGCGCGTCGGGTCGCGGGGTAGAGAATCGTGTGCGGGCGTTACGAGCTGCACACGCCGGTGCTGGCTCTGGCTCTGCAGTTCGATGCGCTGGTGACGCATCCGGGGCCTTGGGCGCAGGCGCGTTACAACATCGCCCCCTCGCAGCAAGTGGCGGTGGTGCGTCCAGGCGCGGCGGGGCGCGAGTTGGGTCCGCTGCAGTGGGGTTTGCTGCCGTCCTGGGCGAAGGACCCCAAATCCCTGCGTCCCACGAACGCCCGGGCGGAGACGGTATTCGACAAGCCCATGTTCCGCACCGCCATTCGGCGCCGCCGCTGCCTGCTCCCCGCCGATGGCTACTTTGAGTGGCAGCTCACCGATCAGGGCAAGCAGCCCTGGCGTATCCATGCGGCCGATGGCCAGCCGCTGGCCTTGGCCGGCCTATGGGAATGCTGGGAACGCCCGGGGCATCCCACGGTGCAAAGCGCCACCATCCTGGTGACGGGAGCCAACGCGTCCTTGCGGCCTATCCACGACCGCATGCCGGTGATCATCCGTCCGGCGGATTATGCCCGTTGGCTCTGCCCCGAGCTGACGGAGCGGGCCGACATCGAACCCTTGCTCGCCTGCCTGGACCCGGGGGAACTGGTCGCCTACCCGGTGAGCACGCGGGTGAACAATGCCCGCCACGAGGGCGCCGAGCTTATCGCCCCGCTGGTTTTTCAGGGCCCGCCTGCCTGAGCCCGCGGCGCGGGTCGGCTGAGTTCAGGTTGTAGACCCAAACGGTCCTCGGCGCGCTTGGGTTCAGCACGGCTCACGCAGCTGACACAGGTCCACTCTGGACAAAGACCCACACCCGACACCCACCGCCGCGTGGCCCCGACCGGGCGCAACTCTGGTGGCGTGGCAGAGCCTCGACCCGAGCGAACTTGCTCTGCGGGCGTGCGGTGGCCAAAGCGCCATGCTGCGGTGTGGAAGAGGAACTGTGGTGGCCAGCAGCGCCACTGGTACGCGGATCGCTCCGCGTGCTCGGTGGCCTTGGCCAGTAGGGAAGGATGGGAGCCGGTACCGGCTGCGGGCCAGCGCTCGGTTTACGGCCCGCTGCGCGGCTGCGTGCGCTGGCGCTCGTTGGCTTCGGTACTCTCGTCCAGGCGCTGCATGATCCTCCATGCCGTGGTGATGCCATCGAGCCGCTGCAAACCGATCCACAGCGCCCCGGCGCTGACTTGCGGCCCCGGAATCCACCCAGCTTCGCCACCCGGCGTATCGCCTCGCGCAGCGTCGGCGCGTTAGCCGGTGGCTCCGGGTTCTTAGCCCGAGTTTGTCATCACGCTCCGTCAACCCTAATTAAAGCAACAACGTAGAGCGTTATTGCCGTGCGTATGGCACTACATTTTTGCAGCTGCCCATCCGCTTGTCGCGACGGCCCGCGCGGGCGCGGTCAGACCAG
>JANXRW010000099.1 GCA_025356655.1 Betaproteobacteria bacterium | reverse complement strand
CCACATCAACGGCCACGTCAACTGCAACACCGGGGCAGCGCCGTCCAGCTGCGACTGAAGTCACATGTGCAACTTAAACCTAATGAAATAGTGTCTTGACAGCCGGGTCCACTTTAGTCTACGCCGGAACCCCAGAAAATTCCGTCATCCCAAATCCAGCCCAGCCAGGGGTGTAAGCGCAAACCGGGGTGATAAGCCCAAACCGGGGTGATAAGCCCAAACCGGCGAAATTTTTCCATTTCACCAAAGCTCAGTTTTCAAGAGAGTATCGATCTTCTTCCTGGCCTAGGGTTTGCCAGTAAATAGGTCCGTCAATACTTCCGAAAGTTCGGGCCGTGGCGGTCGACGAACAACGTGAGCGTTATAGCGGGCAGAGTCTGGCCACCAGTCAAAGTACACGTTTTCATCTTGGTCTTTCAACGACTGGGCGTGCGGTTCAGTCAGGTGAAGCGGGATATGGGCCAAAAGCAGCGGAGAATAACTGCCGACAAGGACGCAAAAGACGTCGATAATGTAGTCGCCGGGTAAAAACTCGAATCTGCTACCGTCCTTGGGAAGAACGAAATGATGGTTCAAAGCGATACCAGTATGAGCGACGTATAAACCGCAGCCACCAGCTAGGTCGCCTTTCTAACCGCAGACCCAAAAGCTGAAATTCTGTTGGCTTTCACCTCTTCGCAGGCGGACGTACATGCTTTCCATGACGCCGCCCCTGCGAGATGTGGAGTACATGAGCGTGCGGAACCAGACCTTCGGGCCATCAGTTCCACGTGCATCCAGGAAGGCGATAAGGGATGGGCGGACCATTTTGACTGTTCCACGCTGCCATAGCGTGAGCCACGCAGTTGTGGCAGCAACGCCCATTGATATCAGGGCAACAATGAAGCTTGCTGTGGCCACGTCCAGGGTCGTGATGGTTGTCGTAGAGTTGCGCTCATTGTTTTTTTACTCGAAAATCGGGGCGAGTTTCGCCAGCACTTCATCCATGACTGTGGCTGGCAAGGTGTCCACCTTGCGCGCATTGCGTGCGCCAAGATCGAGCACGCGAGGCTGATCGCAGCGAACAACACCGGTTGTCTTGATGCCGGTCACAGGAACGGCGAACCCAATGCGGCGGGCGAGGTCACCGCCGCTCGTGATCGGGCAGATCACCGGCAACTTGGTTGCTTCGTTGAACTCGTCGGGGGATACGACTAGAACAGGACGGCTCCCGCGCTGTTCACGCCCTTCGGTCGGATCAAGCGAGACCAGGTAAATGTCGCCCCGCTTCATATCAACTCACCACCCACGGCAGGCGCATCGACCCATTCGCGTTCTTCAGCCGGTTGTGGTTGTGAATAGTCCGAGGCAGCCAGCAATTCCGCGAGCGTGTAACGCGGCCTTGGTTTGGGATCAATCACCAAGTGGCCACCAGAGACGGTCACGCCAACGGTCGCTCCCGCTTGCAGGTGCAGTTGATCGAGGAACGCTGGTGGAACGACCAGCATGATCGAACCGCCGACCTTGCGCAGATTGGTTGTGTGCATCATGCACCTCCATTGAGTTAAGTTATATAAAAATATAACTTAACTCAATGCAAATTGCAAGCGCACTCTGTCGGGAAACAAATGTTTTCCGACATATCGGCGGCGACCCGCAAAACGTGTCATTTTCAGAAGACGACCGCACCAGTTGATTGGGAGTAACGGCTGTTGTGCATCCCGCTCCTGAGAGCCCAATATCAGAAGTCATCTGCACTAATCTCGAATGTGCTTAATACTCGTGTGCACCGAGACGAGGTATGGGCATGGCGTCAGACGCGCGAATCACCGAGCACGGGGTCGCTACCCTGCCTGACAAGGCATGGGAGCATGCCCGCCGCAGGGCCGAGATCATCGCTCCGCTGGCGACGCTTGAGATGGTCGGGCATCAGGCTGCCGATGTCGCAGCGCAGGCGCTTGGCCTATCTCGGCGGCAGGTGTATGTCCTGATCCGCCGCGCCAAGCGGGGTTGCGGCCTCGTGACGGACTTGGCTCCCGGCCAATCCGGCGGCGGCAAAGGCAAGGGGCGTCTGCCAGAGCCGGTCGAGCGCATCATCCGCGAGTTGCTGCAAAAGCGCTTCCGGACCAAGCAGAAACGCAGCTTGGCAGCGTTTCACCGCGAGGTGGCGCGGGCGTGCAAGGCGCAGAACCTGCGGGTGCCGGCGCGCAACACGGTGGCACTGCGGATCGCCGGACTCGATCCGCTCAAAACCACTCGCCGGCGGGAAGGACAAGATGCCGCCCGTGACCTGCAAGGTGCCGGCGGCGAGCCTCCTGCCGTGACCGCGCCGCTGGAGCAGGTACAGATCGACCACACCGTCATCGACCTGATCGTGGTCGATGAGCGCGACCGGCAACCGATTGGCCGCCCGTACCTGACCCTCGCCAGCGACGTGTTCACCCGCGGCGTGCTCGGCATGGTGGTCACGCTGGAAGCCCCGTCCGCCGTCTCGGTCGGCCTGTGCCTCGCGCATGTCGCCTGCGACAAGCGTTCCTGGCTTGACCGGCTGAGCGTGGAAATGGACTGGCCGATGAGCGGCAAGCCCAGACAGCTTTATCTGGACAACGCGGCTGAGTTCAAGGTAAGTGTTCGGTAATCCACGTCCTCGGGGTCCCGTCCCGGATGCGCGGATTGAGCGCGCGGTCGGACTCATAGAAGCTGGAGCCTCCTGTCCATGGTGAGGAGGTGATGGCGATGAGCGACGAAGAACTCGGTGGCGGCCAGCGGCGCGGGGCTGGGGCCCTGCGGGGAATGCGAAGCGAGGAGGACTGGCAGCGCCTGGTAGTGGAGTTCAAGGCAACGGGATTGTCGGCCCGTGCCTTCGGTCAACCGCGTGGGGTGGCCCCGAGCACCTTCTTACGCCGGGCCAGACGGATACTTAACGGGCAAGCAGTTTCTTGGAGGCTGTCCGACGTTAGAGCCGACGCAGAAGCGGCGGCAGTATTCTCCGACCTTACCGTGGCGGTTTGTGTCCATAATGCTTAGTAAATAAAATCAGTAAAATTCTTATATATTTGAAGTAAACACTTTGGTTTTTTTGTTGGTTTGTTATATGCTTTTGACATGTCTTCTGCCGCCGTAGTGCGACCAGCAACGCCACCCGATCTCCAGCAGCTGCCGGAGCAGTTGCTCGCCGAGCGCGAGCACGACCGCAAGCTCATCGCCGAGCTGCGCCAGCAGAACGACTGGCTACGCGAGCAGATCCTCGCGCTTCGCCGCGCCCGCTTCGGCTCCTCCTCCGAGCGCGTCGAATCGGGCTAGCGCCAGTTCTTCCCCGAGGCCGTCGAACTGCCCATGCCCGACCCCGAGGCCGATCGGCAGACCATCACCTACAAGCGCCGCCGCCACGGGCGCCCGAAGCTACCCGATGATCTGCCCCGCGTGGAGATCCACCACGACCTCACCGAGGGCCAGAAGGCCGGCTGCCAGGTGCTCGCGCGGGTGGGCGAACAACGCACCGAACTGCTCGACTACGTCCCCGCCCAGTTCCGCGTCCTGGTGCACGTGCGCCCGACCTACAAGGTGCTGCGCGAGGGCGAGACCACCCTCATCACCGCCGCCATGCCCGCGCTGCCGCCGCCCCGAGTCCAACGCCAGCGCCGGGCTGCTGGCACAGATCTGTGTGGCGAAGTTCGTCGACCATCAGCCCATCGCCCGCCAGTGCAGGAGCTTCGCGCGGTTGGGACTCTCGGCGGCGCGCTCCACGCTCACCGACTGGGAGCTGGAGACGGCCGGCTTGCTGCAGGTGTTTTACCGACCGCTGGTCCTTCACGTGCAGGGCGCGTCGCTGATCCACTCCGACGACACGGTACTGCGACTGCAGGAGGAGGGGCGCAAGGGGCGGACACGCCAGGCCCATGCTTGGGCCTACTTGGGTGCGGGCTGGCGCCAGGAGGAAGGCGTTGGCTGGGTGGCCTACCCGCAGGCGGTCGTGTTCGAATTCACCCTGGACCGCTCGGGAAAACACCCCCAGAAGTTCCTGGATGGCTACCGGGGCTATCTGCACGCGGACGCCTATTCCGGTTATGACGCGCTCTACACCGGGGGCGAGGTCATCCGGGTGGGCTGCATGGCCCACTGCCGGCGCTACTTCCACGAGGCGGCGCTGGCGCACAAGGGCGCGGGGCTGGCCCAGCAGGCCATCGAGCAGATCGGCAGGCTCTATGCAATCGAGGCCGAGATCAAGGCGCTGGACCCCACGGCGAGGCTCGCTATCCGCCAGGAGCGCGCCGTGCCGCTGCTCGATGCCATGGAGACTTGGCTGGGGGCCCACGCCAGTACGGTGCTGCCCAAGTCCGCGCTGGGCAAGGCCTTCGGCTACGCGGTCAACCAATGGAATGCACTCAGACGCTACACGGATTCCGGCATCCTGGAGATCGGTAGAGTAGAGATGTGGCGCGGTGGCCGTAGGTCCGGTTTGTCTGTTGCCGCCCCTTTCGTCTGGCGGTGCCCTAGTAACCTCGCCGTAGCTCCGTTTCCACATCCCCCTCGTCGAACCGGACGTGCGCAGCTAACGCATCCGGCTCTCTTCCGACACATCAAGCCTTCGCCTTCGAGCGGTCGCGTGCAGTCGGCATCAGGCGTATCAGCCCTAACCTCTTATAGAGGT
>JANXRW010000097.1 GCA_025356655.1 Betaproteobacteria bacterium | reverse complement strand
GCGCTTTGGCCACCGCGCGCCCGCAGAGCAAGATCGCTCGGGTCGAGGCTCTGCCACGCCACCAGAGTTGCGCCCGGCCGGGGCCACGCGGCGGTGGGTGTCGGGTGTAGGCCTTTGTCCAGAGTGGGCCTGAGTCAGCGCCCTGAGGGATGCCTTCCGCAAGTCGCGATCCTTCCTGATGAATACGCAAGGACTCACGGAGGACGAAGCCATTTCACTGATAACCGTGGGCGTTGACTTCGGCGTGACGCAGGTGGTTGATGGCAACTGGGGTGTGCACGCCATCGTCAAGAAAAACCTATTCGCCGGCTCCGAAGCTTAGCGGCGCCGTTCGCATCCGCGGCAGTCCAGCCTCGGGCGGCATTAGCCTATACACTATCTATCCCGATCCGCCCGCCGCCCCGGCGCACCGCGCGAGCCGGTGCGCCGGGGCGGCGGCGATCTATCCGAAAGGGGGAGGGTACCTGCATGAAATTCCTACAACGTCTGGTCCTGCCGTGCGCCGCGGCCCTGCTGATCCTACTCTCGGGGTGCGCGTCCACCGCCTCCCAGGAAGGCACTGGGGAATACATCGACGACACCGTTATCAGCACGAAGGTGCGAGCCGCGATCACCGCGGATCGGCCGAAGAATGCGGTGGAGATCTCGGTGGAGACCTTCAAGGGTGTGGTCCAGTTGAGCGGGTTCGTCAGCACGCGCGCCGACATGGACCGGGCCGTCGAGGTCGCAGGCGGGATCACCGGCGTCAAGCGTGTGAAGAACGCCATGGCGGTCAAGGGCGGCCAGTGAGCGCAGGGGTTTCCCCGGCCCGGGCTGGCGCCTAAGGCGGCATGACCCTCACCGAACTGCGCTACGTGGTCGCGCTGGCGCGCGAGCGGCATTTTGGGCGGGCCGCGGAGAGTTGCTTCGTTTCCCAGCCTACGCTCTCGGTCGGTATTCGCAAGCTCGAAGAGGAACTCGGCGTGGTTCTCTTCGAGCGAGGGCCGGGCGAGGTGGTTCCCACGGCGCTTGGCGAGCGCATTGTCGAACAGGCACAACGCGTCCTCGAGCAGGCTCAGGCCGTGCGCGACTTGGCCCGCCAGGGCCTCGATCCCCTGCAGGGCCCGGTTCGCCTCGGCGTGATTTACACCATCGCGCCCTATCTACTTCCTGCGCTCGTGCGGCTGGCCCATGCGCGCGCGCCGCTCATGCCCCTACTTCTGGGCGAGAATTACACCTCACGGCTGCGCGAGCAACTCCGCTCCCGGGAACTCGACATCGCCCTACTGGCTCTCCCCTTTGAAGAGCCGGGGTTCGTCGTGCAGCCCCTATACGATGAGCCGTTCTTGGCGGCGATGCCCAGCGGCCACGCGCTCGCCGCCCGGGGAAGCATTACCACGGCAGAACTGCGCGACGAGCCCATGGTCCTCCTGGGATCGGGCCACTGTTTCCGGGACCAAGTCCTGCAAGCCTGCCCGGAGCTGAACCGCTTCAGCGATCTGGGGGAAGGGTTTCAGCGCACCTTCGAGGGCTCCTCCCTGGAGACCATCCGACAGATGGTGGCCTCGGGGGTTGGCCTCACCGTCATGCCGTCGACTGCCGTACCCGCCCGGGGCGGGGACCCCATGTTGTCCTACGTGCCCTTTGCGCCACCCGTGCCGGAGCGGCGCGTAGCCATGGTTTATCGGCGTTCTTTTTCCCGCATGGGGGCCGTCGACCTGCTGCGCGCCTGTGTTCAGGACTGCGACCTGCCCGGGGTGAGCAAGCTGTCCTTGGCCGTGCAGTTTGAATGAGTCCCCAGGGTCCCTTCGTCCGCTTGGGTGAAGGCACGGCGCAAGGCAGGCCGGGAAGCGCTCGATGGGCGAACGGCGGTTTCGGCGTCCGTTAGAGGCTTTGTACCTTGCTACCTGGGTGACGCCGACGACCAGCGAGGGCCTCCTTGGCTCCCTTGCGGCGCGGCGTACCCACAAGTTTGGAACGAACAGGAAGAAATGCCCAGGACACGACCATGGGGCCACATAAGGCGCGGGTCCGATGGATAAATCCGACTGATAGTTAACAAAGCCGTGACGATTGTTGACCTATGTCAACTGAGTTCGGTAAGCTCCCATGGCATTGGCTATTTCATAAGAAATTCCCGGAGTACGCTGAACGCCATGGCGTACGCCAGTCACGTCCTCGGAGACCAAAACCATGAGCATCAACAAAGCACTGCTCGCCTTGGCTATCGCCTCGGTCGCTACCGGCGCCCAAGCCGCAGTCGGCTACCAGTTCGACGGCACCACCTTCTACCAGTTCGGCTCGCCCGCCAACGTGGCGAACAACGTGAACGGCAGCCCCGATAGCGGCTTTTTCACGATTGCCAACAATGGTTCGAGCAACTTCACCGGCGAAGTAGACGTCACTGCCCAGTCGGTCTTCAGCGGCGACTTCAGCTTTCAGTTCAAGAACGTGGTGCTTAATGCCGGCCAATCCATCACGCTGGGAGTTAACTCTGAGTCCAGCAATCAAGGCGGCTACAACCCCGCCGGCCCCGGTCTTCCCCAGAATGGTGTCCTTATCGACCTCAACGGTACCGTTACCCAGGGCGCCAACAGTCAAGCCGTGGGCCTGTTTATTTACGACAAGGACGTCCATTCCGGTGTCTTCAACTTGGCTGCGGGCGTTCCGTCCGACAGCTATGTACTTCAGGGAGGGAGTCCCTTCGGCGTGGACACCACGGACGCCTTCGAGGTGACGGATCCCGCTAGCACCACGGTCCACCAGAGCCCCGGTCATTGGCAGTGGGTCCAGGCCGTGCCCGAACCCCAGGACTACGCGCTGATGGCCCTGGGCTTGGTGGGCATCGCCGCAATCCGCCGTCGCAAAGCCGCCTAAAACCGTCTTGGCGGTATCGGGCCGCAGCCCCAAGTGGCCCTCAGGCGGGCCGGGTGCTCCACCACGGGCACCCGGCCCGCTGCGTTTTCGGCCAGGACACCGGACGGGCAGGCAGCGCTTCGGTTAGCTTGTCCGCCGCCCGGGCCGAATCGATGAGCCGGACAATTGACCCTTGAGGTGCGAGCGCAAGCACGCGTGTTGGGCTTCCCGGTAGCGGGCGAGTAAAATCAGGCACCGAGAACCCGGGTCGTTGTCGATGCCTGGACTTCCTCCACTACCTGCATTGAGGCGCCATGATCAGCAAGATCGTTCCTTCGCCCGAGGCTGCGCTGGCCGGGGTCCCCGATGGCTCCACCATCATGATCGGCGGCTTCGGTGGCGCTGGCCAGCCCGCGCAGCTGATCGATGCGCTCATCGACCAGGGCGCTCGGGATCTCGTTATCGTCAATAATAATGCCGGCAACGGCGAAACTGGGCTTGCCGCCCTGCTTAAGGCGCGTCGGGTCCGCCGGATCATCTGCTCCTTCCCGCGCCAAGCTGATTCGCAGGTCTTCGACGCGCTTTATCGGAGTGGGGAGATTGAATTGGAATTGGTACCCCAAGGCAATCTCTCGGAACGCATCCGCGCGGCCGCTGCCGGGATCGGCGCTTTTTTCACGCCCACGGGCTACGGTACGCTCCTCGCGGAGGGCAAGGAGACGCGCATGATCGATGGGCGTGGTCACGTACTCGAGTATCCCCTCCGGGCCGATTACGCCTTGATCAAGGCGCTGCGCGCCGATCGTTGGGGCAATCTGGTCTATCGGAAGACGGGCCGAAACTTCGGCCCTACCATGGCGGCGGCCGCCGCCTGCGCGATCGCCCAGGTGCGCGACGTGGTGGAACTGGGCGAGCTGGATCCGGAGGTCATCGTCACCCCGGGCATTTATGTGCAACGGGTGGTCGCCGTGGGCTCCGCCGCTTAAACTCGAAGGGATACTCAGGATGAACCGAATGAACCGTGACCAACTCGCTGCGCGGGTGGCGCGCGACATTCCCGAGGGTGCGTACGTCAACCTGGGCATCGGGCTTCCGACCCTGGTGGCGAATCATCTGCCGAAGGACCGCGAAATCTTCTTGCATAGCGAGAACGGACTGCTCGGCATGGGGCCCGCACCTGAGCCCGGCGCGGAGGATCCCGACCTCATCAACGCGGGCAAGCAGCCGGTCACGCTGCTTACGGGGGGCGCTTACTTCCACCACGCGGACTCCTTCGCCATGATGCGGGGCGGCCACCTGGACATTTGCGTGCTCGGCGCCTTTCAGGTTTCTGTGCAAGGGGATCTCGCAAACTGGCATACCGGCGCGCCCGATGCCATCCCGGCGGTTGGCGGGGCCATGGACCTGGCCGTCGGCGCGCGCCAAGTCTTCGTGATGATGGAACACCTCACCAAGACGGGCGAGAGCAAGATCGTCCAGCGCTGCAGCTATCCGCTAACCGGTGTGGCCTGCGTGGACCGGATCTACACCGATCTGGCCGTCCTGCAGGTGACTCCCGAGGGCTTGCGCATACTGGACATGATCGACGGCCTCGGCCTCGCGGAACTGGCCCGTCTCACGGGCGTCCCCCTGCTTCCCCTTCTTGCCCCCATCCACTGACGGTCCTGGCTTGAGAGGGGAGGATGCCCCGTGATGCAGGTTCCGTCGGTGCCCCCTGGCTGTTGCCTGCCTCGCAGCCAAGGACATACGCATCCTGGGCCAGAGGAGTAATGATCCCGCGAAAGGCGTGCTGCTCCAAGGCCGGCACAACTTGCACTTTATCCCCGGTGCGCCGCCGCCTAGTGCTGCCGCCGGACATGACGGAGGAGAGGAACCGTGGCTGAAGCTTTTATTTGCAGTGCCCGCCGCACGCCCATCGGCCGCTACGGCGGGTCGCTTTCCAGCATCCGCCCTGATGACCTGGGTGCCGTCGCGCTACGCGCCGTGCGAGCAGCCAATCCTGGGGTTGACTGGGAGGCCCTCGACGATGTCATCTTCGGATGCGCCAACCAGGCCGGCGAGGATAACCGCAACGTGGCCCGCATGGCGCTGCTGCTGGCCGGCCTGCCAAAGGAGGCCCCGGCGGCCACGATCAACCGGCTCTGCGGCTCCGGCATGGACGCGGTGGGAATCGTTGCGCGCGCCATTGCCTCCGGCTCGGCTGACCTCGGCATCGCGGGCGGCGTGGAGAGCATGTCGCGCGCGCCCTTCGTCATGCCCAAGGCGGACAGCGCCTTCTCCCGGACCAATACCGTTTACGACACCACGATCGGCTGGCGTTTCGTCAATCCGCTGATGCAGAAACTCTACGGTACGGATTCCATGCCGGAGACGGCGGAGAACGTGGCGGCGGCGTATGGAGTTTCGCGGGAGGACCAGGACTTGTTCGGATTTCGCTCCCAGGCGCGCGCCGCAGCGGCCCAGGCCAACGGACGCCTTGCAAAGGAGATCGTCGCGGTGGAGATCCCTGGGCGCAAGGGAGAGGTCACGCTGGTCGAGCGCGACGAGCACCCGCGCGCGACCACCCTGGAGGCCCTGAGCCGGCTCAAACCCATCGTCCGGCCCGACGGTACGGTCACTGCGGGCAACGCCTCGGGCTTGAACGACGGGGCCTGCGCGCTGTTGCTCGCCAGTGAGGCGGGCATGCGCCGCCATGGCCTGACGCCAGTGGCGAGGGTCCTGGGGGTGGCTGCGGCAGGTTGCGCGCCCAGCGTCATGGGAATCGGCCCGGTGCCGGCTACGCGCAAGCTGTTGGCGCGCCTAGGCCTGACGATGGCGCAGATGGATGTTATCGAACTCAACGAGGCCTTCGCGGCGCAGGGCCTTGCCGTTTTGCGTGAACTCGGCGTCGACGATGATGACGGGCGGGTCAACCCCAATGGCGGTGCCATTGCACTGGGCCACCCCTTGGGCATGAGCGGAGCGCGGCTGGTCACCACGGCGGCCTACGAATTGACAGAACGCAATGCCCGCTATGCGCTTGCGACCATGTGCATTGGCGTAGGCCAGGGTATCGCGGCAGTGATCGAGAGGGTTTGAGGCCAACTGGCACCCGGGGGAAAACATGGAAGAAAACCTCGCAGAGAACCTGACCGCCCGCGTGCTTGCGAAGCTCGACACGGCCCCGGACCCCCGCTTCAGGGAGGTCATGAGGAGTCTGGTGCAGCACCTGCACGGATTTATCCGCGAAACGCAGCTGACCGAGGCGGAGTGGATCCAGGGCATCGGATTTCTCACCGCGACCGGGCAAAAATGCGACGGCCGGCGCCAGGAGTTCATCCTGCTATCGGATACCCTGGGTGTCTCCATGCTGGTGGATGCGATCAACAACAGCGCAGGGGACGGTGCAACGGAAACCACGGTGCTGGGCCCCTTCTATTCGGCGCAGAGCAGGGACTTGCCAACCTGGGCGAACATCGCCGAAGGGGCCCCTGGCGAGCCGACCTTCGTGCAGGGCACGGTACGCGCCCTCGACGGCGCGCCTATCGCAGGAGCGGTTCTGGACCTCTGGCAGACCGACGGCGAAGGTTTGTACGACCAGCAGCGTGGCGGCGAGGCGTTCGCACGGGGAAGGATCACTGCGGACGCCCAGGGCCAGTTCGGGTTTCGCACGGTGCGGCCGGTCAGCTACCCGGTTCCCACGGACGGGCCGGTGGGGGCAATGCTAAAGGGTATGGGGCGCCATCCCTACCGGCCTGCCCACATCCACGCCATCGTGAGCGCTCCGGGATACCGGGCGCTCACCACGCACCTCTTCGTCAAGGGCGATCCCTACCTGGATTCTGACGCCGTCTTCGGCGTGAAAGATTCGCTGGTGGTGGACTTCGAGGCTTCGCCGCCGGGGCCGACACCCGATGGCGGGTCCTCGGGCCAGGGGTTCTTCAGGGTGCGCTACGATTTTCGGCTGGCGCCCGCCTGACCGGGCGTTCGTGCGGGGGTGATCAGCGCGTGCTTCCAGTAGAATCTCCCCCGCGCCGGCCTCGTCTCCCATGGGCTTCGCGCTTGGCCCACCGGAATCGCACCGAATGCCTTCCTCGCCTCCTCAAAACGGCGCCGCGCCACGCCGCGGCCACGCCCTGGTGCTGTGCCTACTCCTGCTGGCCGGGTGTGCGCCGCGGCTGTGGACCCACGCGGCCTCAGACAGCCATCCCAGCCAGGTCACGGCCTTTTCTTCCGCCGTGGCGGGCGCTGCGTTTCCAGGCGGATGGCGGACCTTCGGGTTCGCGGGCTACCGTAAGGCGACCGTCTACAGCTTGGTGGAAGATGGCGGTGACACCGTGATCAAGGGCCGGGCGGAGGCATCCTCGTCGGCGCTAGTTGAACAGTTGGACGTGGATCCGGCGTCCACGGGCGGTATCGAGTGGCGGTGGAAGGTCCCGGCGACGATTCCCGGAGCAGATACCACCGAGCGTACGCATGAAGACGCTCCCGCACGCCTCATCCTGTCCTTTGTTGGCGATCGGTCCCTCCTGCCCTTCGACGTCAAGCTCTTCTTCGCTGGGGTAAAGGCGCTCACGGGTATCGAGCCCCCCTACGCGACCTTGGAATACGTTTGGGGGGCGGGCGCGGACCGCGTGGGCCAGTGGGTGGGCGAGCGGCGTGACCTAGTGGCGGATTACCGCCGCGCCTTCGGCGAGGACCCAGGCCACTTGACGGCGGTGGGTGTAGGCGTCGACACCGACGCCACGGGCGCCGTCGCAGAAGGTTACTTCGGCGATATCTAGCTCCTACCCCAGCGCCCTCGGTAGAGTGGTGCCCTCCCGCAGCGCTGAGAGCGCTCGCGGCGGAGCGTGAGGCCCGATGTGACCCTACCGGGGATTGTCAAATCGCAGTTTGCAATGTTTGACACAGCATTGTCATTTGGTCGAGACTCATTCGCCGCCCTTGACATACATACAATGGCCATGGACAGTCGGATCGGGCTTGCCCACTCCCGGACTGACCCAATGATCACTTAATAATTCGACTGGCGTGATATCAGCCGGCAGGGAGCCGAGCGCCCTTCACCTCAACCTGGAGACTAAACGGTCATGAAGATCAAACTCAAGCTGCTGGCGGTTGTGGTGGCCATCACCTTCACTCCCGCGGCGTCCTTCGCCGGGGTCCAGGGATTCCTGGGCAACTTCGACGTCGTTAACGACACGGGCGGGGATACGCACGGTTTCGAGATCGACCTCGAGGGGCTGGACAGTTCGGACGTGACGGATACCTTCGGCGGACTGGGCCGGGGTTTCCTGCCCACGGTCGAGCGGTACCTGAGTCCCACGATCAGCACGGACATCGTCGGTGGGGTGAAGGTCACGCACGTGATCTATCGGGCCAGTTGGGACGGCACTGCCTGGAGTGCGGCGACGCCGGATATTACTTCCAACCCCTCCTTCACCACCGGCGGTGATAGTTGTTGGAGTGGTGGCGCCTTGCCTGGCGGCTACAACGCAGGCACCCCCTGCGACCACTTTGGCGTGGGAACCCGTATTGCGCCCACCAAGACCACCTACAGCTGGTTGAAGGATAGCGGGACGCCGGGCGTGCTCACCAATGGCGTCGTGAACCTCCCTGCGCCGGTGTTCACCGTCGTGCCCGTCGTGGTGCCGCCTGGTCAGCCGGCTGCGCCGCCAAAGGTCGCCGCGGCCGTGGGCGCGCCCGATCCGGAGGGCGGGAACCAGTTTGGTGTGCCTGAGTGGGTGAAGGTCTACACCACGGAACTCGATGGTCCGGTGGCGCTGGAGGACCTGGTCGGCGGCAACGCCAAGGTCAAGGATGCCGAGAAGAACACCGAGATCGAGTGGCAACTGCTGCAGACGGAGATAGGCAATCCCCAGGCGGGTCAATTGGAACTCGGTGGCAACGAGGTGGGCAAGGGGCACCACGCCGTGTTGCGCCGGTTTGAGTTCTACAAGTACACGGGGCCGCTCGGTGCCGAAGGCGAGGCAGCCCCGCTCAATGGTGATAAGGCGCCCGCGGCTGGCGAACTCGGCACGCTCATCGGCGTACAGAACGACGCGGTGAACCTCGGCGCGGACGCCGTGCCCGAGCCAGGCACTTGGGCTCTCATGCTCGGGGGTGTCGGGGCACTAGCCCTAGCGGCCCGGCGCCGACGCAACTAACAGCCGTCGATTTCTGGGCCCTCTGCTCTGGCGCCGGGGGCCCAGAAAACCAACCAGGCGGCCAACCCCAGGGCTACGCCGGACATCAGCCCGACCAGTCCCTGATTGCCCCAGGCACTCATCAGGACTCCCCCAACGAGCGGGCCCAGCCCCGAGAGGCTGGCAAACACCAGTGACACGCGCCGCAGGTCGCGCGCCATGCCGAGCAGGTCCCCATCCCGCGTAGCGGCGATCAAGCCCAGGGTCAGGAAGCCAGCCAGCGTTCCGCTCAAAAGGAACAGCAAGGCTGCCAGGGGCCGTCCGGCTCCTACTGCCGATAGCGGAAGGAGCAAGGCGCCCACCGCGCTGAGGCAGGCACAGGCCAAGGCTGTGTTGCGCCATCCCCAGCGCTCAGCGCACCAGCCGATGGGGAACTGAAGCAGGGTAGCGCCCAGGCCGCTGGCGAGCAGAAGCAGCGCCGTCTGCTTGCTGCTAAACCCCTGGCCCGCCGCGTAGACCGGTAGCAGGGCCAGTAGCGCCGCTTCCATCAACCCGCCGCATCCCGCGACCAGTGCACCTTGATGCCGCGGGGCCGCGCGGCCGCCGCTGGGAGCGGGCGCCGGCGACGGCAACTTGCTCTGCAAGGCGCGCAAGCCCATCAGAGGGAGCGCGGCTGAGCAGGTAAACCCGGCCGCGAGCGCGAAGCAATGCCAGTGCCTGACGCCGACCGCGGCGACCAGGCCGGGCCCCAGCGTGCTGGCGAGGCCGATGATCGTCTCGTGCACGCCCACAACGCGCCCGCGCATCGCCGGAGGGGTCAGGTGGTAGAGCCAGGTTTCGTTGCCGATCCAGCGCAGGCCGATCCCGCCGCCAAGGAGGAACCCGGCCAGGGCCCAGTAGGTCGTTTCGAGCCAAGGCATCAGCGCCAGGCAAAGCGCGCTCCAGGTGAGACCCACGAGCACCGTCCTGCGGTTGCCCAGGCGCAGGATCATCCCCGGGGCCAGAACCAGGCCGCCCGCCATTCCTGACCAGAGCAGCGCACTGGCTCCACCGATCTGCCAAGCCGGCAGCCCGCGTGCCTGCAGCGCCAGCGGGATAAGCGCGAACGCAATACCGAACTGGCCCAGTTGAGCGAGTCCCGACACCAGGTTCAAAGCAACCAAGGTCGACCAGCGCGGCAGCCGCTGGGCAGATTCGCTCATGCGCCCGGCAGGGACGTGCGGGGGCCGCTTGGCGCGGCCCTCCACTCAGGGGGCGATCGAGACGCCCGAGGGTGGACGGTTAGCAGGCGGCGAGGGGAGGGCATTGGGGAATTGATTGGGGTGACAAATGAAGCGGCAGGCGGCCCATCGACCCGACCAGGGCCGATGTGTGATGTAAACGGAGGGAACTTCCACGGTAGCTCCGAGGCCACTCCGATACGGCCATTATCGCCGGAGCAGGCTAGATCTTCCGCCCAGAAAACGCAACCCGTCGGCGCACTTCCCCGAAAACTTCCTTCGCCGAGAGCGCGCGGGTTGCCCTAGCGCATGCCAGGGCCTAGCATGTCGCCAAATCCTTGCCGGAGTCGCGCATGTTCGCTCTGTCCCAGCTTCGCCTTCCCGTGATCCTTGCACCCATGGCCGGCGGTTTTGCTACGCCGGCGCTGGTCGCCGCCGTGAGCACTGCCGGCGGTTTGGGCAGCCTGGGCTTCGCCTACAGCCCGCCCGAGCGCATCGCGGCCGAGTTGCGGACCGCGCGCGCGCTCTCGCCGGGCCCCTTGAACGCCAATTTTTTTGTGTTCCGGCCCGTGGAGCCCCCGGAGGAAGGTCTGCGGGCTCGGGCCTTGGCGGCACTCGCCGGTTTACCCGGGAATGCAGGCGTAGATGTCCCGGACCCGCGCGAACCGTTTTTCCTGGACTTGCACGCCCAACTCGAGGCGGTGTGGCAGGAAAAGCCGGCGGTGCTGACCTTCCACCTGGGACTTCCGTCGGGCGACGTGGTGGCGCGAGCCCATGGTCTGGGCATCGCCGTGGGGGCCAGCGCGACCTGTGTGGAAGCCGCGCAGGAAGCGCAGTCAATCGGAGTGGACTTTGTCGTGGCCCAGGGTATCGAGGCCGGCGGCCACCGCGGGGTCTTCGATCCTGCAGCCCCCGACGAGGAATTGCCGACCATGGAACTGTTGGGGCAACTGGCCCGGGCCTTGCGGGTGCCGTTGGTGGCCGCCGGCGGCATCATGAGCGGCGGCGATATCCGCAGGGCACTAGCGGCCGGCGCGGCGGCAGTGCAGATGGGAACCGCCTTCCTGACCTGTGTGGAGAGCGGTGCGAGCGCCGCACACCGGCACTTCCTGCTCGAGGAGCGGGGGCGCGGGACGCGCCTGACCGACGCCTATTCGGGTCGACCGGCACGTGGCATCGTTACGGACTTCATGGACCGCATGCAGGGTCAGCCGCGCTTACCTTTCCCCATGCAGAACCTGGCAACTGGGCCCATGCGCCAAGCCGCGGCCCGGCGCAGCGACGGCGAGTACCAATCGCTCTGGGCCGGGGCGCGTTACGCGTTCTGTCGCGCCACGAGCGCGGCACAGCTGTTAATGGAATTGGAGCAGGAGATGGCGCTGCCCTGAAATCTGCCGCCACTGCGTCGCGGACATTGAGCGCCGCTGCACAATGGGCGTAAAATAGGGGGCCTTGCGGGCGTCGTATAATGGCATTACCCGAGCTTCCCAAGCTCGTGAAGAGGGTTCGATTCCCTTCGCCCGCTCCACCGCATCGCACTCGAGGACTTCCGCGGGAACGCCACGGAGCCTTGTAAGTCGTTCGATCCTCCGGCGTCGCCCTAGCCGCCTTCCGCTTGTAGCGGCCCGCCGACGCCTGACCCCTCATCACCAGCAAAGTAGGGATGGAGAACACCGCGATCTCCGCGCGTATGTACCGTCGTCCGGGATCCGCCCGGCTACGGCCCGAGTTGGCAGAACCGCGTCGCCAAGTCGGCGTTGTCCGCTGCACCGCGCGGCATGAGGAAACCAACCAAGACGTCGATCTCCGCCCCGCCGTTTCGCGCCGGGCAACCATGGCCTTGAAGCGCGCCGACCAAGGTCGCGTACTCGCCAGGGCCGATTGCTTTCGCATTCAGCCCGACATCCACGTCGAGGGTGCTAACGTGTGGCCAGTCCTCCCTGGCCAGCGGGAGCCAGGGAACCGCATCGCCAATGGTGGTGCACTTGCCCTTAAGGCCGCCGAGGATCTGCCCGATCTCGATCAGCACGGACTTGACCGCGACGGTCGTGCGGTCGTCCTATTCGGCGGCCGATCGTGGTTCCCGGGAGGCTATCTTTTGGGACATGCCCAGCTTCTCGAAGCGCTTTTGTACCGACGGCCCGCCTCGACCCTTTCCTCCTTAGCCGTTACCGCGACCTGCTGGGAACTCTTCTGAGGAGCGCTCGAAGACGCCGGGGTTCCCCAGGGCCATGGCATCGTTGATGCTGAGCTTGTGTGTCCGCTCGCCCTGGGTCAGGTAGGCCACGAAGCCTTCGCCGGTCGGACTGCGCCGCGGGTGCGGTAGCGCGGCTAGCTGGAAGGTACTGGTCTGAGTGTTGTCCTCGGTGTCGGCTCCGGGTCGGGCGCCTGATTTATTCACCCGAAAGGGGCCGCGCGCAGCAATTCTAAATGTGGCTTGCCGTAGGGATGGTCCCGCGCTCAGATGAGGATTTCCCCCCCGGGGCTGGACATAATTCCCGCCGTGCGCTATAACAGCCGCGTGGAAGTGGGCTGGAGGCACTGCACCGGTGAGCGCGGCGGACACCTCGGGGGATGCACTGAGCTTTGGCGCCTTGATCGATCTGATCAAGCAGGCGCTCG
>JANXRW010000059.1 GCA_025356655.1 Betaproteobacteria bacterium | reverse complement strand
CCGCGGGTAAGATGGGGCTGGCTACCCACCCGAATCGCGGATGCGCAGGATCAGTTCATCGGTGAAATCGTGGCGGGTGACGACCATGGATCGAACAATAGCGGGAAAACACCAACTTGTCCAGTGTGTGCACTAGTCAGGGCAGCCATGGGTGGTGGCCGCCTGCAGGGCGAAGCCGCCCCAGCCGCACCCCAGGTCCAATAGGTGCGCCCCTGGCGCTGGCGCCAGGCGATGGAGAATGCGCGCGTATTTGGCCTGCTGCGCCTGCTCCAGCGTGCGCGTGTGATCCCCCTCGAACAGCGCCCCCGAGTAGGTCATGGTGTCGTCTAGCCAACTGGCGTAGAACGCATCGTTTAATCGGTAGCGCCGGTGGACGCTGCCAGGAACGCGCCCCCCAACTAGCCGCCGCAGCCACTGCCCCAACGCCGCACCCGGCGCCTGGGTGGCCGCCCAAGCAGCAGGATTCGCCCGCACCAGGGTGAGTAGTGGCCCGAGATCGGGTGTCTGACACTGGCCCGAGAGGTAGGCCCGCGCGAGCCCAAGTCCCCCTTCGCCCAGGACTGCGTGGCAAGCAGCCCAGGTGGAGAGCTCCATCGTCGCCTGCGCGCCCGGCGCCTCGCCCTGGAACCGGAAATGCAGCCCACCCGGGGCTAGTACCTCGAGTTCGCCACTGCGCAGCGCCTCGAGTTGTCTGAGGAACGGGCGGGCGGCGCCCGGCAGCGTGTGCGGGCGCAGGGGCGGGAAAGGCGAAGGCGAACGCGAAGGCTGCATGCGGATTCCTGGACGACAGGCGGGGTCCGGCAATTCCGGCGCACGGTATCATACCGGGCGCCCACTGCCGGTACCCCCATGTATCCCCTTCCGAGCTTCGAGGCGAAGGTCTGCCCACCCCAGGAGTTAGCGCAGCGCCTGATCGCGACGCCGCGGCCGCTGGTCTTCACCAACGGCTGCTTCGACCTGATCCACCGCGGGCACGTCACCTGCCTCGCGCAAGCGCGCGCGCTGGGCGCCGCCCTCATGGTCGCCATCAACACCGACGCCTCCGTGAGGCGACAAGGCAAGGGCAGCGACCGGCCCGTCAACCCACTCGAAGATCGCCTCATGGTGCTCGCCGCGCTGGCGGCCGTCGATGTGGTGACCTGGTTCGACGAGGACACGCCGCTCGGCTTGATTCTCGCCTGTCGGCCGGAGATCTTGGTCAAGGGCGGGGACTGGCGGCCCGAGGCCATCGTGGGCGCGCGGGAGGTTCAGTCCTGGGGAGGTGGCGTGCACTCCATCGCCTTCCTACATCAGCGCTCTACGACGTCCCTCCTCGCCCGCATCCGGTCCGAGTAAGCACACCCCCCATCTCCTAGGAGCACTGCCCATGGCCGGAGTCCGACGCCGCTTTCTCAGAGATTTTTGGCTACTGGTCAAGCCCTACTGGCAATCCGAGGAACGCTGGATTGCGGGGGCGCTATTGGGTCTCATCATCGGCCTCACCTTGGCGCTGGTTTACATGGACGTCCTTTTCAACACCTGGAACAACGATTTCTACAATGCGCTCCAGGACAAAAAGAAGGGTGAGTTCTTCCGGCTCATGTGGCGCTTCACCTGGCTCGCGACCGGCTACATCGGTATCACGATTTACGCCGTGTACCTGACCCAGATGATGCAGATCCGCTGGCGGCGCTGGCTCACTTCGGTTTACCTGCGCGACTGGCTGGACCAGCGGGCCTACTACCGGCTGCAGTTGGCCGGCGACCCAGCGGACAACCCCGACCAACGGATCGCCGAAGACCTGCGCCTGCTCGTGGAGGAAACGCTGAGCCTCGGCCTGGGGCTGCTCAAGTCCCTGGTGACCCTGGGGTCCTTCATCACGATCCTCTGGGGCCTGTCCGGGTCGCTGCATTTCTCGGTGGGGGGCACGGGCTATGAACTCTACGGCTACATGGTCTGGGTAGCCCTTGCCTATGCGGCACTGGGTACTTGGGCCACCCACCGCATCGGCCATTCGCTGATCGCGCTGTCCTTCGGCCAGCAGCGGCTGGAGGCGGACTTCCGCTTCAGCCTGATGCGCTTCCGCGAGAACGCTGAGGGCGTGGCGCTCTATCACGGCGAGTCCAATGAGTTGGAAGGGTTCCGGGACCGCTTCCACCGCCTGATGCACAACTTCCGCGTGATCATGCAGAAGCAGAAACTGCTCAACGCCTTTACCGTGGGCTACAGCCAGGTCGCCGTGGTGTTCCCTTTCTTGGCCGGGGCGCCAAGGTACTTCTCGGGGGCGCTGCAGTTGGGCGGCCTGATGCAGGTGTCCAACGCCTTTGGGCAGGTGCAGGGCTCGCTCAGCTGGTTCATCAATGCCTATACGGGCAACACCGCCAGCAGCGGTTTCGTGGGCTGGAAGGCGACTGTGGACCGCCTGACCGGCTTCCACCATGCCCTGAGCGAGGCGCGCCGGCTGCAGCCCGAAGGCCAAGCGATCGTCCACACCAACAGCCGCGGCGCGGCTATCGACCTGAACGCGCTGAGCCTAAACCTGCCAGACGGTTCCGCCCTCCTCGCGGCCTCTGATCTGCACCTGCAACCGGGCGACCGCGTTCTCATCCAGGGTGACTCCGGGTCGGGCAAGAGCACACTGTTCCGCGCGCTGGCCGGGCTTTGGCCTTTCGGCAGGGGCGAGCTCGCGACGCCCGAACCCTTCGATGTGTTGTTTCTGCCGCAGCGACCCTACTTCCCCCTGGGCACCCTGCGCCAGGCCCTGGCCTACCCGAGGGCCGGCGGCAGCTTCCCCGACGAGGAACTGGCAAAGGCGCTCGATGCGGTGGGGCTGCCCGACCTGAAGCTGCGCTTCGATGATACCGAGAACTGGTCCCTGCGCCTCTCCGGTGGCGAGCAGCAGCGGGTGGCGATCGCGCGTGCCCTGCTGCATCGCCCCGCTTGGCTATTCCTCGACGAAGCGACATCGGCCCTGGACGAGCCAGCGCAGGCGGCCATGTACCAGATGCTGCTGAAACATCTGCCCGCCTCGAGCCTCATCAGCATCGGACATCGACGCGAGTTGGAGCGGTTCCACGCCCGGCAGCTCCGCTTGACCCGCAACATCGATGGCAAGTTCGCGTTACGGGAGTCGGCCGTGCCCGTGCCCTCATTCAAGGACAGCTGACCGTCTTCAGGTCGGTCCCGGGATGCGTTGCCTTGAGTTCCCCCAATTGGGTGACGACGGCGGGCTCCGGGGCGCGAATGCGGAACACCGTCTGTTCGCCGGGCAGTTCGTGCGGCTCCAGCAGCGCGCCTTCTAAGCCCTTGCGCTTGATGCTGGCCAGGTGCTCGGCAGCGCCATCTTGATTGCGGAAGAGTCCGAGCGAGATGGCGCCGCGCAACTTACCCTCGACCTTGAGCTCGGAGTATCCCTCGATGCCCAAGCGGCGCAGTCGGGCGAGGCGTTTGGGCTGATCCCCCTGGGTTGCGGGCGGAGGCAGGTAGACCCAGAAGCCAGAGGAGAGGCTCACCTGCCGGGTGGACAGACGCTCGCCGAGATTCAGGGTGTCGAGCACGGCCCGCACGGCACTGGACTCCTGGCGAGCGAAGTTGCCCCACTCCAGACAGCTTTGCGCCCCATTGCTCGCTGAGTTGGCGCGGGGGGCGGAGGCGGCCGAGGCCGTCGGCGCCGCCGGAAGGATGCGAATGGAGTCTTTGCCGGCCGGGCGGCGCAGGATCTCCGCCTCGGGGTCGCGCTCGCCGCGTGCGGTGACGCCCGCGACGAGCACGATGACATTGGCGAGCAGCAGGATGGCCAACAGCAACCTCACGGGCGCACGCCAGCCAATCGCACCAGCCCCTCCAGGACCAGGGCAGGAACCCAGCACGTGTCCGCCGGGAAGTGCGGCAGCAGGTCGCCGGCGCCGCCGCCGCTGAGGATCACCTGCGCGGCCTCGCCTGACGCCAACTCCAGGCTACGGCGTGTGCGCTCCGCGGCGCCGCACAGACTGTGCACGATGCCACTCGTAATCGCATCGGCCGAGTTGCGCGGAAACGCCTGCACTTCGCCGTTCGCCAGCGGCAGGCGGGCGGTGCGCAGGTTCAGCGCAGTGGCCATGAGGCGCGTGCCTGGCGCGATCAGGCCGCCGAGGAACCGGCCGTCACGGGTGAGCGCATCCACCGTCACGGCCGTGCCCGCATTCACCACCAGGAGCGGCCCCTCGAACAACGCGTGGGCCGCGACCAGGGCGGCCCAGCGGTCAGGCCCTAGCTGGGCGGGCTGTTCGTAACCGTTGGCCACGCCTGCGGCCGAGGACGCCGGGCGGATCCACTGGGCCTCCAGGCCGCAGGCTTCCAGCAGGCCGCCCAGTGTCTGCGCCACCGGCTCTCCTGCCACATTGGACCCCAGGACCTGATCCAAGCCCGGGAGGCGGGCCAAGGTCCCAGCAAGCAGGTTCGGATGGGCCGTGGGTAAAAAGCCGCGCGCCAGCCAGTGGCCATCGACGTGCAGACCCCACTTGATGCGGGTGTTGCCCACGTCCAGAGCTAAGAGCTTCAAAGTGGCCCTCCGGTGGTGGCGAAAGTCGCCTGGCTGCTAACCTCGCCGCTACGGAAACTCCGGGTCCCCTGCGCCGTTTCCAGTTGCAGGTCGCCGCGCGCGGAAATTCCCAGGGCCCGTCCCTCAACCAGGCTGCCGTCGGGGACATGAAGCGTGACCCACTGGCCGCGGTGGACGTGGGCACGCTCCCACTCCTGGCGTAGCCCTTCGAAGCCTTCGGCCTCGTGCTGAGCGAGGGTGCGGCGCAAGTGCAACAGCAGGCAGGCGAGCAACTCGCTGCGGCTGCCTTGGAAGCCACTCGCGCGCAGATCCGCGCCGACGCGTCCGGCGCGCAGTCCGCGACGGGGGTCCGCGCCCACGTTGAGGCCGATGCCGATGACCGCGAAGTCGAGCGCGGCCCCCGAGGATCGCGACTCTACCAGGACGCCGCCTGCCTTGGCGCCCTCGAGCAGGAGGTCATTCGGCCATTTCAGGCCGGCGTCGCGCACACCCGCCGACGCCAGGGCGCGGATGACGGCGACGCCGACCACTAGGGCCAGGGTCTCGAAGAAAGGCTGGCCGTGGAACCGCCACAGCACGGAGAACACCAGCGAGGACCCGATGCCCCCCTCCCAGCGGCGCCCGCCCCGCCCACGCCCGGCAGCCTGCAGTTCCGCCGCCAAGACGGCGCCGTGCGGGGCGCCCAGCGCGGCCGCCCGGAGCAATTCCGTGTTGGTGGAGCCAACGCAGTCCACCACGCTCACCTGGAAGGGTTCCGCTTGGTTGCCAAGGCAACGCGCGACCACTGCTGCATCGAGCCAATCCACGGGCCTCGCCAGGGCGAGCGCACCGGTGGGGGACGCCCGCGTTTCCACCCCGAGTTCTGCGAGGGCGTCGGCGGTGGCCGCGGCGCCGAATTCCACCATGGCTTCGGGCCCGGGCGGGACGCTGGAACCGAGTTGCCTGGCCAAGATCAGCAGGCGTTCCGGGGCCATCGGTAGTCGGGTGGGCGACGCGCCCAGCGGGCGCTGGTCAGACACCCAGGTAGATCTGCCGGAGTTCATCGCAGGCCTCCAACTGCGCGGCGCTGCCCTCCCGGACGACGCGACCGTGCTCGAGCACATAGACGCGCGAGGCGATGCGCAGGGCGGAGACAGCATCCTGCTCAACCAGCAGGATGGCCGTGCCGGCGCGCCCGATTTCGGCAATGGCATCGAAAATCTGGATCTTCAGGCGATGCGCAATGCCCACCGACGGCTCATCGAGCAGCAGCAGGGCCGGCCGCCCCATCAGGGCGCGCCCGATGGCTACCATCTGCTGCTCCCCCCCGGAGAGTGTGCTTGCCACCTGCCGGGCCCGTTCCCGCAGCACCGGGAAGAGGCCATAGACCCGCTCCAGATCACTTGCGACCTCGGTGGGGTCCGTGCGCAGGTAGGCGCCCAGGGTGAGGTTCTTCAGGACGGAGAGCTCGGGGAACAGCCGACGGCCTTCGGGGCAGAGGCAAATGCCCGCCGCCACCGCCCGGTGCGACGGCAACTCGTGGAGCGAGCGACCGCGCAGGCGCAGCCCGCCCTCGCTGGGCAAGCCGCGCGCGATGGCCTTGAGCAAAGTCGTCTTGCCCGCGCCGTTGGGACCCAGCACGGCCACCAGTTCGCCCTCCCCCACCTGGAGCGACACATCCTCGAGCGCGCTCGCCTTGCCGTAGCGCACCTGCAGGTGTTCCACTTCAAGCAGCGCCATGGGCATCCTCCGTGCCGCCGATGTAGGCGCGGATGACCCGCGGATCCTGCACGATGCCCTCGGGATCGCCCTCGGCGATCACCTCGCCGAAATCCATGGCGATCACGCGCGTGACGAGCTTCATGAATTCGCGCAGCTTGTGTTCGATGATGAGGAGCGTCAGGCCCTCCTGTGCGTGCAGGCGCCGGATGAGGTCGGACAGGGGATCGATCTCCGCCTTGCCCAGGCCGGCAAAAGGCTCGTCGAGCAGCAACAGCCGGGGCCGCGTAGCCAGAGCGCGGGCGATCTCCAGGCGGCGCTGGTCCCCATAGGGCAGCAACTGCGCCGGCGTCTGCGCCTTACGCTCCAGGCCCACCATCCGGAGCAGTTCCATGGCGCGCGCCGCGCCACCGCCATCGGCGCGCACCCGCGGGCACAGGCAACCCACCATCACGTTTTCTAGGACGGACATGCCCACGAAGGGCCGGCACAGTTGGAAAGTGCGCGCCAGCCCCAGGTTGACCACGCGCTGGGGAGCCAGTCCGGTGAGTACCTTGCCAGCGAATTCAACGCGGCCCTCATCGGGAGCCATGAACCCCGTGAGCAAATTGAAGAGCGTTGTCTTGCCCGCGCCGTTGGGCCCAAGAATCCCCGTGATTTCGCCTGCGGCCAGTTCGAAGCTCACCTGCTTCACCGCCCGCAGGCCGCCGAAGCGCTTTCCCAGGCCGTCGGCCCTCAAGAGCGCGCTCACCGCCCCCCCCCGCCGCGCAGCCGCCGCCACAGGGGAGCGACGAGACCGCCTGGCAAAAAAAAGAGGATCAGGATCAAGGTGAGGCTGTAGACGAGCAGGCGCCATTGCCCGAAGTCGCGTAGCAGTTCCGTGAGCAAGGTGAGCAGCAAGGCCCCACCCAGGGCCCCGTAGATGCTGCCCATGCCGCCGACGTACACCATGATGATGACCGTGATCGTGGTCACCACGGAGAAGAGCTGCGGGCTCACCTGCAGTTGGTAGTGCGCGTAAAGGGCGCCGCCCAGTCCGCCAAAGGCGGCGCTGATGATGAGCGAGACCATTTTGTAGAAAGTGACATCGATGCCGGCTGCCAGGCAGGTGGCCTCGTCACCACGAATGGCGCGCAGGATGAGACCCCAGGGGGAGCGCGCCAGCATCACCAGGAACGCCACGCTCGCCACGGTCGCGGCGAGCACGAAATAGTAATAGGCCAGGGGCGAGGAGAAGAGCGGTGCGATGCCGTAGAGTCCCTCCTCGCCACCGGTGGTCTCCCAAAAAATGAGCATGAGCCGCTGCATGATGGCCGAGGCCGAGAGCATGGCGAGTGCGAAGTAGGGCCCTTTGAGCCGCAGCGTCGGAAAACCCAGCAGGAGGCTGAAGAGCGCGGCGGCCGCCATTCCCGCGGCCAGCCCCCACCAGGGGCTGAGATGCGCCAGGGTATCCAGAAAGCCCGCGGTGTAGGCGCCGGCACCAATGAACAGGGCGAAGCCGAAGTTCTCCCGCCCGGTGAGCCCCGACATGAAGTCCCAACTCGCTGCCCAGAGCCCGTAGATCACCGCCACCGTGAGCACCCCCACCAGGTAGCTGCTACCGACGAGCGGCGGCGCGACGGCCAGGATCGAGACCGCCAGTACCGCCCCAACGAGATCGCGTCGCACGGTCATGGCACTAGAACGCCGCGCGCTTGCCGAAGAGACCGGCGGGGCGCAGCACCAGGGTGAACAGCACGGCCACCAGCGACACCAACTCGGTCCAGGAGGTGGACACCAGGTAGGCGACGATGGTCTCGGAATAGCCCAGGAGCAAGGCACCCAGGATGCTCCCGGGAATGGAGCCCAGGCCCCCGACGATGACGATGGCGAAGGCCTTCACCATGGGCAGTAGCCCCATGCCGGGTTGCACCGTGAGGAAGGGGGCGGCCAGGACGGCGGCCAGCGCTGCCAAACCGGCGGAGAGCCCCATCACCTGGGCGAACACGCGGTCAGCGGGGATCCCCAAATACTGGGCTGCCTCGGGGTCTTGGGACACGGCCAGGATGGCGGCACCGAAGCGCGTACGGTGAATCAACAGGAGGAGCGCGCCGAGGGCCACCACGGCAACGCCCAGTGTCAGCAGGCGCTGGCCGCCAATGTCCACGTGGCCAATGGCCACCTTGCCGTCGATGAAGGAGGGAACGTTACGGTACTCCGATCCGAAGGTGATGAGGAGAACCTGCTCCACCACCAGGGAAGCCGCCAACGTGATCATCAATACGCCGATCTGGGAGCCGCGCAGCGGCCGCACGAGGACGCGCTCGAGCAGCACGCCAAAGCCCGCCACGCAAAGGACGGCAAGGGGTGCGGCCAGGGCCAAGGGTAGGTGCAGCGTGGAGCTCAGCACGTAGGTCGCGTAGGCACCCAGGGCATAGAAGGATCCGTGCGCGAGGTTCAGGATGCGAGCAACCCCGAAGATCAGCGTGAAGCCCACCGCCAGCAGGGCGTAGATCGCGCTCGTCACCGCGCCGTAGAGGAGAATCTCTAGCATCGCCGACCACCGAGAGACGGATGGTCCTCCACCCCCTCACCCACGTCTATTTTTTAATCCAAGCGGGCAGCACGACCTTACCCGTGCGTTGCTCCTTGGGCCAGACCACGACGCGCTCTCCCTTGTCTTGCCACTGGGCGAAGAAGAGGTTGATGAAGCCAGGACCGGCTTTGATGTCGTGGTTCTCGTCGAACTGCAATCGCCCTACCACGCCAACGTGGTCGGTCTTCTCCAACTCCTTGATGACACTCTCGGCGGCGGTGGTCTTCGCACGACCCACGGCCTCGGCATAGAGCATCACCGCGGAATAGGCGCCGAAGGCGCTGTAGACGGGGCCAGCGCGGCCGGTCTTTTTAACGAAAGCGTCCCAGAAGGGGATGGTCTTGGGGGTGAGCGGCGCACGCACCCCCAGGTTTGCCGCGATCTCGCCCTGGGCCTTGCCGTCAACGCGCTGGTAGAAGTCCGCATCCATGCTCTTGACGTCAATGCCGCCGATCAGCATGGGAAAGCGCGCGTCGTACCACTGCTTGACGAACACATCCGAGGAAGCATGGGACAGAATGACCACCAGAAACTGCGCGCCGCTGTCTTTTACCTTGGAGAGCAGTGGCGAAAAATCCGAGGTCTGCGTGTCGAAGAATTCGGCCAGCTTCACCTCCATCCCCAGGTCGGTGGCGCCCTTGCGCAGCAGAGGCACCAGGTCCTGGACCCACTTGGCGTTCTCGCCGATGATGGCCACGCGGCTGTAGCCCAGTTCGCCCTTCACCACCCCATTGATGAACTCCGCCAGCGCCCGGGCCTGGTGCTGGGAGTTGAGCGGGAAGGCACGGAAGATGTATTTACCGTTCTCGTAGTCCGTTCGCACGCCCCGGGTGACCGCCGGCGAGGCGGCGCCGATCCCGAGGTAGATGGTCTTCGCGCGCTGGATGTGCGGGATTTGCGCGAGCGTCACGCCGCTGGTGTAGCCCCCGATGAGCACGTCCACCTTCTCGTCGGCGGTGAGCTTTTTAATGGCATTGATGCCGGTTTCCGGATTCTCCGTCTCATCGGCAACGACCATCTCGAGCTTGCGTCCCAATACCCCACCGTGGGCATTGATCTCGCGGATGGCCATGTCCACCGCATCGATGGTGTCTCGCCCCACCTGCAGCTGCAGCGGCGTGGGTACGCCGATGCGGATGGGCCCGGTCTGGGCAGAGGCGGCCGAAGGCAGGAGTGCCCCTGCGACGAGCGCCAGGGCGGGTATCAGGGCACTCAGGACGTGGCGATACGCTGCCATGGAAACCTCCGTTGAGGAACAAGGGGACAGGGTTCGGCACCTCCCTCGACCGGAGGCTACCCGCTGGCGCCCGGCAAACCTAATTCATCCCAACGGGTTTGTCAAAGCGTACGCCCGGCGCGCAGCAATTCTCAATAGGACACCGAGCCCCGCCGAGCGACGGTTGCGCCGGGGGCGGTTTTGGCCGGATGCTTTGAGGGGGCGCCGGGACGAACTCCGCACCCGGTGCTGTCGAAGGCGGGTGCGCATCGCCTGAAGGCCAGTCCACGGCGGCTGTGGGCGCTCCACGGCCGAGCGCGCCCAGCGGCTCGGCCGTGGAGCAGGCCGATCAGGGGGGCACCTGCGGGACTGGCGCTGAGTTCAATGATCGACGGTCGAGTACACGGGTCAGACCCTCCACACCCACGGCGTGCTCGCCCCCGTGCGGGTAGATCCTGGCCGAGGGCAGTTTGCTCGACAGGGCCAGCCAACCCCCAAGCGAAAACGGTAGCAAACCGCCTGTACGGCCTAGCCCTGCCCTTTCCCCATAAGGCTCACGAATCCTCCTCGGGATGCCGCAGGGCGTAGCCCACATCGCGTGGAGGTCGATGTAGCCGTGCCACATCACTTGGTGCCCGGGCGGTGGATCGTTGCTCCGGCCCAGGTAGCCGGCTGCGGGCCAACCGCTCGCCCAAGTGCCCCACCACCCGCCAGCGCACCAGCAGATGGAACGGTCGCACGATGTACCCCAGGAAATCCACACCGTCGCTCAACAACCGCATCCGCTCCCGGCGCGGGTTCAGCCGAAGGGCCAGGTGCTCGTCCAGGAAGGCCTCGATCGCCGCCTTCCAGGCTTGCAGTTCCTCG
>JANXRW010000039.1 GCA_025356655.1 Betaproteobacteria bacterium | reverse complement strand
GTCCGCTGATCTGGCCACGGATCACCGAAGAGGAACAGAACTCCTTAGACGCCACCTGCCGCAAGCTCTACAAGTACCTAAACTCCACTTCAGCACCTGCTCCGTAGCCCCAAAACCACCCACAGATTCCGCCGAGGAGCCCATAAATAATGTGCTCGTGGCCCAGCGCTTCGCCGACATGCGACGCGCGCTGGCCCCCTTGGATCTCACGATGGACTACATCTTCACCCTGCGCTTGGAGCCCAAATCCGTGCGCCTGCGTCTCATCGCCGGCCCCGCTCTCAATCGTTCCTACATTTGCGTGCACTATGCCGCGTGACGCTTCCGAACCCGCGGGCGCAGTGCAGGAGTTGCCGTGCACGGCTGCCGCCCGGACGCAGGAGCAGTTGCTGTCGGAGTTACTGTGCGCGGCCCCGGTGGGCTTGGTGCAGATGGACGAGCAGGGTACGGTCCAACTGGCCAACCCGGCGGCGGTGGCGCTGCTCCGGCCCCTGCTGCGCGAGCGAGCCCTAGCGCATTTCTTCGCCGACCTGGCCTCCGTCGCGCCGGAGCTGCAAGGCTTGGTCGAGGCTTGTGGGGATGCGCTCGGCCCGCTGCTGGACGATCATCGCCTGGAAGCCACGGGCCTGAACGCCTAGGGGTTGCGCCAACAGCTCTCCCTCACCCTGACGCGGCCCCGCGGCGGTCAGTTGCTCGCGGTCCTCACCGACACCTCCGCGCGCGCCCTGCGCGAGCAGGGGGTCCGCAAGGAGCAGGAGCGGCAGCGGGCGACCCTGCAACAGGCCCTGGAGGCAGCGCAGGCAGCGAACCAGGCGCGCAGCGCTTTTTTCGCGAGCATGTCCCATGAGCTGCGCTCGCCCATGCACGCCGTAGCGAGCTTCGCCAAGCTGGGACGGGACCGTTCGGAGGCGGCGCCGCGGGAGAAGTTACAACGCTACTTCGAGAACATCGACAACAGCGCCGAGCGCCTCACCCGACTGCTCAATGACCTCCTGGACTTGGCGAAGATTGAAGCGGGCAAGATGAGCTACACCTTCGAACCCCAGGACCTGGCCGCCATGCTGCGCTCGCTGGTGGGAGAATTCGAGGCCATGGCGCGTGAGCGGCAGGTGCAGTTGCGCTTGCAGTGCGATCTCCCACCGCCGTTATTGCGCGCGGACGCGCTGCGGCTCCGGCAGGCCTTCGCCAATCTCCTGTCTAACGCGATCCGCTTCAGCCCGCCGAACACGTCGGTGACGATCGAACTCGCCGAAGCTCGCCGCCCGGACGGGGCAGCGGCGCTGGTGGCACGTGTCATTGACGAGGGTCCGGGCATCGCGCCCGAGGATCTCGGCGTGGTGTTCGACCGGTTCGTGCAGTCGGGCGGCAACCGCGCGGGGGGGACCGGGTTGGGACTGCCCATCACCCAGGAGATCGTGGCAGCCCATGGCGGCGCCGTCACCGCCAGGAACCGCCCAGGCGGCGGGGCGGAGTTCCAATTGGAGATCCCGCTCGAGGGGCCACCGCCAGCCGGTTCAGACCGTCGCGCCGGATGAGCCGCAGCGATCCCTCCCGGGCAGCGCCACGCACCGGGCCATCGGCGCGACCGATCTTACCTGCAGGTAAGGCCCGCCAGGGCCTCCTGGCGGCGCCGGTTTAACTCGCTGCCTAATTCGCCGGGCGCTCCATCTTGCAGGTGGTCGGCATCACCGTGTCCTTGCCCTCGATGCGCACATCGGTCTTCCAGCCGAAGCCGGTACCTTCGGCATCGTATTTCACCTCGCCGCCGGCGTGCGTGAAGGTTGCGATGTACAGCGGCTGGATCAGTTGGTGATCCTCCGCGCGCATCCACACCGGTCCCGCATCACCTTGGGTTTTCATACCCTCGAGAGCACGCGCCACCTTCACCGGATCGGCCGACCCGGCCGCGTTGATGGCCTTCGCCAGCAGATCGATGGTGGTCTTCGCGCTGTGGTAGTAGAAATCCTCGTTGTAGCGCTTGTGATAGTCGACGGCAAACTTCTCGATGTGGTTGTCGGCGACGTTGGTGTGCCAGTCGAAGATCTGCTTGATGTGATCTGCGCCCGCCTTCCCGATTGCAGTGGGAACGCCGCTGTTGTGCGCGTTCAAGGTGTAATAGATCACCGCCAGCCCGGCATCCTTGCTGGCCTTGATAAGCAGTGACAGGTCCGGCCCCCAGTTGCCCGTAATCACCGTGTCAGCGCCCGAGGCCTTGATTTTTGCGATGTAGGGCGCGAAATCCTTAACCTTGCCCAGCGGGTGCAGGTCATCACCCACGATCTTGATGTCAGGGCGCTTGCGCGCCAGCATCTCCTTGCCCGCGCGACTAATCGCTTGGCCGAAAGCATAGTCCTGGTTGAACAGGTACACCTTTTGGATCTGCTTCTGCTGGGCGATGTAGTCGGTGATCGCGCCGAGCTTCATGTCCGTATTCGCGTCGGTGCGGAAGTGCCAGAAGCTGCACCGATCGTTGGTCAGCGCAGGATCCTGGGCACCGAAGTTGATGTAGACGATGGTCTGATCGGGATTGCGCCCATTGTTCTTGGAAATGGCGTCCACCAGCGCGTGGGCCACGTTGGAGCCCGCCGCCTGGGTGATGAAATGGATATGCGCCTCGGTCACCTGCTTCAATAGCAGCGTGCTCTCCTGCGGGCTTTGCTTGTTGTCCAGATTGACCAGTTCGAGCTTCACGCCGCCCACCACGCCACCCTTGGCGTTGACGTCGTCAATGGCCGCCTGCAACTGCTTGCCCAGGCTTTCCCCCACCAGACCAAAAGGTCCGCTCAAGGGGTCGATGTGTGCGACTTTGATGGATTCGGCGGCACGCGCAGGTACCCAACCGCAGGCAAGCACGACCGCCATGGCGAAGCGAAGGAAGGCACTGGCCTTCATGTTAAATCCCCCCAGGATGTTTTGTGGGCTACGCGGATCATCGCGTCCGGGCCCTGGGGTGATTGTGGCAGATCGGAATCCCGGGTGCTCACGAGGCAGATAGGCTCGACGGTCAAGACCGGGGGCTCAAGGACCGCTCCGGGCGGGGAGGAGGTCCCTCCAAGGCGCCGGCAAGCGCCTTGGCACACCCCAAGGGCAGGCCGACCGGAGTGCTCGCTGAGCCTCAGCAGTAAACGGCGCCCTCAGCGATCTGCAAGACGGAACACGCCGGCCGCAGTCAGCATCCGCTCGGCCTGTTCCTGGAGCGACGCGGCCGCCGCCGCAGCCTCGTCGACCAGCGCCGCGTTCTGCTGGGTATTGCGATCGATCTCGGTCACTGCCACCCGCACCTGTTCGATCCCCTCGGTTTGCTCGCGCGAGGAGTGGGTGAGCTGTGCCATGAGTTGGGACACCCCCTCCACGCCGCCCACGATCTCGCCCATGCTCTGCCCGGCGGAGCGCACCAGGTCTGAGCCCGTGGAGACCCGCTCGTTGGAATCCTGGATCAACGACCTCACTTCGCCAGCCGCAGTGGCGCTGCGCTTGGCGAGGTTGCGCACTTCCTGCGCGACGACCGCGAAGCCGCGCCCCTGTTCGCCGGCGCGCGCCGCCTCCACGGCGGCATTGAGGGCAAGGATGTTGGTCTGGAATGCGATACCGTCGATTACGCCAATGATGTCGTGGATGCGGCGCGAGGACTCGTCGATGCGACTCATGGTGTTCACCACTCTGGCGACCACCGCGCCGCCTTCGCGCGCGCGCTGGGTGGCCGCGTCTGCAAGCTCGCCCGTGCTTCGGGCGTTCTCGGCGCTCTGCCGCACCGCGGCGCTGAGTTCCTCCACGCTGCTCGCCACCTCCTCCAGCGCGCTGGCTTGATGCTCGGTGCGACGAGCGAGGTCGGAGTTGCCCTTGGCGATCTGCACAGCGGCCTCGGCCACCGAGTGTGCGGAATCCTGGATCTGTTTCACGGTCTGCACCAGTTGCTCGACCGTCTGATTGGCGTCGTCGCGCAGTTGGCCAAAGGTGCCCTCGAAGGGTGTCGTGATGCGCTCGGTGAGATCCCCGCGGGCGATGGCGGCGAGCATGCGCGCGATCTCCCGCAGCCCGGCGTCCGTTGTCTGCATCAGGCCGTTGAGGCCGGCGCCCAGGTCCGCCTGGAAGCCGCTGAGGCCAGCGGTGTCAATGCGCACCGCGAAGTTGCCGCGATTGGCCTCGGCCACCGCGACGCGCATCTGCCCGATCAACCCACCTAGCACGTCGACGGTCCGATTGCAGTAAGTGCGCAGTTCCTCGAAGGCGCCTTCGCTGCGGGTGTCATCGCTGCGTTCGAGTGCGCCGCTCGCGAGAGCGCCCAAAACCCGCACGGCGTCGCTCAGGCCACGGTCAGTGCTGCGCATCAGCGCATCGAGTCCTTGGGCGATGTCGCGCTGGAAACCTGCCAGTCCCTGGCTGTCAACTTCGATCCGGAAATTCCCCGCGTTAGCCTGCCCAACCACTCGGTTGAGCTCCGCGACCAGTCGCGCCAGGACGTCGACCGTATTGTTGGCGTCCTGCTTCAGCCGGTCAAAGGCACCCCGGTAGGGCGCCTCAACGCGCTCGTCGAGGCGGCCCCCGGACACGGCGCCCAGCACCCGCCCCACATCGCGGAGGCCGGCCTCGGTGGTACTCATCAGGGCGTTGAGGCCCGCGGCGATCTCCTGCTGGAAGCCTTGCATGCCTTGAGCGTCCACGCGCGCACCGAAATTGCCGGCGTTGGCCTCCGTCACTACCCGCCGCAGTTCGCTCACCAGTTGCCCGAGCACGCCGACCGTATGGTTGCAGTAGTCCTTCAGTTGCAGGAAGGCACCTTCGTAGGGATCGTTGATACGCTCGTCCAGACGACCTTCGGACACGGCGCCCAGCACTCGGACCACATCCTCGAGGCCACGCCCAGTCGTGATCATGAGCGCGTTGAGGCCGTCGGCGATCTCCAACTGAAACCCTTGAAGCCCCTCGCGGGCCGCGCTGACCCGGAAATTTCCCTGGTTGGCCTGTTCCACGAGGTGTCCCAACTGGCCCACGAGGCGGCCCAGGACGTCCACCGTTGCGTTGGTGTACGAGGTGAGCTCCGCGAAGCTGCCCCGGTAGGCTCCCTCCATGCGCTGATCGAGTTCCCCGCCGGCGATAGCGCCGAGCACCCGCACGACTTCGCTCAGTCCGGCGTCGGTGGTCGCCATGAGGGCGTTCAACCCGCTGCCGATCTCCTGCTGGAAGCCTTCCATTCCCGTGGTATCCACGCGCGCCTTGAAGTCGCCTGCGTTGGCTCGCTCGACGAGCCCGCCCAGCTTGCCCGCTAAATCGGCAATGGAACCGCGCAGCTGCATCATGCACTCCTTAAGCTGTCCGGCTTCGTCGCGGGAATCTACCTGCACCTCTGCGCTCAGGTCACCGCGTGCAAGCCGGCGCGCCAGCCCTACCACCTCGGCAAGCGGGCGACCTACCCAGCGCCGTGCCAGCCACACGAGCAGCGCGCCGCACAGCAGGAGGATCCCGGCGGTGGCGGCCATCGTGTAGTTGCGCACGCCTACGGCTTCCTGGGAGAACTCCGCGTTGATCGCGGCGGACACCACAAGCCAGTTCCACTCGGGAAACAGGCCGAAAGCCGCCACCTTGCCGACAGCCTCCTTGCTGCCCTTGGTCAGATAGTCGTAACGCAGGACGCCCGAACCCATCGCCAGCATGTCCTGAACGTAGGCGCGCCCGTTCACGTCGCGATCATCCAGAAGGCTGGTGCCGACTCGCTTCGGGTGCACCAGAAGCAGGCCGCGGTTCTTGCCCGGGCTCGCGTCCACGACCCACACGTAACCACTGTCGCCTACTTTTATCTGGCCCAGGCGTTCGCGCAGTTGCTTGAGCACCTCGGTGAAATCCTGTCCAACAAAGGCCACGCCCACCACCTCCTGGCGGGCGGACTTCAACGGCCGGTACTGGGCCACGTAGTCGCGCCCGAAGAGCGTGACCTTGCCGACATAGGGTTCGCCTTTGAGCGCACGGGCATAGGCCGGACTGGCGGGATCGAGTGCCGTGCCCAGCACGCGCTTGCCACTACCGTCATGCACGGACGTGGCGATGCGCACGAACTCGTCGCCGCGGCGTACGAACACCGTGGCCACGCCCCCGGTCAGGGCGGCGAAGCGGTCCACCGCCGCGTTGTCGCCGTTGAGCACCCGCCCAGCGCCGAGCAGCGAGGGCTCGGAGCCCCCAAGATTGAGCGAATAGGGTCCGGGCAGGGCGCTGGCGAAGACCTCTCCCAACCGCGTAGTGCTCTGCACCACGGTCTGGTGGTAGGACCCCAGCAGGCCGAGGATCAATTCGTTCTGCCGCCTGAGGTCGCTCAGCCCGCGCGCCTCCAGGGAGCCTGCCATGGTGCTGGAGAGCGCGAAGGCCAGGGCCCCCAGCAGCAAGCCAAGTAGCGGTATAAAGACCACACAGAAGCGCAGTCCGATGTTCAAATCACGAAGCTTGCGCAACATGGCCGTGTCCCTCGGGTCGTGGGGTTGGGGGGGGTGGCGGATGCCGGTGAAGGGGCAGTCAAGACCGCCGCCCTCCTCAAGGGTAATATCGGCGGCGGCCGACCCAGCTTGAACCCTTCCCGCCGCCTGCCGGCCCGCCGCAGCGGGGCCACCACGGAGAACGCAACGCTCATGACCGAAAACTACACGCTGGGCCACGACGACGTGGCACTGGCCTTTGTCTCCCGGCGCCGCCTCGACCCCGATGGTGCCGCCCTCCTCCCCCACCTGCGACCCGGGCTGCGCGTGCTCGATTGCGGCTGCGGCCCCGGAACCGTCACCGCGGACATCGCGCGAGCCGTGCCAGGCGGGCAGGCGGTGGGCGTGGACATCAGTGCACAGCAGGTGGCGCAGGCGAGCGCCCACTGGCGCGGCGAGGCCGTGGACAATCTGGAATTCCGCCAGGCCGACGCCTATTGCCTGCCTTTCCCCGAGGCAAGTTTTGATGCGGTCTTCTCCCACGCGCTGCTCGAGCATCTGGCTGAACCGGTTGCGGCGGTGCGCGAAATGCTGCGCGTACTCAAACCCGGCGGGCCTCTGGTCGTATGTACGCCAGACTGGGGCGGATTCCTTTTCTCGCCCTCGACCCCCGCGCTGGCGCTCGCCATCGCCGCTTATACCGGCCTGCAGGAGCGCAATGGCGGAGATCCGCTGTGCGGGCGGCGCCTGCGCGAGCACCTGTTAGAGGCGGGCGCCGAGGGCGTGCACGCCCGTGCGCGCTACGAGAACTACCAGCCCCTGTCCATCATCACCGAACTACTCGCCTGGCAGCTGGAACGCGACGATCAGCACGGCCACGGCACCACGCTGCGCCAATGGGGGCAGCAACCGGCCGCGATGTTTGCGCAGGCCTGGGTATCCTGTCTGGGCCGCAAGGTGGGGTGAGACACGCCGCCGGTGGCGCCGAACTAGAGAAGGAAACGCGCGACGCCCGTGGCACAATGGCCCTCAGAAAACACGGGGAGAGGTCTATGGGGCGAACCAGTCTGCTGCTGGCCTGTATGTTGGGTGCGCTCGCCTGCAGCGCCCAGGCCGAGGTTACGCAGACCCGCCGCCTATGCCATGACCTGCACGACAACCCGGATTTGCGCATCCGGCTGTGCACACAGGCCATCGGCTCCGGACAACTCTCGCCGGCGCATGTGGCGCAGGCGCTGACCGATCGCGGACGCGCATGGCAGACCAAGGGCAACACCGACCACGCGATCGCGGATTTCAGTGCCGCCCTGAAGATCGACCCCCGGCTGCCCTCCGCGCTCAACAGCCGGGGCAACGCACGCAGTGCCCGTGGCGAACAGGACCTGGCCATTGCCGATTACGATGCGGCCTTGAAGCTCGAACCCGCTCTAGCGCCCGCCCACAACAACCGCGGCAACGCCTGGGCGGCCAAAGGCGAGTCCGAGCGTGCGCTGGCAGACTTCGACGCGGCACTGCGCTTGGACCCGCGCTATGCCGATGCCCACTACAACCGCGGCCTCGTCCTGCAGAAGAAAGGCGACCTGGAGGGCGCGCTCGCCGCCTACGATGCCACCCTGCGCCTCGCGCCCGCCCACGCCAATGCATTGGTGAACCGAGGCGAGGCGAGGCGCCTCCTCGGGCAATTGGACCGGGCGATGGCGGACCTCGATGCCGCCGTGCGCATCGATCCTCGCCGTGCGGACGCCTACACCAACCGCGCTCTGGTGTGGCAGGACCGGGGTGAACCCCAGCGAGCGATCGCGCAATTCGATCTGGCGCTCAAGCTCGACCCGCGCGCGGAGGCGGCCTATTTGGGCCGGGCGACGGCCTGGCGCGCCCGAGGCGAGACCGAGCGGGCCGCCGCGGACCTAGCGATGGCGCAGCGCCTGAATTCGCCGCGCTCCGCGCCCTCCCCCCTGGGCACGCCCGTCGCGCCCCCGGCGGCCGCCCCCACCCTGGCGGCGCCTCCGCCGGCCCCCACGGCTCGGGTTGCGGAGACCGCCCCGAGCGAGGCGGCGCTCGCACTACGCGCAAGGCTTCGCCTTGCCGGTGGGGATGCCACGGCCGCACTCGCCGATCTCGATGAAATTCTTAGGATTAGCCCCAAGTCCGCCTGGGCCCTGGGCACGCGCGCGCTAGCCTGGATCGCACGTGGCGATACGGAGCGCGCGCTGGCCGACTACGATGCGCTCATCGGTATCAATCCGCGCAGCGCGCCCGCCTACGATTCGCGAGCGCTTGCCTGGATGGCCAAGGGGCAAATAGAAGAAGCGATTGCGGACTACACCACTGCCATTGGGCTCGACGCCGGTGATGCCCTGGCTCTAGCGGCGCGCGCGGGCGCCTGGAATGCAATGGGCGAAGCCGACCGGGCCATCGCCGACTATGACGCGGCCTTGAGGATCGAGCCCGGCCGAGCCCTGACCCTGGGCGGCCGGGGCAACGCCTGGATGGCCAAGGGTGACGCCACGCGCGCCGTGACCGATTACGATGCCGCTCTGGGCCTGGACCCGCGTCTCGCCCGCGTGCAAGAGAGCCGCGGGCGAGCCTGGGCGGCGCTGGGCGAAACGGATCGCGCATTGGCCGATTTCGACGGTGCCATCCGCCAGAACCCGCGTCTCACCGGGGCCTACCGCGGCCGCGCAGCCGTGCATATGACCCGCGGTGCCCAGGCCAACGCGCTAGCGGATCTGGACGTGGTCTTAGCTCAGGAACCCGCCCGTACGGAAGCCTACACGGCGCGCGCGGGCTTGCGGCGCAGGCTGGGGCAGTCGGAATTGGCGATCGCCGATTACGGCGCCGCGCTAAAGCTCCAAGCGGACCAGCCCGAAGCCCTGGAAGGACGCGCCGCTGCCTATCTCGAGCGCGGCGAGTACGCGCAGGCGCTGGCCGACTACGACGCCCTGCTGCGACTGCATCCGGAGCAGGCCGACGCCTTCCTGGGACGGGCCCGTGCGCGGCATCTCGCCGGTGACCTGGACAACGCCATTGCCGATTACGATGCGGCCCTGCGCTGGCGCCCGGACGATGCCACCGCCCAGGCGCAACGCGGTGACGCCTTCCTGGCAAAGGGTGCCCTGGAACAGGCCATCGCCGCCTACGACCTTGCCCTCGGTCTCGCCCCGCGCCTCGCCCACACGCTGGTCCAGCGCGCGCGCGCCTGGGTGGCGCGGGCGATGGTGGGGAAGGCCCTCGCCGACCTCGATGCCGCGCTCGCGGCCGACCCCACGCTAGCCGAGGCGTTCGACCTGCGCGCGCAACTCTGGCTCGCCAACGGCGACGCCCTGCGTGCGCTTGAGGATTCCGACGCACTGGTGCGCCTCACGCCACAGCGGCCTGATTCCTACCATCGCCGCGCACAGGTCTTGCTCGCCCGTGGCGACACGACCCGAGCGCTGGCAGACTACGACACCCTCCTCACCCTGGCACCGGGTGACCCGGCAGGCCTCCTCGCCCGTGCCCGGACGGCGCTGCGCATGGGGCGATTCCAACTCGCGGCGACGGATTTCAGCGCGCTCCTCGCCCAAAACCCGGACTCCGCAGACGCTTTCGCCGGGCGCTCGGCCGCCTGGGCGGGACTGGGCGACCCAGAGCGGGCCATCAGCGACGAGGACAGCGCACTCAAGCTCGACCCGGGGCGCGTGGCGAGCCTGCGCAACCGCGGCATCCTGCGCTTCTGCATGGGCCGCTTCGAGAGCGCGACCGAGGACCTCACCGCCACCTATGCACGCGCCCAGGACAACCTCACCGCCATCTGGCTATTCCTTGCCCGCGGTCGCGCCGGGGGCGACGGCCGTGCGGAACTACTCCGCAGCTCTGTCGCGCTCGCCCCTGGCCACTGGCCCAAACCGGTAGCTGATTTCCTGCTAGGCCGGGTCAGCCAGGACCAGCTCATGGAATTGGCCACCGCGGCCGACGCGACCACCCAGGCCGAGCGCCTGTGCGACGTGAGCCTCTTCACTGGCCAGCGCAACTTATTGGAGGGTTCACTACAAAAGGCGACGAGCTGGCTGCAAGTCGCCGACAAGGCCTGCCCTCGCGGCACGTTGCAATACGTGAGCGCGCAACAGGAGCTCCTGCGCTTAGGCCGCTAGGGGGCAAGTCCCCGCGGCAGGCTTTAACCAACGCTTCACCCGGACTTCACCCGCCTCCGGTTTGGCTTCAACGGCAAGCAAACGAGTCGACGCGCGCCCAACAGTGCGTCACTCAGCGCACTCGCGGTCCTGTTGCGCGGCGATTCTCTTGCACCACCCCGTCCAGAAATCGTTACGGGATCCGGTCGTGCCTGCCCGTCCACCCATCCGTGTCTCCCAGGACTATCGACCCAGCTGCCGGACGCCATACTATCGGGCGCTTCGCAATGGACGACTCAGGTATAACAACGACAGACCTAACGTCATCCTATAGGACGAGGTGTCCATGCCGCCCAACCCAACCATGATCAACCTCCGGCCCGGCTCCTCGCCCCAATGGCCCCACCGCTGTCACCGCGCCCCACGGAGAAGCGCCGATTCGATCTTCGGCCGACGATCGTCGATTGATATGACTAGACGCGCAAGAGCACTCTTCTGAAGGAATGGCTGAACGTGCGGGCAAGCGGCCCCGTTCAAGCGTCGGGGGCGCCTAGACGGTGCACGCGCAACCCAGGTAAGTGCCGGCGCAGCACCTGATAGGTGTCACGGTCCAGCCCTGGGCGCGGGAGTTCCAAAAGATCCTCCAGGGCCGTGTCAGAGCCGGCGCTGCCCAGATAGCGCCACTGGTCGATGACGTGCAGCAAGGGACCCTCGCGCACGCCCACCGGACCTGGATGGGGCCAGGTGGCCAGCCGAAGCGGTGCTAGCGCGGCGAGCAGACGGGCATTGTGGGCGCGCGCAGTCTCCTCGCCCACGCAGGCGCCGCGACAGCGGCCCTGGCGCCAGGACTGGCAGCCACCAGGGGCTCGTACCTCCTCCAGCCCCAAAGCGGCCCAGCACAGGGCATGTTCCTCCACCAGGGCGCGCAGCGCCTTGCGCGCCTCGGGCTCGCCCAGGAACAGCCCGCACAGCTCCTCGTCGGCCCGCAGATCGATTTGCGAGGCCGAAACCAACCCGGGACGGAGCACACCTTCGGCCTCGGCCAAGCGCCAGGTCAGCAAATCGCCCTGGGCACGGCGCTTCCCCCGGCGCGGCCGCAGTTGATTCGCCAAGCGCGCCTGGGTCAGGCTCGCGCCCAGTTCCCCGCCGGTTTCCACCCAATCCACCCGGTGCACCTGGGCGGCAAGGCGTGCGTCGGCGCCGCTGCGCGCCCCAAGACAAACGCGCACGCGCTCGCGCAGCCGCGCCGCGGGCTCCACAGCCAGTGCCTCACCCGCCTGATCGTAGAAGATGTAGACGCCCCAGCCCTCAGGAATCTGCTCGGCGCGCTGCGAAAGCAATTCCAGTGCACAGCCCGAGCGCTGCGTGAGGGCCTGCGCGGCCCGCTGGAGTTCCGCCTCGGGAACGCTCACCTCCAGGTGACGCCAGAACTGGCAGATCAGGCGCGCATCACCCAGCGCCCGGTGGCGCTCCTGCGCCACCAGCGCGTGGCGCTGGACCAAGGCGTCGAGCCGGTGCTGCGAGAACTGCGGAAACAAGCGCCGGGAGAGCTTCACCGTGCACAGCACATCTGCGGTGAAATCCATGCCAAGGCGGGCGAACTCCGCCTGCAGGAAGCCGAAGTCGAAGCGCGCGTTATGTGCGACGAAGAGGCGGCCCCGCAGTCGCTCGAGCACCTCGGTGGCGAGCTGTGCGAAATCGGGTGCGCCCGCCACCATCAGGTCCGTGATCCCCGTGAGGCCCTGGATGAAACCTGGAATGGGAATGCCTGGATTCACCAGCGTGCTCCACTCCCGGGTGTGCGCTCCATCGACCTCCACGATGCCGATCTCGGTGATGCGATCAGCTCCGGCCCGCGCCCCGGTGGTCTCCAGGTCGACAAAGACGAGGCCGCTGGCGCTTGCAGCGACGGGAAGCTCCACGTTCCTGTCCTAGGTGGCCGCGGGCACTACCGCAGGTGGCTGCGGCGATGCCTCGACGGGGCCCGCGCGCAGCAGTAGCCAAAGCACGATGGCTAGGTTGAGCAGGTTCCACAGGATGCCGTTGACGAAGGCCGCGGCGTAGGATCCCGTGATGTCGAAGATGGCGCCCGACATCCACCCGCCCAGGGCCATGCCAAGGAGCGTGGACGTAATGACCGCGGCAATGCGAGCTCCGGCCTCGCGCTCGGGGAAGTTCTCCCGCACGATGAGCGCGTAGGACGGCACAATCCCGCCCTGGAACAGGCCGAAGAGCCCGCTCACAAGGTACAACGAGCTGAGCCCGCGCAGGGACAAGAACATCAGCAAAGCCACGCCCTGCAGGGCGGAGCCCAGTAGCAGCGTGCGCAAGGCGCCGATGCGATCGGCCACTAGGCCGGACGCCAAGCGGCTCACGATTCCTAGCCCCAGCATCAGGGACATCATTTGCGCACCGCGCGCCGGGCCGTAGCCCAGGTCACTGCAGTAGGCCACCAAGTGCACCTGGGGCATGGACATGGCGACACAACAAGCAAAACCCGCCACCAGTAACAGTCCCTGCAGCAATCCCGGGCGCACGCGCACGGCGCGCACGGACAGCGCCCCAGTCACCGCCTGAGCCCCACCCAGCGGGGCCGGGAGGGGTCGCAGCGCAAGTGCGAGCGGCAACATGGTGACCAGGCAAAAGCCCCCGATACCCAGGTAGGTGGCGCGCCACCCCTGGGTTGCGATGAAGTGCTGCACCACGGGCGGCCAAAGCGTACCGGCGAGGTAATTCCCGCTAGCCACCACGGCGACGGCTATGCCGCGACGACGGGTGAACCAGCAGGAGATGTCGGCCAGCAGCGGGCCGAAGGTGGCCGAGCTTCCCAGGGCACCGATGAACAAGCCCTGCGCCAGGGTGAACTCCCAGATCGTGCGCGAAGACCCGGCCAGCAGGTAACCCAGCGCCAGGCAGAATACGGCGCCCACAACGGGGCGCCGGATACCGAACCGGTCGGAGAGCCGGCCCACGAGGATGCCACCGAAGCCGAAGCCCACCATGGTGAGCGTATAGGGCAGCGAGGCGGCGGCCCGGGCCACGCCGAAGTCGGCCTGCACCGCCGGCAAGGCGACGATGACCGACCACATACCGACACCGCCAATCGTACACAGGCAGAGGTCCAGCCACAGCCGGACCCAGGAACTGGCCGGCTCGGCGAGGGCAGGTTCGCGGGCGCCTTCCACGAGCCGCTCAGGCCACGCCGTTGGCGGCCAGCCAAGCGAGTGCGCGCGCCCAGCCATCGCGAGCCGCCTCGGGCCGGTAACTGGGCCGATAGTCTGCGAAGAAGGCGTGCGGTGCCTCCGGGTAGACGACAATCTGCGAGCCGCTCGACCCCGTGGCCAATACGCCGCGCATGCGCTCCACGGTGTCAAGTGCGATACCCGGGTCGGCGCCGCCGTAGAGCCCCAGCACCGGCACACGCAGCGAGCCGGCCAGGTCCACGGGGTGGCGCGGGGTCAGCGCGCCGGGCTGCCCCACCAGCCGCCCGTACCAGGCCACGCCCGCGCGCAGGCGGGGGTTGTGTTCGGCGTAGAGCCAGGTGATGCGCCCTCCCCAGCAGAACCCCATCACACCGCATCGCAGGCTGTCCGCACCCTCCCCACCGGCCCAGGCCAGTGCCGCGTCCAGATCGGCCAGCACCTGGGCATCCGGAACTCGGGTGACGACCTTGAAGATGTCATCGCGGTTCTCCAGGCGAGAGACATCGCCCTGCCGGAAGTAGAGCTCCGGGGCCAAGGCCAGATAGCCCGCGTGGGCTAGGCGCCGGCACAGGTCGCGGATGTGTTCGTGCACCCCAAAAATTTCCTGCACGACGAGGATCGTCGGGAACGGGCCAGGGCCCTGGGGGGCGGCACGGTAGCCCGGGATCTCGCCCTCGCTGGTTGGAATCCGGACCTCGCCCGCGCGCAGGCCCTCGGCCCCCGTGACGATGGTCTGCGCGCCCACGGGCTGAACCGCCAGGGCGAAGCCCCCGGCCAACATACCGCCCACGAACTGCCGCCGCGACCAGCGCTCGGGCGCTTCCATCTGCTCTGTATCCTGTTCCATGGCCTGGGTGTCCTCGTCTGGGGTAGGGGTCTAACAACTGCCAAGCCCGTGATTTTGACAGGGGCTGCGTCCCACAGCCAGCCCGCGACGCCCAGAACAGTCATTCTCATTTTGACAACAAGCCCCGGCAAGCGGGCAAGCCTGGGCCAATTTGACCGACTGATTCAAGGAGGGGCCGGACAAACTCCGCGCCATGCGCCCGAGTGTGAGCGTGACCTCGCGGCCGTGCTCGCGGTCCCTGATCGTGATCGGTCGCTCGCGCGCCCTTGGGGCCGTCGGGCGGACCGCTGGCGGCTCGGCCCGCGCCGTGGGGGGGGGCGCAGTCTATTGAGCGCAATCCACCGGCGGTAATGCGCATGCTGCGCGCGGGACTTGTCAGGAGGGCACCGGCGGCTCCGTGGGTGGGTTCACCTGCAGGGGCGCCAGGCCCTCGGCGGCGGCACCGGGCGCGCCCGTTGGCAGCGGCTCGCGCTGCGGCTTGCGGCGCCAGTAGCCACCCGCGCTGAAGCACTCCCAGCCCCAGCGCAGCCAGCGCAACAAGGAGCCTACCAACCACAGGGCCCAGACGAGCATCAGCAGACGCCAAGCGAACAGGGGCACGGCGAGCACCCAGGCACTGGCCGGCTGGCCGCTGAACCGGTCCTGATACCAGTGCAGATGCAGCGCATCGGAAGCGTTACCGTCGACGAGAAGGTCCGGGTAGCCCAGGAGCCCGGAACGTATGGACGCCACTAAAATCGCCGCCGCCGCCAGCGTCCAGATCGTCAGCACGATCTGCACCGCATTGAAGAGCCGGCGCTCACGTGGCGCTGGCAGTGCCCTGCGCGCCGCGAGTGCCAGGAACCATCCCACGGCCAGTGCGGCCCCAGCGAGCGAGTGCTGAGCCAGCCCCACGCCCAGCAGAAACCAGGCCCAGGCAGACAGGGGAACGCTCGCCCGGCGCGCGAGGCCGACGGCGAGCACCGCGACCACCGCAAGCACCGGCCAAAAGAGCACAGCCGGTCCGAGCAGTGGCCCACCCAGGGCCAGGATCACCCGGTCCGGCGGCACGTTGACGAGAACAAACGCGTTGGCACCGGTACCCAAGGCTGGCTGCGGCGTGCGGTAGAACCAACCCATCCCGACGGGTTCGCGCCACTCCAGGCGCAGCTTCTGCGCGCCGGCCTGTATCGGCACCGTCACCAAGGAGCCCTGGACTTGCAGGGGCAGATGCCGTCCGTCCAGGGACACGGTCTGCGGCTCTGCTCCGGCCGGCAGTTCGAACGCCTGGTTGCCCCCTTGGCTGCTGCGCAGTTCCAGTTCCGCCACCAGTTCGCTCGCGCGTTGCCCGGGCGTCGCGGTGAGCCGAAGCGCGTCAACGGTCAGGGTGGTACCCGGCACCCCCGCCGGGCGCGCCACAGTGAATTCCACGCTTTCCCCCGGCCAGGGACGCCACAGCGGCGTCAGGTCCGCGTCGACGCCGGCCGCCACGGGCGCCAACCCAGAAAACCCCAGGTGCCAGCGTGTCGATGCCTCCAGTTTCCAGCGCTCCATCTGGTTGGGCTCAGCCGCCGCCTCCAAGCGCAGCCGCGGGGTCTCGCGCAGCGTGCTGGTGAAGCCTGCGCTCTCCCCACCGCCCAGTTGCACCAGAGCAAAACCGCTCTCGACTCGCACAGCGCTGTCGGTCACCGCCTCGCCGGGGAGCAAGCGAATGCGCGCCGTGACCGGCGCCATGCTGGGTGCATCGCGGCGCACCGTGGTCTCCAGAGTCCAGGTTATGCCCAGCTTCAGTCGCCGCTCCACGATCAGGAAAGGCGGCAGTTCATCACGCTGCGTGCCCTGGTCCTGCGCCTTGGCTTGGCGCGCCCGCCGGGTGAGCCCCAGAGCGCCACTGGCCGAGCCCAGGCTGTCGACGCCGCTGAGCGCCCAGTCCTCGCTTTGCAGGCGCACCTCGTGGAGCGGCAGAGGGAGCCCTAACTGCAGTTCGCCCGCATCCCCCACGTCGGCGTCCATCAGCACCTGGGACACCCCGGCCGGTAGCGCGGTCCAGAGTTGCCCCTTGGCATCGCGCAGCAACGGCAACGGGCGCCCGCCGGCACTAACCGACAGCACGCGCCAGCGCGTGCCGCCACCCGGCAACGGAGCCGCCACCTGCGCCTGCGCGTGCAACTCCAGGCGCAATTGCACGTGTGAGCCGGCGGCCAGGACCAGCAATCGTGCCGCCTCCACGCAGTGCGGCTGACAGTCCGCCTCATTGGTGAGCCGCTCGGCCAACCTGTGCAGCAGGCTTTCGTCGGGGAAGGGGCCAGGGTTTGCCACGGCCGAGGCAGCCACTGGGGCAGCGGTTGGGGCAGCCTGGGCGTCCTGATCCAGCCCGGGCGCACTCCGCGAGTGCCAGGGCAAGCACGCCCAGCGCGGCGACGCTAGCAGGCGGCGAGGACAGTCTCCGGCGACCCACGGCCCAGAGCGCCGCGAGCAACAGCGCCAAGCCGCCCAAGCGCAGCGCCACCTCGCCCGCCGGCGGCAGCAATAGCAGGTGCAGTTGCTGCGACTGCTCCACCGGTCCCTGCCAGCGCAGTTGGTGAGCAGTCCAGGTCCAGGTGGGTAGCCCGGGGCCGGTGGGAACGGTCACGCCGGGATCGACCTCGGCGAGCGTTGCGCCACGCACCCGCTGGCTGGACGCAGAGTCGGTGGAAATTCCCGTCACCAGTGCCTTTTTCGCAATCGACTCCGGGGCATCCGCCGCCGCGGGCGCGGCGGGCGCCTCGCCCGCCCGTTCGCGCGAAGGCGGCACGTGATCGGACTCAACGGCCGGTGGGGGATCGGTGCGCAAGGGTGAGGCGAGCCCCGGATGTAGGCTGAACCGACACTGCTCCACCGCATAGGGCACCAAGAGAAGCGCGATGACGGCAAAGCAGGCCCTTGCGCCCCAATCAGCGATGAGCCGCAGGCGTCCCTCCGGTAGCGCCCGGCGCGCGCCCAGGAAGCCCAGTAGGGCCACCCAAGGCAGACCGGGGGCGTGCGGCATGTGCCAAGAGAGCACCAGCGCAGCGCCGAGGAGCGCTCCGGTGCCCCAGCCGAAGAGTCGGCCGGCGCCTAAAGCGCACAGCAGCACAAAAAAGAAGTCCCATAGGGTCCACGCCGACACCCAGGACCCGCGTGCCTGATCCACGCCAAGCGCATGCAGCAAGCGCCACCCGGGAGGCAGGTGCACGGTGGCGGCCACGTGCCGAAAGTCCACCGCCCACCCCCCCGCGGAAAAAGCCCCAGGGCGGCCCTCCAGGCGACCGTCCGCGGATAGGTCGAGCTGGCCGTGGCGCACCTCGACACCCTCGGATTGCCCACCCTGGCGCCGCGTCACCGGTTGATCCACGTGGGCGAGCGAGACCCGCCCGAGCACCGCCGGGGGCAGCGCCTCCAATCGCCAGTTGCGCGACAGGGACCCAACAATATGGTCGCGGAACGTATAGCCGCCGCCATCGAAATCCAGCCACAGCTCGCGCGCGAGGCTCAGCCGGTCCGCATCGGCCTGCGCCGCGCCTTCGCGGGCAACGCTAAGCCGCAGCGTCTCGCCCGGTCGCAGCCGGTAGGCGGGCAACCCCTTCCAAGCCTCGGGCATGGACACCTGGCGAGGATCCACGGCGGGCACGCCCGTCACCTGCACCAACCGTAGCGCGTTGTGGTGCGCAATCGACCACACCTCCTCGCCTCGTGCCTGTGCGGGTAGGCGGACCGCGAGCAGCGGGGCACTGCGCCGAGAGCGCAGGCTAATCGCCCAGTTGCCCGCGCGTGCCTGGAGCGTGAGCACCCCATCCGCCCCCAGGCGCGCCGGCAGCGGAGAGTCCAGCGCTTCGGGTACGAAGCCCGGCAGAAGCGCAGCCGCGAGTTTCACCTCGCGCGGCTTGCCGGCGAGCGAGAGTTCAAAGTGGGTGTCCAGACGCGCCGGCAGATCATCGTCAAGCAAGCGGAACGTTCGGAGCGTGGCAGCGTCGGCGTCCTGCCCCTGGGCGCGCTCCTCGCGCAGCCACAGACGACCCTTCGCATCGATCTGCGGTGAGCGCTGCGCTCCGTCGATACGCAGGCGCACCAGCCCCACCTGCGGCGGCAGCGGCAGGTTCTGCGGCAATTGCGCCCAGCGCAGCACGCCGGTGATCCGGTAAGTGCCCTGATCCAGGCGCAGCGCCGGCTGCGCCTGCGCCTCCACCACAGGAACCGGCGCCCCGTTGGCTCGCACCTCCTGCGGCCACCGCTCGGCCTCACCCGGTAGCGGCACCTCGGTCGCGGGCGCATACACGGTGACATCGAGTTGGAATTGGCCGCCCGCCTGGGTGAGATCCAGCGCAAGTTCCCGTGGCCACAGGCAGAAATGCGCTTGGCCATCCTCGGCGTTGGCCGGACAGCGGTATGACGTGTTTCCTTCGAGCGCCCAGGCCACCCAGGGCCGCAGGGGCGCCGGGACCGACTCGAGCGCGAGCGGCCCCGCTTGGACGGGCCCCACGGCAAGGGCCAAGAGGACACAAAGCCGCGAGCAGAAGGCCCACGGCAAGAGCCAGGCCTTGGCGGACTTGCTCATGACGCCGTTCCCTCTTGATGCACAGCGCCGGCCGGCGGCCCGTGGCCAGCCCTGCACGAGGGGCTGCGGCAGGCAAGTCGATGCTGCGGTCGGTCGAAACGCCATTGCCGTCGTCGCTCCAGAGCGTTGCACAAGGCTTGTAAGTATCGCATCACCCGCCTACCCGGCTCAACGCCGAGATCGTTGACCACCCCTGGTCACGCCTGCACGCGCAGTGGACCGGGCGCATGGGCTTCCCCCACTCGAAGAGATGGAAGCTTGCGGGTCTTGCCAAGCGGAGTTCGGTCACTTAATTGTTTTTGCGAAGTAAAAGAAGGAGCTGGCCGCCCTTTCAAACGGGTTCACGAGGCAGGCCAAGACGGCGGGGGGGCTCAGAGCGGCGCGCGCGCAAAAGCGAGCAACTGCGCCATGCCAAAGAGGGGGCGGCCGGGTGTTCCGCCCGCGCCAAATTCCCCTGGCGTGGGCATCCAGCCCGGCGCCGTCACGAGAAGTCCCGAGGGGTCCACTGCCAACAGAGCGAGGAGCGTCTCTGCGAAGATCAGCCCGCCGAGCGGGCCGAGGTGCAGGCCCGCGCAGCGGACCTCCGCCTCTTTGAGCAGGTAGTACCACAGCGGCGTGGCATCACCGAGCGCCAGGCTCAGCGTTTCCTCGCGCGCTCCGGGAACCTTCACCCGCGTCAGGCGCCCCGTCTCACGCAGGACTGCCTGGCCGTTGCCCGTCACTAGTGCCCGCCCCTCCAGGTCATAGGCCGACTCGGTCTCCAGCGCCTCCTGCCAGAGGTCGTTAGTGAGGACCACCACAGCACGATCCCGCGTGAGGATTGCCGTAGGTTCCACCCCGGCATGCCGGGCCAGGTCTTGTCCGCTGGCCAGACCCGCCTGCCAGCCTTGGCGCAGCACTCGCCAGGGCAGAGGCCCCGCGGCGCCTTCCGCGGCGTCCAGCGCCGGGCTGATGCCACAATCGAAGGGCATGCACCAGACGGGTTCGGGATGGCCCGGCAGGGAAAAGAACCGGTGCCATTCCACCTGCAGCCCCGCGGGCCTTCGACGAGCGCCACGCAAGTCTCCCGCCGGCCCGGTCTCGGCGCGAAATCCGCGGCCGGACGACGCATTCAGATCGTAGTCGAAACGTACCGTGGCATGACGGCAGGCGCAGGCACCGAGGAGGAATTCCCAGGGCAGGAATGCCTGCCCAGCGCTATCGAATCGGAGCAGGCGCGGCCCCTCCCCGCGTAGCGCGCGCAGCGCCGCCGGCCCTACCAAGCGCGGCAGGAAATCCTCCAGAAGCATCCACTGGTAGTGCCGGATCACCACTTGCCGCGCGGTTTCGAACAAAGCGGTGCGGCTACCCGCGCCCTGCCCCACCGGCACGGGACCGGGGACATGGCGCGCACCGAGCGTAGGCTCCATCAGGAGCGCCCCGCAGACGGCGTTGTGGAACTTCAGGAATGCCAAGTGCAATTGGCCCAGCAGGAGGTTCTCATCATTGCGGCCTTGGGGGATCAGCGCGCGCGCCGGCCCCACGCCCGGCGCGTTGCGCGGCAAGTCGTCGGTTCCGTCCTCGGCGCGTCCGAGCAGGAAACGCGCACCATCTTCGGCGAACAGGTAGGGCTGCTCCTGGGGGCCGCACCCGTAGACCGACTGCAGGTCCGCGAAGGGTAAGCGCCCCACGCCCGACGCCGCATTGCCAGCCCAGGGATCGAAGACCAGGTCATGCTCGAGGAATTGCCACAGGAAGGCATAGCCTGCGGGCAGGCCTAGGCTCTCGGCGACGCTACGCTCGCGCCGGTTGGCGCTGCCCTCGGGATCGACCGCTGCCTCGGCCATGGTGGCAGCCAGTTGCCGCAACAGACGCGACGCGGCCTCCGGTGAGGCGGGCAGCGCAAGGCGGGGTAGACTGCGCGCGCCAAAGAGGTAGCCCCGTAGGCTCACGGGTAACGCGCGGCGCAGGCCGCCACCTGAGCGCTGGTTGCCTGGTCCAGGCAACGCCGGGAATCTGCCGCGGCCCGATGCCGCTGCCCATGCCGGCGCGGCGCGGCGCGCTCCTTCGGGGCGCACGCGCGCGCGGCCCCTGGCGCGCCCAGGCGCCGATCGGCCGCGAGGCGCGCCGAAGCGGCATGAAGTTCCTCCTGCGCGGCGGCAAAGACCTGCTCCAGAACCCAATGCGCTGCGGCACCCTGCTGCAGCTTCGCATACTGCCGAAGTTCGTCTTCAGCGACGTTTCGGTAGACGAAGGCTAAATTGGCTTGCACCGCTTCGCGCAGGCGCACCTCCTCGGCTGCGCCCACTGCCGCGAGTTCACGCTCGGCGGAGTGGGTCTCGGCACAGGCGCCAGCGCGCGCCAGGAGATAGCCCTTCAAGGTGCTCAGGGTGACGCCCAGCAAAAGATCCGTGGTCCGGGTGGCGAGGTCGATTTCGCGCAGCAGCCCGGCGCGTACCGCCGACGGGGACGCCGCGCGCGACTGTTCTTGGAATGCCGTGCGCTCCGACTCCTTGGGCGACAGGGACTCCAACTCGGTCATGCGTCGGGCCAGTGGCAGCGACACCGCCGCCAGCGCCTGCTGCAACTTCGCCGGCGGGGCCGCGGCCAGCGCCTTCTGCCCCTGCTCAAGGAAGGCCTCTGCGTGGTAGGCATCACGCACGCTACGCTCGAGTTGGTCGAGTTCCGCGTCGCTGGGCGCGGGAGTGAGGCGTGAAGCCGCCGCCCGCGCACGGGCCATGCCCAAGGCGGGCAGCCCGGCGAGGAGGTCGGCCGCCCCGGACAGCGCGAGCAGGCGCTGCACCTCATCCTGGGCGATGGCCGCGCGCGAGGCCAAGCCAAGCAGGAGCAGGGCAGTCAGGACAACAACTCGCTTCAAAGCCATGGTCTGGGCGACGGTACCGTTAGAGCGGCTGGACGAGGCACGCGGATAAGGCCTTCTGCGGCTGGCGACGCCACGGGGAAGCGCACCCAACCCTGAAACCGCTGTCGTGCCAGTGAACCAAGTTTCATCGAAAAAATGGAACTGCTTTTAATGACCTTGCCCCTGTTTCGCGTATCTCATCGCCGAGCCCGTTAAGCGGCACGCTGCTGCTCTGCGAGCCAGTTCTGCTCGTACTGCATCGGGCTGACGTAGGCCAGGGGCGAATGCAATCTGCGATGATTATAGAAGCCCATCCAGTCAATTACTTCATCCACGGCCGCCCTGCGCGTCTCGAAGCGCCTGCCATGCCAGCGCGGTGCTTTCAGCGAACCCCACAGGATCTCGGTCGGCGCATTGTCCCGGCAGTCGCCCTTGAGGCTCATCGACGAACGCATGCCGTAGCCTTTCAGGCCCGTCTGGAACTCGGCGCTGCAGTACTGGCTGCCCCGGTCAGAATGGAAGATCAGCCCCTTGTTCGGGTGCCGCCTGAACCGGGCCATCCGCAGCGCGTCGATCACGAGCTCCTTTTTTAACCTCGGCTGCATCGACGAGCCCACGATCTGGCGGGTGAACAGATCCAGCACCGCCGCGAGGTAACATCAGTGTTCATCCGTGGCGATGTAGGTGACGTCGCTCGTCCGGACACGGTTGAGCACGCTAACCGCGAACCGCCTGCCCAGCAGGTTGGACGCCACCGGCAGGCTGTGGTGCGAGTCGGTCGTCGCCTTGAATTTGCGCTTGGTTCTGGCCTTGATCCCGTGCAGTGCCATAAGCTTTCTCACCCGCTCCCTGCCAACCCGAATTCCCCTGGCAAGCAGTTCCTTCCACACCCTCGGCCAGCCGCACTCCGCCTTGACCTCGGCGTGGATCGGCTTGATGTGTGCCAGCAATGCGTCGTTGCTCAGACGATTTCGCCGCTAACCCATCTTTGTCACTTTTCCGTCCTTTCTGACGCTGGCGCGCCGTAAACCCTTGTCAGCATTGGACTTCATTTCTGAGGCAAAAGGTAGTGCCATAATATTTTACGTATATTGATCCAAAGCCTTGCTTTTCGTGCACCATCCCGTGCATGTTCATTCGCCGAACCCAAACCCGCAGTCGCATCTCGGGCGAGCCCTACGTCACCTA
>JANXRW010000023.1 GCA_025356655.1 Betaproteobacteria bacterium | reverse complement strand
CGCATCGCGCAGGACGGCGATCCACCCTTCTGAGCCCCTGCACGAGGAGCACAGCGGCGGGGGCGCAGCAGCGCGGCACGGACCACAGCGCGGGAGGAGCGAACCAGCCTCTTGTCCCGCCCACGGCAAGGGCCGTGTCCAGCCCAAAACTACACGGGACACGGCCCCTGTCTCACCCTGAAATAGGGTGAGACTCCAACTCCAAAAAAGCCTGGGACGTTACACCGGTGGTCGAACATAGGGCAGCGTTGCGGACTTCAGACTGATTTCCATAGAAATCAGCCCGCCGCCTAGCTTCTTCTTGCCGGAAGCGCCAAAGCCGAATGCGTCGCGGATCATGTGGTGGACGCCACGCTGCGCCTCGCGCAGGACCATGTCCTTCGCGTAGCGCTGCTGCTCTTTGCTCGCAAACTGCTCGGGGGCTTCCGCGTGGCGGCAATAGGGGCAATACGCCAGAGCCTGACCGTCCGTAATGCCCGTTCCGGGCTTCACTTTGAAAGTGCCCGGTGAGCAGTTCTCGTCCGGGCATGTGCGCGTCATCCGTCCGTCCTCACCACGCGGTAGCGTGATCGAGGCGCGGAACTGGTCGCCCCCCAGGTCTTCCATGTTGAGCGGCCCACCCGGCTGAAATACTTTGCGGCTCATCGTTGCTGGATGCGTGCGCGATGGTGGCGCGCGGCGCGCTGCAAGGCCGCGTTCGGTGGCGGCGGATCGATCAAGGCTGCGGCGAAGCGCTGCTGATCTTCCACCGACAGGTGGATGACCCCGGCGTTGTGCAGGCCGGCCAGCGTGGCATCGACGGCAGCCAGGATCGCGGATGGTTGCTTGCGCACTGGCATGACGATCCCGATCGCTGCGCTATTGCACGGCCGAGACGGAAATATGCCCCGCGCCTACGGTCGTCCGCCGTGGCCGGATCATGATTTCGACATCTTGGTTCAAGGCGGTCAGGAACTCCAGCAGGCGTTCGACCGAGAACTGATCCAGCCGATAGTTCTTCAGGGCCGAGACCTTCGGCTGTGGGATGTGCAGCAGCTCGGCGGTCTCACGCTGCTTCAGCTTGCGCGCTTTCAGCAGGTTGTTGACGGCCAGCGCCAGGCGCGTCTTGGTCTGGCGTTCGGCCGCGTCCGGATGGCCAAGATCGGCGAACACGTTCGTCGTGCCGCGCGTGATCGCGATGTCCTTCTTCGTGCTCATGGTGTCCCTCTGCTTTCAAAGTCCTGTTGCGCGCGTTTCAGGCGTTGCCCGATCAATTTCACATCTTCCTGCGGCGTCTTGATGCCGGTCTTCGACTTCTTCTGGAACGCGTGCAGGACATAGAGCACGCCCGAAAAGCGCACCGTGTAGACCGCCCGGTAGGTGTCGCCGCGATGATCCTCAACAATTTCGAGGACACCGGGGCCATCCCCTTTCCATGGCTTGGCGTGCGGATGCTTGGCACCCAACTGCGCCAGACCGAGCGCGTACCCCATCTCCGACTGAACCTCCGTCGGAAAGTCCAGATAGTCCTTCTTCGCGGACCCGACCCAATGCAGAGCCTTCTCGCCCGGTATGCCGGGCAGCGGTTCGATCACATCAATATATACCAAGTCGGGAATAAATAGGCAAGCGAAAAACGCACGGGCGTCTTCCCTCGCGTGACCGCCAGGGGCCGGGTGCTCAGGCGCAAGCACCCCGAGCCCCAGGGTACGCCGCGCAGCGGCGGGGGTCTCGGCCTCCGGTAGCCCCCCCTGACGCGCAAAGCAGGCCAGCAGCGGCTTGCGCCCCTGCCGAGGGGAACAGGCCGCGCCGGGTACGGCGCCGCCTGTCCGGGTCATATCCGCCCAGGCCCGCGGCTGCGCCGTCAGCCCGTGCGGCAGCAGGCCTAAGGGGAGCTTCCCCTGGCGCGATGCACGGGTAAAGGCTGTGCCCGCCCGGCGGGGTATCCCTAGCTTCCGCGCTGCGCTTGTCCAGCCGGGTGATCCCCCTCCCCGCCGTTCCCCCTGACATCTTGCCTCCTCGCTCTCGCCGAGGGGCTCGGGTTGCATCTGCAACCCGAGCCCTGAAGGAGCGAAGACCATGACCACCAGCACCAGCAACACCCCCCTGGCCCGTACCGACGTTTACGCCCGTGGCACCGCGAAAATCGTTGCCGACCTGGAGCAAGGCGTCAGAACCTGGCAACGGCCTTGGAATGCCGACAACGCCGCCGGAAACATCATCCGGCCACGACGCGCCAACGGACTGCCCTATCGCGGCGTCAATGTCCTGCCGTTGTGGAGCGAAGCCCTCGACAAGGGTTACACCGCGCCAATGTGGATGACGTACAAGCAGGCGATGACCTTGGGCGCACAGGTACGCAAGGGCGAACACGGCTCGCTGGTCGTCTATGCCGACAAGATCACCAAGACCGAAACCGACGACCAGGGCAAAAAGGCTAAACGGCAAATCGCCTTCATGAAGGGCTACACGGTTTTCAACGTGGAGCAGATCGACGGGCTGCCAGCGCACTACACCGCCAAGGCCGAGCCAGCGCAGCCGGTGGCACGGATCGAACAGGCCGAAGCGTTCTTCAACGCGACCGGCGCAACGATCAGGCACGGCGGCAACAAGGCCCTCTATGCCCCTGCCCTCGATTTCGTGCAGATGCCACCGCGTGAAAGTTTCCGCGACGCCGAAAGCTACTGCGCAACCTTGGTTCACGAACTGACCCACTGGACAAGCCATCCGTCCCGCTTGGCGCGTGAACTCGGCAAGCGGTTTGGTGACCAAGCCTATGCAGCCTGTAAGCGGCTACCGGAATGCGCGTAAATCTGGCTTTCTACGCGCAAAGTCGCCGGGATGGTGATTCCGGGACAGTCAGGTTGCTGAACGGGATGGGTGCGTAGGGCGCGTAAGGCCGGGCGGATCGTTGCAACCCGGGCTATGCTCATGCACACGCCAGATGGACAAAGGCCCGGGGTCCTTTCTTGGCAGAAATCCCGGGCCT
>JANXRW010000136.1 GCA_025356655.1 Betaproteobacteria bacterium | reverse complement strand
CCCGTGAGGGAATAGGCCTTGCCCACCCCCCGCCCGCCCGTGGGCGGGAGCGAGGAAGTCCGAGCAGAAGGATCAGTTTCCAGCAGCCCAAGACGGGATGCGGCTGGTCGTTCTGCAAGGAGCACATCATGGCTTTCGTTCCTGTCGAGCAACGCAATGCACACCTGGCCGGCGCCGTTCGGCTCAATTCCGTCGAGGGCCGCGACGGCCCGATTAGCAAGGCCACGCTGACCGCGATCAGCAACACCCGGCGCGGGTCGGGTGACAACCGGGGCGAGGAGGCCACCGCGATCCAGTGGACGCTGTGGGGCAAGCGGGCCGAGAACGCGGCGCAGTACCTGAGCAAGGGCAGCCACATCAACGTGGTGGGCCGCGTGCAGAACAACAACTACGACAAGGACGGGGAGACGGTCTACACGATGGCGTTCACGGCCGAGGAAATCGACTACCTCGATACCAAGGCCGAAGGCGAAGCGCTCCGCGCGAAGCAGGGTTCGGCCCCGGATGACGGTGCGCCCGTGCCGCAGGCGAAGCCGGCCCCGCGCGCCAGCTCGACGAAGCCGGCCCGCAGCCGCAAGGCCGTTGCCAAGGCGCCCGCCGCCGAAGAAACCGACGACATCCCGTTCTGACCGCGCCGGGCGGGACGCCTCGCGTTCCGCCCCCTTACATCCATTCCATTGATTGAAGGAACCGACATGTACTCAACTCCCACACTCGCCACGCGCTTCGCCCGTAACACCCGCGTTCTGCGCGCCGATGCACCGCTGTCCGAAGACCAAATGCGCGGCGCGGCACCGTCCGTGTTCGCCGAAGGCAAGCACGCCAGCCGCTCCGAGCGCTACACCTACATCCCGACCATCGACTTGCTGCGCGGGCTGCGCAAGGAAGGATTCGAGCCCTTCATGGTCGCGCAGGGGCAGAGCCGCGTTGAAGGCAAGGCCGAGTTCACGAAGCACATGATCCGCATGCGGCATGCGGGCCAGGTCAGCACCAAGCCCGAAGCGAACGAAATCATCCTAATCAACAGCCATGACGGTGCCAGTTCATACCAGATGCTCGCGGGCGTTTTTCGCTTCGTCTGCTGCAATGGGCTGGTGGTCGGCAACGTGTCCAACGACATCCGCATTCCGCACAAGGGCAACATTCAAGGCGAGGTGATCGAGGGTGCGTTTCGCGTGCTCGAAGACTTCGAGGCCGTGGACGCTTCGACCGAGTGCATGAAGGCGCTGACCTTGCAGCCCGAAGAAGAACACGCCTTCGCTACCGCCGCGCTGGCGCTGCGGTTCGGCGAACGCACGGACGACCAACCCCCGCCGATCACGGCCGAGCAGCTGATCGAGGCGCGCCGCCCCGAAGACCTGGGGCACAGCCTGTGGACCACGTTCCAGCGCGTGCAGGAGAACACCCTGCGCGGTGGCCAGCCCGGCCGTAGCGTGCAAGGTCGGCGCATCCACACGCGTGCCGTCGGCAGTATCGACCGGTGCGTCAGCCTGAACCGCGCGCTGTGGGTGCTGGCCGAAGAGATGCGCAAGATCAAGCGCTGACCTTGCCGCCTATCGCGATGATTTTTGGCAAAAAGTCATCGCGTCATCTGAACCACGCCGGCCCGATCATGGGCCGGCGGCCGAACCTTGTCGTTCGCCGCAGGAGTCACGCGATGACCCGACCCTACACCCTCACCGACTCGCTCGATTCCTTCGAGCCGCGCTCACGCGATGCCACCGCTACCGGCGCGCAGGCCTTCGCCCGGTTGCTGGCGCTGGCCGAGCGGCGGAACTCCGGCCAAATCGCCCGCGTGGTGCAGTTCATCGCCGCGACCTACAACGGTCCGGCCCTCGCCTTCGACCTGTTCGACCTTCGCGCACTCGACATCGACATCAGCGACGACATGCTGCGCTGTCTCGACGCACTGCGCTGGGCGCGGGCCGACCTGTACACGCTTGTGCCTGACGGAGACGCGCGTGTGCGGGCTGTCATCGACCGCTGGGGCCTGCCATGGCCGGACGACGGCTGACACGCCGCCGGTTCGCATGCCGGCCCCTCGACTTCCCCCACACCGCGCCGGCCCGATCTTCGGGCCGGCGTTTGCGTGTCTGGGGCGTTTGCGATTGAGGAGACCGACCCATGAAGACGCTCGTTCTCGCGAACCAGAAAGGTGGCGTCGGCAAATCCGCCGTCGCCACGCTGCTGGTTCACTACTTCGCTCAGCACGGTCAACGCGTGCTCGCCATCGACCTCGACCACCAGGGCAACTTCAGCAAGCCGCTGCGCATGTCGGAGCGTGCCGCCGTGGCCGCGTACACCGCCGACGTGCTGATGACCGGCAGCGTCGGCAGCTTGCCGCCGAAGCCGTTCGTGCTGGTGCCCAGCGACCGTGCGCTGCTGGGCCTCGAACGACAGCCTGCGTTGCACACGCCGTTCGCGCGAGCTTTCCGCGCGTTCCTCGCCAGCGTCGATGCGCAGTTCGACGTGTGCGTGATCGACACGAATCCGAACCCCGACATCCGGCTGATCGCGGCTCTGGCCTCGGCCGACTTCGTGCTGTCGCCGATCCAGCTCAACCAGGAGGCGATGGACGGCGTGCATGGGCTGCTGAACCACGACCGCGTCGGCGTGCGCAAGATCAAGGCGGTTCTGAACCCGAAGCTGCAACTCATCGGCCTACTGCCGACGATGGTGGAGCCGACGCCGTTCCAGAAAGCCAACTTCGTGCAGGTGATCCAGCAGTACCGCCCGCTGATGATCCAGGTCGGTGCCGGCCCGGGTGAGTTCGCATTCGTGCCCCGGCGCTCTGCGATTGCCGAAGCCCAGGCGAGCGGCGCCGTACTGTGGGAAATGAAGAAGACCGCCGCGCGCGATGCGTGGAAGGAGATCGAGCCCGGCATCGCGCGGATCGCCGCGGTGCTGACAGCCCGGGAGAGCGAACATGCCCCTGCAGCTTGACGACCTGGCCGCGCTGGACGAACCCGCACCGGACGCGAGCGGGCGGCCGATGCTGCTGCCGCTCGACGGCATCGACGAAGACCCCGAGCAGCCGCGTCACGAGTTCGATGCCAACGGCTTACTTGAGCTTGCCGCGACCATTCGTGACCGTGGCGTGCGACAGCCGATTTCGGTGCGCCCCAGCACGCAGCAACCCGGCCGCTGGGTGCTCAACTTCGGCGCCCGACGGTTGCGTGCGTCCCAGCTGGCCGGCCAGACCGAGATACCAGCCTTCATCGACACCACCGCCGACAACTACGACCAGGTGATCGAGAACGATCAGCGCGAGGGGTTGAAGCCGCTGGAGATCGCGCTGTTCGTGCAGAAGCGCCTGGCCAGCGGCGACAGCCAGGCCGAGATCGCGCGACGACTCGGCAAGAGCCGCCAGTACGTGACGCTCGCCACCGCGTTGATCGAGCCGCCCGACTGGCTGCTCGACGCGTACCGGCAAGGCCGATGCAAAGGTATGACCGAACTCTACGAACTGCGCCGGCTGCATGGCGAGCATGCGGAACAGGTCGAGGCCTGGGCATTGGACCGCGAACCGATGACGCGCGAGCGGATCGCAAACCTGAAGCGCGAGCTGTCGCAGCCTTCGCTCGAATCGGCCGAGGCGGTGGAATCGGCGCCAGTATCGACGCCGGGGTCGGCATCGTCGGGAGCGATCGAACAGGGTCAGGAAGCAGGGCCGGCCGAGGCCGAGGCTGCGGCTTCGTCGTTAGCTGGACGCGGGATGCGCCACCAGCAGCCGAACCAGCGCCTGCACGTCGAGTTCGACGGCCAAGACTTCCAGCTCGTCGTGTCGGTGGCACCGGCCCAGGAAGGTCACTTGTACGTGCGACCGCTCGCGGGCGGGCCGCGCCGGCTCGCACCTGCATCGGCCTTGAAACTGCGCGGCTTCGTCGGCCGCTGATGTGGGGCGCCGCGTCGTTCTGCACTGATCAGGAATCGACCGAAGGCGCTGAGGCTGATGGGCTGGGCGGGTGTCGGCTTTCGGCAGGCGAGGCGAACAGCAATTCGCGACCCCCTGCGGGCACTTGCCCGCCTATTGGCCAGTGTCTGGTAGGCGATTGCAGGCGATGCGAGCCGCGCCCTGAACGTGCCGCCTTTGCGCATAGTAGCCATCCGGCTGCTGGTGGCTTTGCAAGCCCGGCGGCCGGTCTCGCGGGGGCAGATTACCTCTTTGAATCCCGGGGCGATTCACTCTGAATCGCCCCGGGATTCGTGGAGGCCGGTTGGTTTAAGTCAGGCCGGTATGGCGGTCCGCTCGGCGATATGCCGGTAGTAGTTTGCCTCAGCCTCCGCGGGCGGGATGTAGCCGATGGGCTCCAGCAGTCGTTGGTGGTTGAACCAGGACACCCATTCGAGCGTCGCAAGTTCCAAGGACTCTTTGGTCTTCCAGGGTGCCCGGCGATGGATCAACTCGGCTTTGTAGAGGCCGTTGATCGTCTCGGCCAGCGCGTTGTCATAACTGTCGCCCATGCTGCCCACGGAAGGCTCGACGCCGGCTTCGGCGAGTCGCTCGCTGTACCGAATCGACACGTATTGCGACCCCCTGTCCGAATGATGAATGAGGCTGTTGTCGCGCTCCGGCTGCCGCGCGTACAGGGCCTGTTCCAGCGCATCAAGGACGAAGTCCGTCCGCATCGAACTGCTGACGCGCCAGCCCACGATGCGCCTGGCGAAGACGTCGATGACGAAGGCAACGTACTGCCAGCCTTGGCACGTAGAGACGTACGTGAAGTCCGAGACCCAGAGCTGGTTCGGCCGCTCGGCCCGGAACTGTCGCTTAACCCTGTCAAGCGGACACGGCGCCTTGTTGTCGCTGACCGTCGTGCGCACGACCTTGCCTCGCATCACGCCACGTAGCCCGAGCCGGCGCATCAGCCGTTCGACCGTGCATCGCGCTGCTGCCGTGCCTTCACGCGCCAGTTGCCGCCAGACCTTGTCGGCCCCGTAGACCTGCATGTTGGCCTGCCAGACGCGCTCGATCTGAGCTGCCAGCACGTCGTCGCGGTGCGCGCGCTCGCAGCGTTGTTGCGGGTTGCGCCGAAGCGCCGCATATCGACGATAACCAGACGGGGAGATCTGCAGGACCTTGCAGATCGGCTCGACCCCGAACGTATCGCGATGCTCGTCGATGAGACCCCTCAGGACTTGAATCGGCGGTCGAGCTCCGCCTGGGCGAAAAACGCGCTGGCCACCTTCAAGATCTCGTTAGCTCGGCGCAGTTCCTTGTTCTCGCGCTCGAGTTCCTTGACCCGCTGCGCCTCCAACGCCGTCACGCCTTCGCGCACGCCCGTATCGATCTCAACGCGTTTGACCCACGTGTTGGGTCGCAAGTTATTTCGCTGGGCCACCGGCTTTTTGTCTCGGTTTCATTCCCCGGAAAATCTGACCGCCTAGTGAAATATTGTGGGCCCTCAGGGCCGGTCTGGTTCACCAGGGTGTCGGTGAAGTGCCCCCTTTC
>JANXRW010000081.1 GCA_025356655.1 Betaproteobacteria bacterium | reverse complement strand
TGCTCTGGCCACGGATCACCGAAGAGGAACAGAACTCCTTAGACGCCACCTGCCGCAAGCTCTACAAGTACCTAAACTCCACTTCAGCACCTGCTCCGTAGCCCCAAAACCACCCACAGATTCCGCCGAGGAGCCAGTTTTCGAAAGGGATAAACTACTTGGTAGCAGAAACAACTATCGTGGCGACCATCTTCGAATGTAGCGTACAGAAATACTCATAGGTTCCCGGCGTCGTGAATGTGTAGGAATAGATTTCATCTGTATCGAGCGCGGGAGAACGGAATCTGTTTTCCTTCTCAGCAATCGTATGAGGCACTTCGTCATGGTTTACCCATGTGACCTTTGTTCCCGGCCTAACGGTCAATTTGTTCGCCGTGAACATATAATTGGTGATGTCTATTTTAATGTCCTCCGCCCGCGCCGGAAATGACGCTAGAACCAACAGAGGCAGAACGGCAAAAGATACGTTTTTCATGGTCGATCCCCCATTAAGCCAACGCCTGATCGTCCAGCCGCAAGACCGGATAGCCGGTGGCCGCGTTGATTTTTGTAATGCCGAGATAGGTGCGCAATTGATTAGCGGGAACCAGCATCGGCCCCGGCGATGGGGCGGCTCCCGGCGCTGGCTGCGGATAGGCCGTACCCCGCGCCGTATGAAAAGTTATGTTTCCTTCTACCTTCTGAATGACCTGATGAATATGCCCGTTAAGGACAGTCACGGAACCGAAGCGCCTTAGCAGGTGCAAGGCTTGGTCGCCGTCCTCCGTTCCCCATCCCCACGGCTCATAGACCGTCCACAAGGGAATATGCGTAAATACGACGACAGGGGTGCTGCTGCTGGCGCTGTTAAGATCGTCTTTCAGCCAGGAAATCTGCTCGGCCCCCAGCTTCGCCATGTGCCCAGCTTCGAGATTAAAGACGTTCACCAGCGCGACGAAATGGACTCCGTGATCGTCAAAGCTGTACCAGCCATTTCCTTTTGTGCCTTTTCCGTAGCGTTCAAGAAAAAGTTTTCCGCCGTCTTTATCGAGTGTGTCATGTTCGCCGGGCACATAAAAAACCTTCGCCTTGACGCCGTTCATAATGTTGGCGGCGGTATCGAACTCCTCCGCCTTGGATAAATGGGTTATATCGCCGGTGTGCAAAACAAAAGACGGCCTAAAGGCGTTCAATTTTATGATTGCCTCTTGTGTCGTTTTTCCAGGGTCGGGATTGACCACCTTGTTAAAGCCAATATGCGTGTCGCTGATTTGGCCGAATGTAAACGGCACAACACCGCCGCCCGTCACGCCGATGTCGCCGCCTCCCGCGGCAGCCAGGGCTTTTGGGATACCGCCGACCATCGACCATAAAACGCCAGTACCTGCCCACATGCTCATACATTTCAGGGCGGTGCGGCGGTGGCTGCTAAAATCACTCATAAAGCCCTCCAGCAAAGTTGTAAAACGGCAACTGCTGATATAACCTTCGCTGTATCTGTTTTATTCCCGGCCAAAAGAAATTAGCCGAAATCGGGAATAAATCGCCCTTCATAGTGGTTGTTAGGTTATCAAGCGTGGATCCTTCATCCCATAAGGGCGATGCCGGGCGATTTATGAGGCTGCTCGAACCCTATATGGGCGCAGCCTATAATTTGGCGCGGTGGCTACTGCGCGATGAAATGGCGGCGCAGGACATGGTTCAGGAAAGCTATATGCGAGCGTTTACGGCTTTGGATAAATTTGACGGAAGCAATCCGAAGGCATGGCTTCTGGCGATTGTTCGAAACCGCTGTTATAGCTGGCTCAAGAAAAACGCGGCAGGCGGCGCGGATATTCGGCTTGACGATGATCTGTTGAACCCAGACGAAATTCCTGAATTATCAGACCATGATACTCCGGAACATTTTGCGATAAATGCGGAAACAAAAAAGCTTTTGAAAAGAGCCTTAGATGATTTGCCTCCTATTTTTAGAGAGGCGTTCATCTTGAAAGAGTTGGAAGAATTGTCGTACAAAGAGATTGCGTCCATTACCCAAGTGCCAATCGGAACGGTTATGTCGCGCTTGGCGCGCGGTAGAACGCTGCTGAAAAGTGCGCTAGGAAAGCTGGATTCGCCATGACTCAAGTAGAGTGCCGCGATTGCAAGCTGGAATTGCACGGTTATCTGGACAACGAGCTGGAAACCGGAAGGGCACTTGCCGTCCATCAACATCTTTTGGATTGCAAGGATTGCCAAAATAACTATCGGCAAATGCAAAAGACCACACAGATTTTCCGTGAAGAGGCCATCTACTACGACGCGCCTGATGCCTTGCCGGATAAAATCAGAGCCGCAATCGACAGACAATCCAAAAGCGAAGCGTCCGGGTTCATGGCCGCGCTGTTGGCTAAGGTTCGTAACGGACACATAGGCGCTTTCGCATCCGCAGCCTCTTTCGTGGCACTGGTCTGTGCGGTGTTCCTCTACATGGCCGCGCCCGCCACTAATTCCGATTGGGTTGATGAGGCTGTATCCGATCATGTGCGGTCGCTTATGGCGCAACATATAACCGATGTTCAATCTTCCGACCGCCATACGGTGAAGCCGTGGTTTATCGGCAAGCTGGATTTCGCACCACCCGTCTTCGACTTTACGGCGCAAGGCTTCCCGCTTGTCGGTGGACGCATGGACTATCTGCAATCGCAAACGGCGGCTGCGCTCGTTTACGAGCATAACAAGCACATCATCAATCTGTTCATAATGCCAACGATAGAGGCTGACAGCCAAAAAACAGATGACCTGAGAAGGCGCGGCTATAATTTGCTGACCTGGCGCAGGGGCCACATGAAGTTCATCGCTGTATCCGACATGGATGTAGGCGGATTAAGCGCGTTCGGAAAACTGTTTCGGGAGGCTACTTCTGATCAATAAATATAAATTGAAATCCTCTAATATGAAGTCCCAACCAAGATTGCCTGCATGTTGGAAATATTAATTTTATGGATCACCAGTTCCCGGAATAATTTTTCCCGGTCCCCCATAAAGATCTCCGGAGGCTTCCGCAGCCGCCCGGGCCCGCCCGCTTTCTCGATCAACTCTCTGGCTTAGTAGTCGCTGGCTTTCGTGCGTCTACCTCCCATGCAAGCGGCTTTCTGCGGTAATGATCGATGACAGCGAGCAGCGGTTAAAAAAAGGCCCGCGAACCGTACTTGCCAAGTAGTTTCCGCCCCAGGGCCTTGACCCTACACCACAGCATGGCCCAATCGTCATATCCAGTCTTGACCGGCGTGATTTCGCATCTGTACTTTGCTCCTCAGGACTTCACAACGACCTACGCAAAATGTCAAAATCCACTGCTTCGCGAGTTGCCGTTATCGGAGGCGGGCCATCCGGATTGATGGCAGCCGAGGTTCTGAGCCGCAACGGTGTTCAGGTAGACATTTACGACGCGATGCCGTCGCTAGGCCGCAAGTTTCTCCTTGCGGGGATAGGCGGACTAAATCTCACGCACAGCGAACCGTACGAGGCGTTCTGCGCTCGCTACGCTGATCGTCAGTCACAGCTGCTGCCGATGCTCGAACGTCTGCCACCCAGCGCCGTTTGCTCATGGGCGAATGGGTTGGGAATAAGTACCTTTGTCGGTAGTTCAGGCCGCGTGTTTCCTTCAGAAATGAAGGCGGCGCCACTGCTCCGAGCTTGGTTGCACCGCCTTCGCAGTTGCGGTGTGCGCATACACGTTCGCCACCGCTGGTTGGGCTGGGATAGCAATGGTGGACTGCTTTTGGTTAACAGGGACGGCGAGTTTTCTGTGAAGCCCGAAGCGACGATCCTTGCGCTCGGTGGGGCTAGTTGGCCGCAGTTGGGTTCGGACGGCGCTTGGGTTCCCTGGTTGCAGTCCATCGGCGTGAACATTGCACCATTGCAAAGCGCAAATTGCGGATTTGAAGTGGACTGGAGCGAGCATCTACGAAGCAAGCACGCCGGCGCGCCGCTCAAGACAGTTGCACTCACCTTCACCAATCTTCAAGGCCGCACTGTCAGCCGAAACGGCGAAATGATCATCGGCGCCAACGGGGTGGAGGGAAGCCTGATCTATGCGTTTTCGCGCCAGCTGCGCGAGTACTTAAATGTCCATGGAAAGGCCACATTTACGCTTGATCTGGCACCCGGATATGACGCCGGGCGCTTACTGGCCGAGGTGGGTCATCCTCGCGGCTCGCGTTCGATTTCTGGTCACTTGAAGAACCGGATCGGTATTGCCGGTATCAAGATGGGATTGGTGCATGAAGTGTTAAGCAAGGAACAGCTGGCTGACGTTACCACGCTAGCAGCAACGATAAAATCCTTGCCGATTACTGTTCGTGCGACCCGTCCAATCGCTGATGCCATCAGCACGGCTGGCGGTGTGTGCTTCAGCAGCCTGGACAAAAATCTCATGCTCACAGCACGCTCTGGCGTTTTCGTTGCAGGTGAGATGATTGACTGGGAGGCGCCAACGGGTGGATATTTGCTAACTGCGTGCTTAGGAACAGGTCTGTCGGCAGCGGTAGGGGCGCTCGAGTGGATGCGCACAGCTAACGGCTGACTGATCTATCGGGATCAGCGGCAAGAGGCAGGTGGCGGTGCGGGCGTGTAGGGGGGATGTGGCGCAGTGGAGTGCGCGGAGCACGCGGCTCCGCTGCGCTTGGCCATCAGCAACCAGCGCAAGCTCAAGGGCCTCATGCGTGCGTGGGAGGAGGAGACCGAGCGGCTCAGCGACGCCGGAGTTCTACCCAAGGAGTGAGCGTTTCCGCCCGCGGGAAATTCGCAGGGGATGCCTTCCGAGAGTTGCCGAAAGGGCATCTCGCCGCCCAAAGCCAGTGGCGGCGCACGCCAGAGTGGCTGGCGCGCGTCGCTCCAGGAAGCAGGGCTTCCGTGCATCCGGCCCCGACCCTGCCGTGCCGGACAACGGGAGTAGCTTCCCCGGTGTGGCGTGTCTACAGGCCCCTCAATGAGCTTTACCGGACGGCTCCCTAGCCTCACCGGGATGCTCGCCGCGGAGGTCGCGGCCTTCGTGGTGCCAATCCTGTTTGGCAGCTCGGCCGTGGCAGCGGTGATGCTCAGAGGCGAAGCGCTGGGCCATCTGGTCCAGTAGCTTGCGTTGATTCGGGTCGAGGACTTCCTCCAGGGCCAAGGTTGCCGTGGCCACGGCAGCCGCGTGCGCTGCATGTGCGGCCGCGCGGTCAGCCATGCCTTGGGCGATGGCGCCCGCCCCCGCCGCGGTCGTGAGGGCGCCGGGGCGGTCTGCGGGGAGCGCTAGCATGGCTTCGCTTAGCGCTGCCCAGGCGGGCATCTGGGATGCCCGGATTTCCAGCCGCTGGGCGGCCTGGTCCAGGCGGCTCTTGAGCCAAGCGTGACGGTGCTGGGCGTGCTCGGCCATGCCTTCGCGCTCGTCGGGGGCGGCATGGATGGGTAAGGCGGTGCCTACCGCCAGGAGCGTGGCGGTGGCAAAGGCGGCGAGGGTGGCACTACGCAAGAACGTTGTTTTCATCGGGACCTCCGTGGGCTGGTTATACGGCAGCTCTATTGAGCGTCAGAGGTGTAAACGTGATGTGAATGAGTGGCTGGCGGAGGGGGAATTTTGTTAACCCAGTGTAATTCCCGGCGGCGAGCGAAATGTCGGGGTGTGGCTTAGCCCCGCGAGGCGCTATCCTGCGAAAAGCGCTGGCCTATTGATCCTGGGGGGGGCGGATGCAAAGTCGCAGCAAGGTGCTGGTGGTAGACGATGACGCGGAGCTGCGGGCGTTGCTGCACGACTATCTGGGCGAGAGCGGCTACGAGGTCTCTCTTGCGGCTGACGGCGCCGGTCTGTGGGGGCAGTTCGAGCAGGGCGCGCCTGATCTCGTTATCCTCGACCTGATGCTCCCGGGCCAGGATGGGCTCACCCTCTGCCGCGACCTGCGCGCCCGAACCGCCACCCCTATCCTCATGCTGACCGCGCGAGGCGACGAGATGGATCGGATCGTCGGCCTGGAGATGGGAGCCGACGACTACTTGCCCAAGCCATTCCATCCGCGCGAGTTGCTGGCCCGGATCCGCAGTATCCTCCGGCGCAGCCAGGTTGGCTCGGGCGCGCTCGCCGACGGTCCCGTGCGCCGCCTGGGGTTCGCGGGCTGGACCCTGGACCTCGATGCCCACCACCTAGTCGACCCGCAAGGGGTCGTGGTGTCGCTCTCCACAGGGGAATTCCGTCTCCTGCGCGCGCTGGCAGAGAACCCCAACCGGGTGCTCTCGCGCGACCAACTCCTCGACGCCTGCGTCGGGCGCGAGGGCGGCCCCTTCGACCGTAGTGTGGATGTGCTAGTGAGCCGACTGCGTCGGCGGCTGCGCGATGACGCGCGCGAGAGCATTCTGATTCGCACGGTGCGCAGCGAGGGCTACATGCTCGCCGCGAGCGTCACCCGTTCGCCGTGAGCCTGCTGCCGCGCACGCTCTTCGGACAACTCCTCGTCGCGCTTCTGTGCGGCTTGTTGCTCGTCCAGGTGCTGGGGTTCTGGCTGCTCATCGACGAGCGCGTGCGCTTCGGTGAACGTCTCTGGGGCGCCTATGCCGCACACCGCATTGCGGGCATCTTGTCGGTGCTCGACGGGGCTGAACCCGCCGAGCGCCTCCGCCTCGTGCGAGCGCTCGATGTGCCACCCACGCACCTCTCGCTGCAGGAGCCCTGGCAGCCCGAACCGCCTCAGGCCACACCCGATGCGCGGGAGTTTCTTGCCCAAGTGGCGGGCGAACTGGCCCGCCCATTGCCCCTGCAACTGCTCTCCATCAAGCGCGGGGAGGCGCGCCACCGCGCGGGCGAGCATTCGGGGCAGGCGCTCGCCCCCGGCTCGGCGCTTGCGAACCCAGAGGCCCGCCACCGTGACCGGCGACCCGTGCTCTTTCTTGCGGGCCAGGCACGACTGCACGACGGGGTCGTCGTGAGCTTCCGTCATGCTCTGCCCCAGCAATCCCTGGATTGGCCGCTACGCCTCGTCGGACTCCTCCTAGTCCTCGGTACGTCGGTTGCTTTGCTGGCGGCCTGGGCCGTGCGGCGTCTGACCCGCCCGCTCGCGGCGATGGCGGAGGCCGCCGCAGGGCTGGCGCTCAACCTAGAGCAAGCCCCGCTGCCCGAGACGGGCGCTCTGGAGGTTGCGCGTGCGGCCCGTGCCTTCAATGCGATGCAGCGGGATCTGCGGCGTTACCTGCACACGCGTTCCCAGGCGCTCGCTGGCGTCTCCCATGATCTGCGTCTGCCGCTGACCCGGTTGCGGCTACGACTCGAACGGCTGCAAGTGCCACCGCTCAAGGCGGCCATGGAGGCGGATCTGCAGGAAATGGAAGACATGATCTCGCGCACCATGGATTTTCTGCGGGCCGGTACCCTGGCCGAACCGCTCGTGCTACTCGACCTCGAGGCGCTGCGCGATAGCTTGGCCGAGGACATGGAGATCCTCGGTGCCACGGTCGTTCGCCACGGGCGGGCAGGGCCGCTGATGGCAGGCCCCCAGGCTCTGCGGCGCTGCCTCGCCAATCTCATGGACAATGCGCGCCGCTACGCCGACGCTCAGATGGAAGTCCGCTTGCATGACGACGGGGCCGTGGTCGAGATCCGGGTGGAGGATCGCGGCCCAGGGATTGCGCCAGAGCAGCGCGAGGCGGTCTTCGAGCCCTACGTTCGACTGGAGGCTTCGCGCGCCCGGCATACGGGCGGAAGCGGATTAGGCCTTGCCATCGCGCGCACCATTGCCCGTGCGCACGGCGGCGATGTTCGCCTAGAGTCGCGCGAGGGCGGCGGCTTGAGCGCAGTGCTCGCGCTGCCGCGGCCTCAATCCTCCTCGCGCGCCGGGGCCGGCTCCTGTCCCCTGAAGCGGGCAACAAATCGCACGTCCTCCGGATAGGGGAACACGTCGGCTACCAGCCCTTGCGTGACGCGGCGCTTGGCCTCGTTCCAGTAATCCGGTCCGAGGAGATCGCCGTGATGCTCGAGGAAGGTTTGCCGAACCTGCCGATTGGACAACAGGAAGTGCCCGAACTCCTCAGGGAACACGTCGTTGGGCGCAACCCGGTACCAAGGCTCGGCGGACATCTCGTCCTCCGGCGTGCGGGCCGTGGGGATGTGCAGAAAGTTTGTCTCCGTCATGTAGGTGATCTCGTCGTAATCGTAGAATACGACGCGTCCCCCGCGGGTTACGCCGAAGTTCTTGAACAGCATGTCGCCCGGGAAGATATTGACCGAGGCCAACTCCTTGATGGCATTTCCGTATTCGCGCACGGCGGCTGCAACCTGTCCCGGGTCGGACTGGTCGATGTAGATATTCAGCGGCGTCATGCGCCGCTCGATGTAGAGGTGGCGAATCACCACGCGCTCAGCATCCTCCTCGATCATGGAGGGCGCTTCCCGGCGCAGTTCCTCGAGCAACGCGGCGGTGAAGCGAGAGCGCGGGAAGGCTACGTCCTTGTATTCCAGCGTGTCCGCCATACGCCCCACGCGATCGTGGCGCTTCACCAGCATATACTTTTCTTGGACGGTCTCGCGGTCGATGTTTTTCTGTGGCGCGATGGTGTCCCGGATCACCTTGAACACGTAGGGATAGGACGGCAGGGTAAACACGATCATGACCAATCCGCGGATGCCGGCGGCCAGAATGAAATCATCGGTGGAATGGCTCAGGTGGTAGAGGAAGTCACGGTAGAACAAGGTCTTGCCGTGCTTCTGTAAGCCTAGCGATGTATAGAGTTCTGCCTTTGGTTTGCCCGGCAGCATGCCAGCCAAGAACCTGACGTACGCGGAAGGAACCTCCATGTCCACCATCAGGTAAGCCCGGTTGAACGCGAACAGCGGCGCGATCTCGCGGGCTCCCAACAGCACAGCGTCCAGACAGAGCGTGCGGGTCTCCCGCGCGTGCACGATGGGGATCGCGAAGCCCTGCTCCAGACTCCCATTGATAACCTTGCCCAGCAGATAAGCGCGCTTATTCCGGAAGAAGAGCGAACTGAGTACCTGAATCTGATGGTTTGCCTCCAGTCGCATCGGGCGGTGCAAGTGCCCACGCAAGCCGCGCAGGACATAGCGCAGGTCCCGATGCAGATCCTCGAATGGCAGCCGTAGTGCCATGTCCGTCAGGACCTGTCGCAGGCATTCGCGCAGCCCGGATTTCAGGGGGTAGTAGCTGCGGTAGGCGGGCGGATCCGATTCGATGTATTCCGTGGATACGGCAGGGCGCACGAAAATATAGTCGTTGTGGTAGTAGGTCCGCTGCAAGATTTTGCAGATCACCGTGTTGAAGAACGTCTCTGCCAGTTCGGGCTGCTTGTGGCCCGTCAGCATGCCCACGAAGCGCAGCTTGATGTCCTGCCACAGCGCTTCGGGTAGGCCGGTGATATCGAAGCTGCCGTGCAGCCGGTCCATCGTCTCCTGCACCCGGTCGTCGTAGAAGCGGATGCGTGCTCCATGGGCCTCGCGCACCGCTTGCCAGTCAGCAGCCTCGAATCGGTTCTTGGCCGCCCGGCTGATCTGTCGGTACAGCCGATAGTGGTTGTCGAAGCCTTCTACCAAGGCTGCAGCAACCTCCAAGGCGGTGCGCTCCGCCGGGACCTGTTTCGGCGCTTGGCGCCCGTCCTCGCTACTCACTGACAATCTCTACTCCTCCGGATGACACAAGGCGCTGGCCAGTGGGGCCCCTCGAGGCCACGCTGGTGCACTGTTGCACAGCCGTAAATCGTGAAGGAAATGCTTGACAATCTTTTACAAAAGTAGCCGTGACAGCATGGTGCGATGCGGCATTTCCTTGTTATACTCGAAAACTGTGGTTCCCGCGCAAGGTCTTTGGCACGCGCCCCCCGCGCCCGGTGTCCGGCTGCCGCAGGCCGCGGGTCGCGTCCGCGCGGACGGATCCTGTCCGGCCGCCGGGAGCCCAGCCATTTCCGTGTACGAGCCTGTCAAGTGAGGAGTTCCCGATGACCCGAGATCAAGCAATTGCCCAGATCCAGAAGGACTGGACCGAAAATCCGCGCTGGAGAGGCGTGCGCCGGCCCTATTCAGCGGCGGACGTGTATCGCCTGCGGGGCAGCGTGCACGTCGAACACACGTTGGCGCGTCGGGGTAGCGAGAAGCTCTGGTCTCTCCTCGCCCAGGAGCCCTTCGTCAATTCCCTCGGGGCACTGACGGGCAACCAGGCCATGCAGCAGGTCAAGGCCGGGCTCAAGGCCATCTATCTGTCGGGCTGGCAGGTGGCAGCCGATGCCAATGACGGCGGCGAGATGTACCCCGATCAGTCGCTTTATCCCGTGAGCAGTGTGCCCACCGTGGTGCGCCGGATCAACAACGCGCTGACTCGCGCCGACCAACTGCACCACGCGGAAGGCAACGACAGCATCGACTGGTTCGCGCCTATCGTGGCCGACGCCGAAGCCGGTTTCGGCGGTGTGCTCAACGCCCATGAATTGATGAAGCACATGATCGAGGCAGGGGCCGCCGGGGTGCATTTCGAGGATCAACTGGCGTCGGCCAAGAAGTGCGGCCACATGGGTGGCAAGGTCCTGGTTTCCAGCCGCGAGGCGGTGCAGAAACTGGTGGCGGCGCGCTTGGCAGCAGACTTGGCCGGCGTGCCCACCGTGCTCCTGGCCCGCACCGACGCAGAAGCCGCCACGCTGATCACCACCGACGTGGATGAAAATGATCAGCCTTTCCTCACTGGCGAGCGAACCGCCGAGGGGTTCTTCCGCGTGAAAAACGGGCTTGGGCAGGCCATCTCCCGTGGGCTCGCGTACTCCCCCTACGCGGACCTCATTTGGTGCGAGACGGGCAAGCCGGATCTCAAGTTTGCGCGCGACTTCGCCGAGGCAATCCACGCCGTGTTTCCGAGCAAGCTGCTGGCCTACAACTGCTCTCCTTCCTTCAACTGGAAGAAGAACCTCGACGATGCGACCATCGCAAAATTCCAGCGCGAACTGGGCGCGATGGGCTACAAGTTCCAGTTCATCACCCTGGCGGGCTTTCACTCGCTCAACTTCAGCATGTTCGAACTGGCTCGCGGCTATGCCGAGGAGAACATGAGCGCCTACGTCCGGCTTCAGCAGGCAGAGTTTGCGGCCGAGGCACAGGGTTACACGGCGACGCGCCACCAGCGCGAGGTTGGCACCGGCTACTTCGACGAGGTAACCCAACTGGTTCAGGGCGGGCAGTCTTCCGTTACGGCGTTGACCGGTTCCACCGAGGAAGAGCAGTTCGCCTGAGCTGAGAAGCGGGCGCGAACCGCTTGCGCCACCGCGGCCCTGTTCCACGGGCTGTGGTGGTGGCGGAGCGCCTGCTCCGGTAATGCCCGCTTCCCCTGAGGCAAAGTTGCTACCCTAACCGTCTGCGCATCATCGCTAACCGCCCAGGAGCACATATGCCAAGTCTCACCAACCGACAATGGCGCCTGCGGTCACGTCCTCAAGGTGACATGACACGCGAGCACTTCCGTTGGACCGAGCAGCCGGTGGCCGAGCCCGGCGACGGCGAGTTCCGCGTCCGCGTGCGCTACCTTTCTCTTGATCCCACGCACCGACTCTGGGTGCGCGAGGCACCGAGCTACTTCCCGCCGGTGCCACTGGGAGAAGTCATGTGGGGCAGTGCGGTCGGTGTGGTGGAGGCCTCCCGGCACCTCGGCTTCGCTGAGGGCACGCTGGTGGCGGGGCGTTTCGGGTTTCAGGATTACGCGATGTCCAATGGGGCCGGCGTCATGCCGTTGCCGGAGGGGATCGGGCCCGTGGACTGGTTCGGCGCCTACGCACACATCGGGTTGACTGCCTATTTCGGAATGATGGATGTGGCGGGGCCGAAGCCCGGTGAGACCGTCGTGGTATCCGGCGCGGCCGGTGCGGTGGGCTCGCTCGCGGGGCAGATGGCACGCATCCTGGGTTGCCGAGTGGTGGGTATCGCCGGCAGCGAGGAGAAGTGTCGCTGGCTGCGCGAGGACCTGGGTTTCGACGGCGTCATCAACTACCGCGCTGAGCCCGTGGCCGACGCTCTCCACCGGCTCTGCCCAGAGGGTATCGATGTCTACTTCGACAACGTAGGCGGGGAAACGCTCGACGCGGTCCTGTTGCAGTTGCGGCTGCACGCGCGCGTGGCTCTTTGCGGAATGATCTCGCAGTACAACCAGGGCACTTGGCAGGGGCCTGCCAACCTTGGGGAACTGATCTTCAAACGGGCGAAGATCGAGGGCTTCTTGGTCATGGACTATTTGCACCGCTCGAGCGAGGCCATCAAGGCCATCTCGGGCTGGTTGCGCGAGGGCAAGCTCAAGTACCGGGTGGACGTCGTGAACGGCCTGGAGAACGCCCTCGATGCGCTCGGCAAGCTGTTTCAGGGCACCAACCAGGGCAAGCTTCTGGTGCGGGTGGCAGGCGAGTCGTAGATATTACCGTGAGGAGTCACTAGCCAAGCCGCACGGCATCGAGTTCTTTAGGGTCCACGTTTCGCTGGAGCGGCCAACCTGAGACGAATGCTCCCTCGGCGGGAAGCCGCGGATCAAGGCGCAGGTACGTCGCGGGCAGCATGCCCTCCCGTGGTTCCCGAGCCGACGCATCGGTTAGCGGGGCCTTCGAACGTCTCAACAGATCCACCGCCCACGCCCCTTTGGAAGCCCTGTCGTTGATGGACAATGCTTGAGTCTCGGTCGGGCATAGGACACATGAAGGAATGCAAATGCGAAGATCCCGCCAGGGCAGATGCTACTGGCTCCTCGGCGGAATCTGTGGGTGGTTTTGGGGCTATGGAGCAGGTGCTGAAGTGGAGTTTAGGTACTTGTAGAGCTTGCGGCAGGTGGCGTCTAAGGAGTCCTGTGCCTCTTCGGTGATCCGTGGCCAGAGCAGCGGA
>JANXRW010000024.1 GCA_025356655.1 Betaproteobacteria bacterium | reverse complement strand
TCCGCTGCTCTGGCCACGGATCACCGAAGAGGAACAGAACTCCTTAGACGCCACCTGCCGCAAGCTCTACAAGTACCTAAACTCCACTTCAGCACCTGCTCCGTAGCCCCAAAACCACCCACAGATTCCGCCGAGGAGCCCCTTTTAAATACGTCCCTTGCGGTAAAAATTATTGGCGTTGTCGGCCGATGACATGGACAATTTATCGTACGTGACAACTTTGGGCGACACCTTCACCGTCGCCCTCACGCTAACGTCTCTGGTTGCTTGGCTTGGACCTCAGCGGCACCGCTCATGCCAAGACCATCGACCCGGGGCACCCAGAACGTCAACAGCAGGGTGGCTCGTCGTCGGCGCCCACCCCGCAAAAAACCGCCAGCTCCCGGCACCATCTTGACTCCTCCGCCCAAGCCCTGCCCCCCGGACGGGATACCATCGCCTGAACCTGCGGCGCTAAATGCCCCCCCAGCCGATGGGCGCATCGGTGAGAGCAGGCTCGCACTCGGTTCGGCGGCGCTTCAGCACCAGAATCCCCGTTGTCGAGCGCCGCGCACAGGGCTTGCTCGACGAGGCATACTTGCGCCTCAAGATCCTCACATCCGTGCTCCCCGAAGCTAAAATGCACGGTGTTCAGCCACTAAAGTTTCCTGAAGGGCTCTATTTTTGAGGATCACCCGCTAATGTCCGACGACACCATTCTGCTCGAGCGGCGCCCCGACGGCGTGGCGACGCTGACGCTGAATCGACCGCACATCCACAACGCCTTCGATGACGCGCTCATCGGCGCGCTCACCCTCGCCCTGCGGGAACTCGAGCGCAGCCCCGGGGTGCGGGTGGTGGTGATCGCGGCGAGCGGGCGCAGTTTCTCCGCGGGTGCGGACTTGAACTGGATGCAGCGCATGGCGCGCTTCTCCGAGGCGGAGAACCTGCGCGACGCCATGGCGCTCGCCGAACTCATGCGCACCTTAAGGGGCCTCAGCAAGCCGACGGTGGCGCGCGTGCAGGGCGCGGCTATCGGTGGCGGGGTCGGCCTCGTGGCCTGCTGCGACATTGCCGTGGCGAGCAGCGAGGCGCAGTTCTGCCTCTCCGAGGTCCGGCTGGGACTGATCCCCTCCGTTATCAGCCCCTACGTCATCGCTGCCATGGGCGAGCGCGCGGTCAGGCGCTACTTCCTGACGGCGGAGCGCTTTGATGCGCAGGAGGCGCTGCGCGTGAACCTGGTGCAGGCGGTTGCGGCTCCCGAATCACTGGACCTTGCCGTGGGGGCGGTGGTCGCCAACCTGCTCAAGGGTGGCCCCATGGCTTTGGCCCGAGCAAAGGACCTCATCACCCGCGTGGCCGGCCACCCCATCGACGAGGCCCTGATCGAGGATACGGCCTCGCGCATCGCCAGCACGCGAGTGAGCGCCGAGGGGCAGGAGGGAATGAACGCCTTTCTGGGTAAGCGCCCGGCCGCTTGGCTGGAACCTTCCTGAGGCGCCCCGTGTTTGAACGCGTCCTCATCGCCAACCGCGGAGAAATCGCCTGCCGCGTCGCCCGAACCCTGAAGCGGCTGGGCATCGTGGCCATCGGCGTGTATTCGGATGCCGACGCCCGGGCAGCGCACGTGCAGGTCTGCGACGAGGCCTGGCGGCTAGGCCCCGCCGCCGCCGCTTTGAGCTACCTCAACGCCCACGCCATTTTGGAGGCAGCCCGACGCAGCGGCGCCCAGGCCGTGCATCCGGGCTACGGGTTTCTCTCGGAGAACCCAGATTTCGCGCAGGACTGCGAGGATGCGGGGCTCGTCTTCATCGGCCCGCCGCCCTCGGCAATTCGGGCGATGGGCCTGAAGAGCGCTTCCAAGGCCCTGATGGCGCGCGCGGGACTACCCCTGGTGCCGGGCTACCACGGCGACGCCCAGGATCTCGTCACGCTGCGGCAAGCGGCCGACGCCACGGGCTACCCGATCCTGATCAAGGCCTCGGCCGGCGGTGGCGGCAAGGGCATGCGGGTGGTCCGTACAGCGGGCGAACTGGAGGCCGCGCTAGAGGCGGCTCGGCGCGAAGCGCAGGCGAGTTTTGGGGACGACCGCGTGTTGGTGGAGCGTTATCTGCCCCGGCCGCGGCACATCGAAGTGCAGATCTTCGCCGACCGCCACGACCACTGCATCCATCTCTTCGAGCGCGATTGCTCGGTGCAGCGGCGCCACCAGAAGGTGCTCGAGGAGGCCCCCGCCCCTGGGATGACGCCGGCACGGCGCCGGCAGATGGGCTCGGCGGCCGTGGCCGCGGCCCGCGCGGTGGGTTACGTCAATGCAGGCACGGTGGAGTTCATCGTTGACGACCAGGGCGCTTTCTACTTTATGGAGATGAACACCCGCCTGCAGGTGGAGCACCCGGTCACGGAGATGGTCACCGGCCTGGATCTCGTGGAATGGCAACTGCGGGTGGCGGCCGGGGAGCCGCTGCCGCTGGCCCAGGAAGACATCACGCTGAGAGGCCATGCCATCGAAGCGCGCATCTGCGCCGAAGAACCGCGGCGGGACTTCGCCCCGGCGCCGGGCCAGATCCTGCACCTCCGCCTGCCCACCCCAACGCCCTGGCTGCGCCTGGACGGCGCCGTGCGGGAGGGCGAAACAGTGAGCGTTCACTACGACCCCATGCTAGCTAAACTGGTGGCTTGGGGGCAGGACCGTGACGAGGCGGTGGCGCGCCTGCGCGGTGCGCTGGGGGAACTGGAAGTCGGTGGCATCGCCACCAACGTGGACTTCCTGGGGGCGATCCTGCGGCACCCCTCCTTTGCGCGGGCGCAGCAGGACCCCTCTGGCTTGGACACCGGACTTATCGAGCGCCATCGGGCCGAGCTCCTGCCCCCCCTCGACGAGGTAGCCGAGGAATTTCTGGTGCTCGCTGCGGTATCCGAAGCCCTTCACTTACGCGGGCAAGCCCGGGCGAGCGCGCAACCCCACTCACCCTGGTCGGCGGCCGACGGTTGGCGGCTCAATGCGCCGCCGCGCCTCGCCCTGCGCTTCGCCCTGGCGGGGCAAGCCGTCGATCTGACGATCCGCCCCCTGGGTGGAGGCGCCTTTCGACTGGCACTGCCGGCGCGCGAGCTGGCGCTGGAGGCTTGGCAGGAAGATGGGGGGCTATTGTGCGTCAGCCTCGAAGCGCGCTTCCTGCGCGGGCGCACCTTGCGTGAGTCCGGCTATCTGACGGTGTTCTGCGGCGGGCGCAGCCTGCGCCTGGAACTCGAGACCCTGCAGGAGTCCGCGGAAGACACCACCACGGGCAACGTGCGCGCGCCCATGCCGGCGAGCGTGGTGGCCCTGCTGGTGGAACCCGGGGCGGTGGTCACCGCGGGACAGCCCTTGGTGGTGATCGAGGCAATGAAAATGCAGCACACCATTCTGGCGCCGGCAGCGGGCACCGTGCGCGGGCTACCTTTTGCGGTGGGCGATCCGGTCGGCGAGGGTCAGCCCTTGGTCGAATTCGAGGCGACGGAGGACTGAGGCCATGGACAATTACCCCCGACAGGTCCGGCTGGTGGAGGTGGGGCCGCGCGATGGCCTGCAGAACGAGCAGGCCGAGGTTCCCGCCCGGATCAAGATCGGCCTCGTGGACAGGCTGGCCGCCGCTGGGCTGGCGGCGATCGAGACCACCAGCTTCGTGTCCCCGCGATGGGTGCCCCAGATGGCCGACGCGGTCGAGGTGATGGCTGGCATCAGCCGCCGTCCCGGAACGCGCTACACCGTACTCGTGCCCAATCTCAAGGGGCTCGAGGGCGCCATCGCCTCTGGCGCCGACGAGGTGGCCGTGTTTCCTGCCGCCACAGAATCCTTCTCGCAGCGTAACCTCAACTGTTCCATCGCCGAATCCATCACCCGATTCGCCCCGGTCTGCGCGGAGGCCCTGCGCGCCGGCCTGGCCGTGCGCGGTTATGTCTCCGTGGTCCTGGGCTGTCCCTTCGAGGGTGCGGTGGAACCTAGTGCGGTGGCCGAGGTGGCCGCACGGCTGGTGGACCTGGGCTGCCACGAAGTCTCCCTGGGGGACACCATCGGCACAGGCACGCCGGCGGCCAACGGGCGCCTGCTCGAGGCGGTGTCGCGGCGCGTGCCCATGGAGCGGCTCGCCGGACACTACCACGACACCTACGGGCAGGCGCTAGCGAACATCTACCGTGCGCTTGAGATGGGGATGGCGGTCTTCGACAGCTCCGTGGCGGGCCTGGGCGGTTGTCCTTACGCCCCGGGTGCTACGGGTAACGTCGCCACCGAGGACGTGCTCTACCTGTTGCAGGGATTGGGCATAGAGACGGGGGTGGACATGGGGGCACTGCTGGAGGCAGCGCAATTCATCTGCAACCACCTGGATCGTCCGACGTCCTCCCGTGCCGGCCGGGCGCTCGCCCTAAAAGCCCAGCGGGAAACGCAATGAACGCATCCCTCACGGCTCCCGCCTCCCCCTGCATCAACGTGTGCGTCCTGGCCCCGGACACCGGCTTATGCCGTGGATGCGCACGCACGCTCGACGAGATCGCTCGCTGGGGGGGCATGAGCCCCCTTGAGCAGCGCGCCACACTGGCACGGGTGGAACAGCGCCGCCGCGACAATGAGGAGTAGGACATGACTGCATTGAGTCTCACCGGAAAACGCGCGATGGTGACCGGAGCCTTCGGCGGACTGGGCCGGCATTTCGCGCTCACCCTGGCGCGCGCCGGGGCTGCCGTGGCGCTGGCGGGCAGGCGCATGGACGTTGGCCGGGCGCTGGCCGAGCAACTCCAGGCCGAGGGCGCACAGGCCGTGGCGGTAGAGTTGGAAGTGACCGACCGCGAGAGCGTCGATAGCGCCTTGGCACAAGCCGCTGCCGCCCTGGGCGGACTCGACGTGCTGGTGAACAACGCGGGCGTGGCCGTTACCCGGCCCTTCCTGGAAATGACCGAGCAGGAGTGGGACGGCGTTCTGGATGTGAACTTGACCGGGGCCTGGCGGGTAGCCCAGGCGGGCGCACGCCTGATGCGCGACAGCGGCCAGGGCGGCAGCATCATCAACGTAGCCTCCATCACGGGGCTGAGGGTAGCCGGCGGCATCGGCGGCTACGCCGCTTCCAAGGCGGGCTTGCTGCGACTCACCGAGGCCATGGCATTGGAATTGGCGCGCCATCGCATCCGCGTCAACGCACTGGCGCCGGGCTATATCGAGACGGATCTCAACCGCGAGTTCTTCGCCAGCGAAGCCGGACAGGCGCTCATTCGGCGCATCCCGCAGCGCCGCCTGGGCCAGCCCGCTGACCTGGACGGACCGCTGCTGTTGCTTGCCTCCGACGCGTCTGCCTTCATGACCGGCTCCGTGCTCGTGGCCGACGGAGGTCACCTGGTGAGCTCTCTCTGATTGCGCAGGGCCTTCCGGCGACGCCGCCGATGGGCCAAAATGGCAGCTTTGCTAGGTAGCCCCCCGTGTCCTTCTTCAATTTGTACCGCCATAACTTCGCACGCTTCGCCGTTGCCGTACCGGAGGTGCGTGTCGCCGACCCGGACTTCAATGCGGGCCAGGTGCTGTCGCTCCTCGCGGAGGCGGCTCAGCAAAAAGTGGTTCTGGCGCTCTTCCCGGAACTGGGCCTGTCGGCCTATTCCTGCGACGACCTGTTTCACCAGCAGGCCCTGCTGGATGCCTCCTTGGCGGCATTGCAGAAGGTCCTGGAGGGCTCGCGCGAGCTTCCCGTGATCGGCGTCGTGGGCTTGCCCCTGCAAGTGGGCACCCTGCTCTACAACACTGCGGCGGTGTTCTACCGCGGCCGGCTGCTCGGTGTCGGCGTGAAGACCTATCTACCCAGCTACCGCGAGTTCTACGAACTGCGCCAATTCACGCCAGGCGATGTGGCCACCCAGGAGAGCATCGATCTGTGCGGCCAAAGCGGCGTGCCCTTCGGCAATCGGCTGCTGTTCCAACCCCGCCAGCAACCCTTGCTCACCTTCTTCGCTGAGATTTGCGAGGACCTGTGGACACCGGTGCCGCCGTCTTCTCACGCGGCGCTGGCCGGCGCTTCCGTGCTGCTCAACCTGTCGGCATCGAACATTACGACCGGCAAAGCCGAGTATCGCCGCGAACTGGTCTCGAACCAGTCGGCACGCTGCATGGCGGCGTATCTCTTCAGCGCGGCGGGCTACGGCGAGTCCACCACCGATCTGGCCTGGGACGGCCACGGCATGATTTACGAAAACGGGTCGCGCGTAGCGGAAACCCGGCGATTTTTGTATGGCCCGCAACTGGCCGTGGGCGACATCGACCTGGACCGCATCGCCCAGGACCGCATGCGCACCAACAGCTTTGGCCAGTCCGTGGCGGCGCACCGGGACCGCGTACAGGGCTACCGCCGGGTGCTTTTCGATATCGAATTGCCGCTCTCAGGCCCGCTGCGTCTGAATCGACCCTACGAACGCTTCCCCTACGTGCCCTCGGATCCAGCCACCCGGGACGAGCGCTGCCTGGAGATCCACGAAATCCAAGTGCAGGGGTTGGCCAAGCGCATGCGTTCGGTGCGCACGGACAAGGTGGTCATCGGCATATCCGGTGGCCTCGACTCGACTCAGGCGCTCATCGTCTGCGCCCGCGCCATGGACGTCATGGGCCTGCCACGAAGCAATATCCTGGCCTACACGATGCCGGGCTTTGCCACCAGCGAGCGCACGCTGAACCAGTCCCGGCGCCTCATGGCGGCGGTGGGCTGTACAGCCAACGAGATCGACATCCGCCCCTCCTGCCTGCAAATGCTGCGGGATATCGGGCACCCCTTCGCCCAGGGCGAAGCGCTCTACGACGTGACCTTCGAGAACGTGCAGGCCGGAGAACGCACCAGCCACCTCTTCCGCTTGGCCAACGTCTACAACGCGCCGGTGGTCGGAACGAGCGACCTGTCCGAGATGGCGCTGGGCTGGAGTACTTACGGCGTGGGCGACCACATGGCGCACTACCACGTTAACGCCAGTGTCCCCAAGACCCTGGTGCAGTACCTCGTGCGCTACGTTGCCCGCACCAACGCGCTCGGCAAGGACGTGAGCGTCGTGTTGGAGGACGTGCTGGCGACCCCGATCAGCCCGGAGCTGGTGCCTGGCCGTAGCGAACGCGAGCCCGGGCAAAGCTCCGAGGCCGTGGTGGGCCCCTACGAACTGCAGGACTTCAACCTCTATTACGTCCTGCGCTTCGGCTACCTACCCACCAAGCTCGCCTTCCTGGCCTGGAACGTCTGGAGCGACCGCGACCGCGGCGAGTGGCCCGACATGCCCGGCGACGAGCACCGTGAATACAGCATCGGCGAGATCAAGAAGTGGCTCGGCGTGTTCCTGCGCCGCTTCTTCCAACTCAGCCAGTACAAGCGCAGCGCCATGCCCAATGGCCCGAAGGTGGGCTCCGGCGGCTCGCTCTCCCCCCGGAGCGACTACCGGGCGCCCAGCGACAGCGAGGCCACCGCTTGGCTGGCCCAGGTCACCCTTGTGCCTGACCAGGAAGATGCCGCCGGGCCCTCCTAGCCCGTCCCGAACCGGCCCGCCCGCGGGCCTGCGATTTCCCCGCCCGCTTTCCTTTCCTGGCGCTGCCTTGACAAATGTCAAGGCAGCGCCAGGACTGCTCTAAGCCCGGCGCTACATTTTCGGTCACCACCGCCGTAAGGATAAGTACACGCTTTGCGGTGGCGAACCCGTCCGCTGCAGCGACCTCAGGGCCGCTCGGGCACAGGGCACGAATGGGTGGTGGCGAGCAGCAAGTATCACTAGCGACAGGAGGCAGCCGTGGGCGATGAAGTTCTGTTTGTCGAGGCAGAGTTGGGCATCTACAAGGTTGCGCAGTGGAAACCCCGGTTTTTGGAGACGCTCGCCCACGCGGAGCCCGCGTTAGACCTGTCGGCAGTGACGGAAATGGACGGGGCGGGCCTGCAGCTGCTGCTATTCGCGCAGCGCGAGGCGCGTGCGTCCGGCAAGACGCTGCGCCTAACGGGCGCCAGTGCTGCGGCGAAAGGCGCGTTGAGGCTGGCTGGCCAGTAGGCAGGAACATGCGCTCGTGTGTACCCGCAGGTTGGGGCGCGCGAGCGCCACAGTAGGATGGATCGGTGCGTTTGCGGAGCAAAGGTTTTGCCGGGGTGACTGCCCCGCCAGTGACCCGCGGCTACCGTGACCTCGGCAGTGGAAAACCAGGAGGAGCGAATCAATGTTAAAGCAGGCACGTTTCCAGACCAAACTAGCGCTGGGGTTCACGCTGATGGCCTCCCTCACCGTCGCCGCAGCGCTGCTGGCGCCAGGCAGGCCCCCCGTGCCGGGCGGCGAGGCCGATCCCGGACGAATGTTGCTCTGGGTTCTGGCCGCGATCGCGGTGATCGCCGCCTTTGCTCTGAGCGCTTGGCTCGCACGCGCCTTTGGCGAGCCCTTGAAGGCCCTCACGCAGGTACTGCAGGGTCTCGGCCAGGGTAACCTCGGCGCCACTCGGGCTATCGCCGCCTCGCCCGACACCGCCGAAACCCTGACGGCACTGGGTGATCTGGAACGCGCACTTGCAAAACTGGTGAGTGCCCAGGCGCAGATGAGCCAGCAGCACGCCGAGGGATGGATCGACGAAGCGATACCCGCCGCGCAGTTCCCCGGCGCCTTCGGGGAACTGGCCGCCGGGATCAACTCGCTGGTGCAGGCGCACGTGGCGGTGAAGATGCAGGTGGTAAAAGTCATCACTGCCTACGCGGCAGGAGACTTCTCCGTGGACATGGATCGGCTGCCAGGCAAAAAGGCGGAGATCACACGGGCCATGGATGGGGCCAAGGCGCGGCTGCAGGAAGCCAGCGCCGAAGCGGTTTCGAACCTGCGGGTGCGCAACGCCCTCGACAACGTCACGGCCAACGTCATGATCGCCGACAACGATGGCTTCATCACCTACAACAACTCCGCTGTGCAGCAGATGCTCAGCACCGCGGAGTCGGACCTGCGCAAGGTGCTGCCACATTTCGAGGCGCGCAAGGTGGTGGGCTCCAACTTCGACATCTTCCACCGCAACCCGTCGCACCAGCGCAACCTGCTCGCGCAACTGCGCGCGACCCACCGCACGCAGATCGTCGTGGGCGGGCGCACCTTCTCGCTCATCGCCAGCCCGATCATGAACCCTACCGGGGAACGGCTGGGCACCGTGGTGGAATGGAAGGACCGCACGGTGGAGGTGGCGGTGGAACAGGAGGTGGCTACCATCGTCGAGAGCGCGGGCAACGGGGATTTCACCCGGCGCATCGCCAGCGAGGGCAAGGACGGGTTCTTCAAGACCTTGGCCGACGGCGTGAACTCCCTGCTGCAGACGAGCGAGGTGGGCTTAGGTGACGTCTCCCGCGTGCTGGCAGCACTGGCCCAGGGTGACTTGAGCGAGCGCATCCATGCCGAGTACCGGGGCACCTTCGGGCAACTGAAGGAGGACTCGAACCGGACCGGCGAGCGCTTAGGCGAGATCATCGGTCAAGTGAGACGCTCGGCCGACTCGCTCTCCAGCGCCTCCGAGGAGGTGAGCGCGACGGCGCAGTCCTTGTCGCAGGGTGCCTCCGTGCAAGCCGCGAGCGTCGAGGAGACCAGCGCCTCCGTGGAACAGATGTCCGCCTCCATCACGCAGAACGCGGAGAACGCCAAGATCACCGACGGCATGGCCACGAAGGCCTCGCAGGAGGCCAAGGAGGGCGGCACCGCGGTTCGCGACACGGTGAGCGCCATGAAGCAGATCGCCGAGCGCATCGGCATCATCGACGACATCGCCTACCAGACCAACCTGCTCGCCCTCAACGCCGCGATCGAGGCGGCTCGTGCAGGCGAGCACGGAAAGGGTTTCGCCGTCGTCGCCGCCGAGGTACGCAAGCTCGCCGAGCGCTCGCAGGTCGCAGCGCAGGAAATCGGGCAACTCGCCGGATCCAGCGTGGATCTGGCCGAGCGCGCGGGCAAGCTGCTCGAGGAAATGGTCCCCTCCATCAACAAGACCTCCGACCTCGTGCAGGAGATCACCGCCGCCTCCGAGGAGCAGTCCACGGGTGTGTCGCAGATCAGCACCGCCATGAACCAGCTCACACAGACAACGCAACAGAACGCCTCCGCATCGGAGCAACTCGCGGCCACGGCGGAAGAAATGAGCGGACAGGCCGAGCAACTGCAGCAACTGGTCGCCTTCTTCCGGACCGAGGACGCGCCGGGCGCGCAGCCAGCCCGCGCGGCGCCACTGGACGCCCCTCGCCGCGTTGCATCCGGTGGTCGACGGGGCAGCGAACGCGCAGTGGGCGGCCCCGATGAAGCGCACTTCAAACAGTTCTAGGAGGGGGCGATGAGCAGGCATGCCGGCACTGCACCGGCCGAGGCGGGGCTCGGGTCCCGTATCCGCCAGTACCTCACCTTCACCTTGGACGGCGAACTCTTCGCCATCGGCATTTCCCAGATCAAGGAGATCATCGAATACGGCGCGCTCACGAGCGTGCCCATGATGCCCAGCTTCATCCGCGGCGTGATCAACCTGCGCGGTGCCGTGGTCCCGGTGTTGGATCTGCAGGCGCGTTTCGGGCGCGCGGCGTCGACGGTCTCCAGGCGTTCCTGCGTGGTGATTTTGGAGATCGAGGCCGAGGGCGACTCTCAGCAGTTAGGGGTCCTGGTGGACTCCGTGAGCGAGGTCCTGGAACTGGCGGATTCCTCCATCGAACCGGCACCGTCCTTCGGCGCGGCCGTGCGCCCGGATTTCATTGAGGGCATGGGTAAGATCAATGGCCGCTTCGTCATCGTGCTGAGCCTCGCTCGGGTGCTGTCCACCCAAGAACTGGCGGCGGCTTTGGACGCGGCCCCCGCTGCAGCCTTGGTCTGAGACCGGCCCAGGCTCCCCGTGCTAGCCAATAGGTCGGGGACGCGCGAGTATCGATGGTACTAGCTGTGCCCCCGGCACCCACTGAACGCTATCTCGCGCCGGGACAGATCCATTTTGGACGCGGCCCGGGGCGCGTTACCACCTTGCTGGGATCCTGCGTGGCGTGGGTGCTCTGGCACCCGCCACGCGCGCTAGGCGGTATGTGCCACTACCTGCTGCCCAGCCGGCCGACAGGCCCCGATGACGAACCGGACGAGCGCTACGCCGAGGATGCCATTCGCTATTTCCGGCGAGCCTTGGCGGCGAGCGGCACGCACGCGGGAGACTATCGCGTCGCGCTGGTAGGCGGGGGTAACATGTTCCCGGCCCAGGCCCAGGTGCCGGGCCTGGACGTGGGGAGGCGCAACATCGAAATTGGGCGCGAATTGCTCCGCCGGGAAGGGTTTGTCGTCTCCGAGGAGCATGCGGGTGGGTTCGGCCATCGACGCGTGACGCTCGACCTCGCCAACGGGACGCTGCGAGTTCTGCACTCGGATCTCGCGCCGCCCGACACCCCGGGCGGATAAGCCCTTGCTGCCCGCCCTAAGGGGCGACCGGCCACCGCGGCTCATACACCGGCCGAGGGGGTTTCCCAGCGGCCACTGTGCTCTGATCGCTTTAGAGCGTCGATGATGCGCAGGTTTAAGACCGCGTCCTCCACCCCGTAAGGCAGCGGCGCCTCACCGAGTACGGCGCGCGCGAAGGCCTCGCCCTGGAGCCGATACTGGTCGCACTCAGGGACACGCTCCTCCTGCACCCCGGACGGCCCGCGACCTTCGTCGAGCCACAGGCGCGTGACCTCATCGGCCGGGGCATTGACGGGGATCTCCATTTCCGCGCGAGCGCGGGTGCCGCACAGGTGCAGCCGCTGGTAGCGGGAAGACTGCGTGGACACGGCAAAGACCAGTTGGCGTCCCTCCCCAAAATCCAGCACCGCGCTCGCCAACCGGTCCGTGCCGAATTCCGGATCCCGGTCCACGAGGCCGATGGCTCGCAGCGGCTCAGCCTCGAAAAAGAAGCGCCCGGCGACGATGGCATAGCAACCGATATCGTAGAGGGCGCCGCCCCCGGCGGCCGCCATGTTGCGGATGTTGGCGGGATCCCGGTTGGCGAAGGAGAAGAGCATGTTCACCAGGCGCAGGTCCCCCAAGCGGCCCTCGCGCACCCACTGCTGCGCCCGCAACCACTGGGGATGGAAGCGAACCATGAACGCCTCCATGATGTGGACCGAGCGTCCAGCCTCCAACACCGTGCGAGCCTCGGCCGCGCTCAATGCGAAGGGCTTCTCACAGAGCACGTGGCGCCCGCTGGCCGCGGCCCGGAGGGTCCAGGGAACGTGCAAGTGGTTCGGCAAGGGGTTGTAGACCGCCTCGACCCGCGAATCGTCCAAGAGGGCCTCATAGGACCCGTAGGAGCGCGCGATGCCTAAGCTGCCGGCCGCCTGGGCCGCCCGTCCGGCGTCGCGCGAAGCAACGGCCACCACCTCACACAGCGGGCTTCGCATCATGGCGGGCAGGACCTTCTCCAGCCCGATCTGCGCAGTACTCAGTACGCCCCAGCGGACGGGTCTCATGCAGATTTCCCCCTGACGCTATGCTTGGGTCCCGGTGTGGACTGCATCCCCGTCAGGCCCCTGGTGCGGGTCTGAGCAGGCGCTGACCCAGGCCGATCAGGTTAGGCGTGCGCGGGGGCGCGAGCAGCCATCCGGTGGCGGCGGCGATCCCGCCCACCGCGATGTCCGCCAGTTCGAAGGTGCGGTCGGGGGTGAACAGTTGCGCGACCTCGAGACCGCTGGCCAGCACCACCAAGCCAGCCCAGACAAAGGCGCGGGCGCCCCTCTCGCCCAGGCCCTGGCACCACCAGAACATGAGCAGCGTGTAAGCCAGAAAATGCTCGAAGTGCCCGCTCTCGCGGCCCACGCGCACCATGTGCTGCGGGTGGGGACGCAGCGACAGGTAGATGGCCAGCGCCACGCCCAGCAAGCCGCCCAGAACCCACAGCCGGCGCAGCCACACCTGCCCGTTCAAGCCGATGCCTCCACTTGCTTGGCGTAGGCCTGTGCATCGAGCAAGCCGTCGAGTTCAGCGGGGACCGCCGGGCGCAGCCGGATCAGCCAGGCGCCATACGGGTCGCTGTTGAGCAGTTCCGGTGAACCGGTGAGTTCCTCGTGGACCGCCACCACCTCGCCCGTGACCGGTGAGTAGACTTCGCCGGCTGCCTTCACCGACTCGATCGTGACGCACAATTCGCCCTGGCGCAGGTGTCGGCCCACCGCTGGGAGTTCCACAAAAACCACATCGCCCAGGGCGTCCTGGGCGTGGTCGGAAATGCCCACGCGAAGGGTGCCGTCGGCGTCTGCCGCCACCCATTCGTGGGTCGCGGCATATCGAAGCTCGGGAGGGGTATGAACCATGGGTTCCTCGGGCAAGGGTTCAGGCGGGCCGCAGCTTTCGCTGGGCCTCGGCGATGGGCAGGTCGTTAATGCTGGCGAAGCGCTTGCGCATCAGTCCGGACTCGGCAAACTCCCAGTTCTCGTTGCCGTAGGAGCGGAACCATTGGCCCGCGCCGTCGCGCCACTCGTATTCGAAGCGCACCGCGATGCGGTTGTCCATGAAGCACCAGAGTTCCTTGCGCAGGCGATAGTCTAGTTCGCTCGCCCATTTGCGCTCCAGGAAGGCACGGATGGCGTCGCGTCCAGAGAAGAACTCGCTGCGGTTGCGCCACTCCGAGTCTTCCGTGTAGGCCAAGGCGACGCGCGCCGGATCGCGGCTGTTCCAGGCGTCCTCCGCCGCCTGGACCTTGGCACGTGCGGCGTCCAACGTGAAAGGCGGTAACGGCGGGCGGGATTCCATGGGTCATTTCTCCTCTGGCGGCAGCGCAGGGAGCCTATTATCGCCCAATCGCGGTGCAGCACGAGTTGAACCGGGCGGCTGGGCGCGCTGCTCCCGACCGGCAAGGCACCTCGCTCGAGTTGGCGGGAGCGCAAGCTCGCTAACTGCAGGGGCCAGACCGGCCGGGATAGGGAGGTCAGTCGCTGCTCCGTTAACCGTCTCGGGGCGCGCGCGAGACCCTCTCTCTGACTGGGTGCAAGCAGCCAGTAGACGCAAAAGCTGCATCCTCGGTCCCTACCCGCGCAGTCCCTGCGCCTGCCCACCACCCAACATTCCAATCTCGCATTGACCGGGGGCGCGCCCGGCCCGTGACAGGGCAGCCGGCAGAAGGCAAACTCCCGTGAACCTTGCGCAGGAGCCTCACGTCCCATGCCCTACGGCCAGACCATCGGCGTCGAACACTTCCGTTTCGCGGACCTGCGCGAAGTGCTGGCCAAGGCGTCGCCGCCGCGCTCAGGGGACACCTTGGCCGGGGTAGCGGCGAGCGGCGCGGTGGAGCGCTTGGCTGCGCGCATGTGCCTGGCCGACGTTCCCCTCGCGCGCTTCCTCTCGGAAGCGCTCATCCCCTACGAGCGCGACGAGATTACTCGGCTGATCATGGACACCCACGACCCAGCGGCCTTCGCGCCCGTCGCCCACTTCTGCGTGGGGGATCTGCGCGACTGGCTACTCTCGGAGCGGGCCACGGCCGAGTCCCTGGCCGCGCTAGCACCGGGGCTGAGGCCGGAGATGGCCGCGGCGGTAAGTAAACTCATGCGCCACCAGGACCTCATCCTCGTGGCGGCCAAGTGCCGGGTCCTGACCCGATTCCGGAACACCCTAGGGCTGCCGGGCAGGCTGGCGGTGCGCCTTCAGCCCAACCACCCCACGGACGACCTACGGGGAATCGCCGCCTCGATGCTCGACGGGCTACTCTACGGCTGCGGCGACGCCGTAGTGGGCGTGAACCCGGCCGGCGACAGTGCCCGGACGATTACCGAACTCCTCAAAATGCTCGACCACGTTCGCCAACGCTTCGACATCCCCACCCAGTGCTGCGTCCTCACCCATGTGACCCACCAAATCACGGCCATCGAGCAGGGGGCGCCCGTGGACTTGGTCTTCCAGTCCATCGCCGGCACGGAGGGGGCAAACGCGAGCTTCGGCGTCAACCTGGCGTTGCTGCGCGAAGCGGCACTCTCTTTGCGCCGCGGCACGGTAGGCGATAACGTCATGTATTTCGAAACAGGTCAGGGCAGTGCGCTGTCCTCCGGTACCCACCACGGTGTTGACCAACAAACCTGCGAGGCCCGAGCCTATGCGCTGGCGCGCGAGTTGCGGCCGCTGCTGATCAACACCGTGGTGGGCTTCATTGGCCCGGAGTATCTCTACGACGGCAAGCAGATCATCCGCGCCGGACTGGAGGACCACTTTTGCGGCAAGCTCCTTGGCCTCCCCATGGGGTGCGATGTTTGCCATACCAGCCATTGCGAGGCCGACCACGATGACATGGACACACTGCTCACCCTGCTGGGTTGCGCGGGGGTGACCTTTGTCATGGGGGTTCCGGGCGCGGACGACATCATGCTTAACTACCAGAGCACCTCCTTCCACGACGCGCTCTACGTGCGCGAACTGCTGGGACTCCGCCGTGCGCCCGAGTTCGAAGCCTGGCTCGAGCGGATGCAAATCACCGACACGGCCGGAAGGCTGCGCCGCCTGCAGGCCAACCACGCGCTGCTGGAGGCATTCCCGGGCACTACCCGCTGAGACAACCCGGCCTCGCCCTGGGATAATGCGCCGCGAACCGCTCGAGGACCCTTCATGAAACGTTCAGGCCCACGGCCCAGCCCCGCCCAGGAGCCGGCACCCCAACGGGTTGCCGGTCGCTCCCTGTGGCAGACGCTGCTGGGCTTCATCCTCGCCTTTCTGGCGCTCCAAGGTGCCTGGACGGCCTGCCGCGACACCTGGGTGGAGCGCCTGGTGATCCATCAGGCCACGGTCCGGCCTGCGGTCGCAGCCATAAGGCTGCTAACGCCACAAGTCCTGGCACGCCCTGTGCAGGCCGCCATCGAGGCCCCCGGCGGCGGACTGCGCATCCTCAACGGCTGCGAGGGCACCGAGATCATGTTCCTGCTCGCGGCGGCCTTCGTGGCTGTGCCGCTGTCGCCCCGACGCTGGATCCCCGGTCTGGCACTCGGCCTCACCGGCATCTTTCTGCTGAACCAAGCGCGGATCCTGATCCTGTTCTATGCCTTTCGGGCGGACCGCGCCCTGTTCGACACGCTGCACACCCTGGTGCTGCCCCTGCTCCTGGTGGCTCTGGTGGCGCTTTATTTTTATACGGTGGTGCATCCCGCTCGGCCAGAACCCAGGTGAGCCGACCCACCGTGGACCCACTGGTGCCGACAGACCCTTGGCAGGGGTTGCGCGCGCACACCACGGCGCGCATCGCGCTGGGCCGCACCGGCGCGAGCCTGCCCACCGCGCGGTGGCTGGAGTTGGGTCAGGCTCACGCCCAGGCGAAGGACGCTATCGGCTTCGCCCTGGACTCTGCGCGCCTAGCCGCTGACCTGGAGGACCCGACGGCACTGCTGGAGGTGCACAGTCGGGCGGCTGACCGCGCAGCCTACTTGCTGCGCCCGGACCTTGGGCGACGCTTGGACGAGCGCAGCGCCAGGCGCCTCTCGGCCTGGCCGGAGCGGGGCTTCGACCTGGTCCTGGTGCTCGCTGACGGCCTCTCTCCGGCAGCCATCCAATTCCACGCACCGGCGCTGCTGCGGCAGTTTCGACCGCTGCTGCCCTCTACGTGGCGGCTGGGACCCTTGGTGCTTGCGCGGCAGTCGCGAGTTGCGCTAGGCGACGAGATCGGCGCGCTACTCGAGGCGAAGCTCGTCGCGGTGCTCATCGGCGAGCGTCCGGGCATGAGTTCCCCGGACAGCCTTGGGATCTATCTCACCAGTGCTCCCAAGGTGGGCACAACGGATGCCCTGCGCAACTGCATCTCCAACATCCGGCCGCAGGGGCTAAAACCCGACGCCGGGGCGCAGCGCCTGGCCTGGCTGTGCCGAGCAGCGAGCGCGCGGGGCTTGACCGGAATCGAGCTCAAGGACGACAGCCAGTTGCTGGCAGCTCCCTGAGGGCACGCGAAGCCCGCCCCTTCAGGTAATGGGCTGCAGGACGGTGGCGCGGTAGGCGGGACGTTCGGAGAGCGCGTCGAACCAGCGTTGGATGTGCGGCGTTTCAGGACGCTCGATGGGCAGCCCCAACCAACGCCAGATGGCTGCCCCCATGGGGATGTCCCCCATGCTGAACTGGTCGCCGCCCACCCAGGCATGGCCCGCCAAATGGTCCTCCAGGCGCGCCAACACCTCGGCGGTCCCGCGCCGGGAGGTCTCCATCTCGGCCGCGCTTCGCTGTTCCAGCGGTGTGCGCACGAGGTTCCAGAACAAGGGTCGGAACGCGGGCCAGAAGACCGTGTTCATCCAGTCCATCCAGCAGTCGGCCTGAGCGCGCGCCCGCGGGTCCTCCGGCCACAAGGTGCCGGCGCCGTGGCGGGCCGCTAGGTAGCGCACGATGCTGTTGGATTCCCACAGCACGAAGCCCTCGTCCTCCAGGGTGGGTACCAGCCCGTTGGGATTGAGGGCTCGGTAGCGCGGGGTGTCCACCACGCCGAAGGCACCGCCCGCATCCAGGCGCTCGTAGGGTAGGCCCAGTTCTGCGCAGCACCACAGTACTTTCTGCACGTTGACCGAATTCTCGCGGCCCCAGATCCTCAGCATGGCCCGGCCTCCGCGACGCTCACGAGGTCACGCACGTGGGGCCTCGCTCGCGCGCATGTCGGCGATGGTTGCGTCGATGAGGCGCCGCGCGATGCTCACCCGGTTGGGCAGGATGGGAAGCTCATCCAGATGAAACCAGGCCGCGGCCTCGATCTCCGAGGGATCCGGGGTGATCTCCCCGCCCGCGTAGTCGCACTTGAAGGCGATCATCAGGGAGTGGGGAAAGGGCCAGGGCTGGCTGCTGAAGTAGCAAAGGTTCTGCACCTCCACCCCGACCTCCTCGCGCACTTCCCGCACTAGGCATTCCTCCAAGCTCTCGCCAGCTTCCACGAAACCAGCGAGCGCACTGTGCATGCCCGGCGCGAAGTGCGGCGAGCGCGCCAGCAGCAGTTGGTCGTCGCGTCGGACCAGGGCCATCACCGCCGGGGCGATGCGCGGGTAATGGGTCTGTTGGCAGCTAGGGCAAACGCGGGCACGCTCCTGCGGGCGGCGTTCGGTGGGCGTGCCGCAGCGGCCGCAGAACCGGTGGGTACGATCCCAGTCGGTGATCTGGACGGCCCGACCGGCAATCCCCAGCATCTCGTCATCCAGGACACCGAAGAGCGCACGCAGGCCCGACCAGGTCAGCCCCTCCGGCGCGGGGATATCAGCACCCACCTCGGCCGCGAAACATGGCTGCCCGCGGTGTCGCCCAAGGTAATGGACGCCCACGGGCTCGAGTCCGAATTCCGCCAGGCGCAGGCCGGTCAGGGGAGCGGCCTCCCCCGGCGCCGTGCGCACCAGCAACTGATTGCCCTGGAAGACGAACCAGAGTGCCGGCTGGTCCAGGGGTTCCGGCGGGGTGAGCGCCGGCTCGAAGGCGTGGAACATCATGAGGTGTTGCCTCCGTGCCGCGGCAATCGTCCGCGCGTTTATTCGGACTACTTCCGGGGCATGTACAAGTCGGTGATGCTGCCTTCGGCGATCTCCGCCGCGAAAAAAACCGTCTCGGAAAGCGTCGGATGCGGATGGATGGTGAGGCCGATATCTTCCGCATCAGCCCCCATTTCCAGCGCCAGCACGGTCTCCGCAATCAATTCACCCGCGTTCGGACCGACCATCCCGGCGCCGAGGAGCCGGCGGGTCTTCTTGTCGAAGAGCAGCTTGGTGAGGCCCTCGTCGCGCCCGGTAGCCAACGCCCGCCCGCTGGCCGCCCAGGGGAAGGCGGCCCGCTCCACTTCGACACCCTGGGCCTTGGCCTGGGTTTCCGTGAGGCCCATCCAAGCGATCTCCGGATCGGTGTAGGCGACCGAGGGAATGGTGCGGGCATCGAACGCCACGCGGTGGCCCGCGAGCACCTCCGCCGCGAGTTTGCCTTCATGGGTCGCCTTGTGGGCCAGCATGGGCTCGCCTACGATGTCGCCGATGGCCAGGATGTGGGCGACGTTGGTGCGCTGCTGCCGGTCCACGGGAATGAAGCCCCGCTCGTTCACGGTCACGCCTGCAGCCTCCGCGTTCACCGCCCGCCCATTGGGACGGCGCCCCACCGCCACCAGGACACGGTCGTAGGTTTGGGGCGCGGGCGCGCCTTCGCCTTCGAAACTCACGCGCAATCCCTCGGGCAGGGCTTCGATGGACGCCACCTTGGTTTTGAGCAGGATCGCCTCGTAGCGCTTCTCGATACGTTTGTGCAGGGGCTTCACCAGATCGCGGTCGGCACCCGGGATCAGCCCGTCCTGCAGTTCGACGATGCTCACCTTCGAGCCCAGGGCGTCGTAGACCGTCGCCATCTCCAGGCCGATGATGCCCCCGCCGATGACCAGCAGGCGAGCCGGCACCTCCTCGAGTCGAAGCGCGTCGGTAGAATCCATGAGGCGCGGATCCCCCCACGGAAAGCCGGGAATCTTTACCGACTGGGAGCCCGCGGCGATGATGGCCGTGTCGAAGGAGACGGTTTTAACGCCCTCGGCCGTGGTGACTTCCAGGAGATGGGGCGAGAGGAAGCGGCCGTTCCCAGACACCACCTGCACCTTGCGCTGGCGCGCCAATCCCACTAGGCCCTTGGTCAGCCGCCCTACGATGCCATCCTTCCAACCACGCAGAGCGTCGAGATCCACCTCCGGGGTACCGAAGCGAACGCCGAAGTGCGCCATCTCTTCAGCCTCGCTGGTCACGCGCGCCGCGTGCAGCAAGGCCTTGGAAGGGATACAACCGACGTTCAAGCACACCCCGCCGAGACTGGGATAACGTTCCACCAGCACGACCGACTGACCCAGGTCGGCGGCCCGGAAGGCGGCAGTGTAGCCGCCGGGACCCGAGCCTAAAACCAACACCTGGGCGTGGTAATCGCCCCGTGCGACCGGGGCCCCGGCGGCAGCCACTGCGGGTGCGGAGGTGGCCGAGGCCGCTGGGGCCGCGGCCGTCGCCACCGGGGCTGCGGGCGCCACCCGGGCAGCGGGTGCGTCGGCCGCGGAGGCTTCCAGCAGCAGAACCAGGGTACCTTGGGCCACCTTGTCGCCCAGCTTGACCTTCAGTTCACGGACCGTTCCGGCCAGGGGCGAGGGAACTTCCATGGTCGCCTTGTCGGATTCCAAGGTCACCAGGGAGTCGTCCTTTGCCACCGTGTCGCCCGGCTTAACGAGCAGTTCAATGACGGGGACATCTCTGTAATCGCCGATGTCGGGAACACGTACTTCGATCAAGTCGCTCATGGGGTACTCTCGGAAAAGCAGGGACGGCGGCGCCTAGGTGCGAATGTGACCGTCACCCAGTACGACGTATTTCTGGGAGGTCAGCCCCTCGAGGCCGACCGGACCGCGGGCGTGGAGCTTGTCGGTGGATATCCCGATCTCGGCTCCCAACCCATACTCGAAGCCATCGGCAAAGCGCGTCGACGCGTTGACCATGACGGAACTGGAATCGACCTCACGTAGGAAGCGCCGCGCGCGCCCCAGATCCTCGGTGACGATGGCATCGGTGTGGTGGGAGCCATAGGTGGCGATGTGCTCCATGGCCGCGTCGAGGTCATCGACCAATCGGATACTGAGGATGGGCGCGAGATACTCCGCGTACCAGTCCTCCTGCGTGGCGACCAGCATCTCCGGCACCAGCGCCCGGGCATCCTCGTCCCCGCGCAGTTCGACCGACTGCTCCTGGTACAGGCGCGCGAGCGGGGGCAACAGGCGCGGCGCGATGGCCCGGTGCACCAGCAATGTTTCCATGGTGTTGCAGGTGCCGTAGCGCTGAGTCTTGGAATTCACGGCCACCCGTAGCGCCTTGTCGAGATCGGCGCGATCATCCACATAGACGTGGCAGACGCCGTCGAGGTGTTTCAGCACGGGGATGCGCGACTCCTGGGAGACACGCTCGATCAGCCCTTTTCCGCCCCGCGGTATCACGATGTCCACGTAGTCCTTCATGGACAACAGTTCACCAACGGCTGCCCGGTCGGTCACCTCCAGGATCTGCACGGCCGTCTCCGGAAGACCCGCCAAGCGAAGGCCTTCGCGCACGCACACGGCGATTGCTTGATTCGAGGTAACGGCCTCCGAGCCCCCGCGTAGGATCGCGGCGTTGCCGGATTTCAGGCAAAGCCCGGCGGCATCGGCGGTGACATTGGGGCGGGCCTCGTAGATGATGGCCACTACCCCGAGCGGCACGCGCATGCGTCCCACCTGAATGCCGCTGGGCCGATAGGACAATCCGCTGATCTCGCCTACGGGGTCCGGAAGCGCGGCGATCTGGCGCAGGCCCTCGGCCATGGCGCGCACGCCCTTGTGCCCGAGCGTGAGGCGATCGACTAGTGCCGCGTCGAGGTCGCGCGCACGCGCGCCCGCAAGGTCCTGGGCGTTGGCCTGCAATAGCGTCTCGGTGCTTGCTTCCAGGGCGTCGGCCATGTGCAGGAGGGCCGCATTTTTTGCGGCACTCTCGCTCGCGGCCACGCGCGTCGCTGCGCGCCGCGCCTCGCGGCACACCGTAAGCATGTAGGTCTGGATGTCCACGAGCGCCCAACTCTCCTAGGAACCGGTGGGCATTCTAACCCGATTCGGGGCCTCCCGCCGCCCCGCCCGGCAGGCCCGCATGACCTGCTCGCACAAGCCCAGCAAGGCATCCCAAGGGTCCCCTCGGCCGAGGCCCTTGTTCACCCGGTCCGCCGCCGCCGCGGCCAGCAGGGCCTGCTCGAGCGCCGGCGCACTGGCCCCGCGGGCCACCGCCAGAAGGCGCTCGGCGCGATCCCCGAAGAGCTTCAACTCGGAGGCTAGCGTTTTGCCGGGACGTCCCGCGGCGAGGCCCCGGTTGAGCCGCAGTAGCGCGCGCGTGTCCTCGGTCACGGCCCACAGCACGAGCGGTGTCGCGACGCCTTCCCCACGCAGACCGTCGAGGATGCGCAGCACTCGCCCCATCTGTCCTTCCAGCAGCGCGTCGCGCAACTTGAACACGTCATAGCGCGCCACGTCGAGGACCGACTGGCGCACGGCTTCGAACTCCAGCCGGCCCTCGGCTAACAGGAGGCCTAGCTTGCGCACCTCCTGGTGGGCGGCGAGCAGGTTGCCCTCCACGCGCTGGGCTAGCAGTTCCAGCGTGGCCGGGTCGGCATCCTGGCGCTGGGCGGCCAGCCGCGCGGAGAGCCACTGCGTGAGCCGCGCCGGAGGCACGGCATTGGCCACGACACAGACGCCTGCGGCATCGAGCGCGGTGAACCAGGCGCTTGCCAATTGCGTGCGGTCGAGCTTGGGCAGCATCACCAAGCTGACGGTGTCGGCCGGCAGGCGCTTCGCAAAACCAGCCAGCGCGGAGCCCCCCTCTACGCCCGGTCGGCCCGAGGGGATGCGCAACTCCAGCAAGCGCCGGCTCGCGAACAGCGACCGCGTGGCAGCCGCCATGGCCAGGCGCGACCAATCGAAACCCGGCTCCACCGTCAGTACTTCGCGCTCTTCGAAGCCGTCCTTGCGCGCGGCCACACGCAGCCGGTCGGCCGCCTCCAGGGCGAGCAGTGCCTCCTCGCCGTGGATGACATAAAGGAGCTTCAGGCCCTGGCGTAGCACCTCGGGCAGTTTTTCTGAATCCACCCGCATGGGGAGGTCAGCCGTTGATCCGCGCGAGCAGCGCGCGCAGCTTGTCGGGGTCCTCGGTGCGCAGCATCTGGGCGACGACTCGCTGGGCACCCCCCAGGTCCGATGTGAGCACCCGTTGTTTAACCTCCAGCAGGTTGGCCGGATGCATGGAGAACTGGCGCAGCCCCATCCCCAGAAGCACGCGCGTGAAACCGACCTCGCCCGCCATCTCCCCGCAAACAGCCACGGGGACCCCGGCCGCCGTGGCACGCCGGATGATGTGCGCCAGCAGGCGAAGCACCGCCGGATGCAGGGGGTCATAGAGGTAGGCAACCGCGTCGTCCGTGCGGTCGATGGCCAGGGTGTACTGGATCAGATCGTTGGTACCGATGGACAGAAAATCCAGACCGCGGGTGAAGGTACGAAGGGCCAGCGCCGCAGCGGGGATCTCGATCATGCCGCCCACGGCCATGTCGCGCCGGTAAGGAATACCCGCCGCGTCAAGACTCCGCTTGGCCTCGGCGATGAGTTCCAGGGTCTGGCGCAATTCGTGGGCCGTGGAGAGCATGGGCACCAGGATGCGCACGTTGCCGTAGTTCGAGGCCCGCAGGATCGCGCGCAACTGGCGCAGGAACATCTGCGGCTCGGCCAGGCACAGCCGGATCGCCCGCAGGCCTAATGCGGGATTGGGGGCAACGCGTGCGGCCCCCTTCAAGTGCTTGTCCGCGCCCAAGTCGAGCGTACGGATGGTGACGGGCCGCTCCCCCATCACCGACGCCACGTGCCGATAGGCCTCGAACTGCTCGTCCTCGTCAGGGAGTTCGTCCCGACCCAAGAACAGAAACTCACTGCGGAACAGGCCGATACCCGCAGCGGCATGGTCGCGTGCTCGATCGACCTCGTCCGGTAGCTCGATGTTCGCCAGCAATTCCACCCGCGTACCGTCGAGTGTGGCCGCCCGGGTCGCCTTCAGCAGGTAGAGCTTTTCGCGCTCCAGCCGGGATTGCGCCTGGCGCAGACGGTATTCGGCCAGGGCCGCGGCGTCTGGGTTGACCAGGACCACGCCCTGGGTGCTATCCACCACGAGCAGCTCGCCCTCGCGAATCAACTGGTGGGCGTGGTGCAGTGCGACGATGGACGGGATGCCAAGGCTGCGTGCCAGGATGGCCGTATGCGATGTGGTGCCGCCGAGGTCGGTGATGAACCCCGCGAAGCGATGTCCCTTGAAGAGGATCACGTCGGTAGGCGACAGGTCGCGCGCCACCAGGATGATGTCCGCGTCCGGTTGCGGGGGCGGTGGCAGATGACCGGGCTGCCCGGAGAGCGCCTTCAACACGCGCTCGACCACCTGGATCACATCAGCCTTGCGCTCACGCAGGTACTCGTCCTCGATACGCTCGAACTGCTCGAGTAGGGTCTCCGCCTGCTGGGTCAGGGCGTAGGCTGCGTTGCAGAGCTGCGTGCGGATCAGCTCCTTGGGCGCCTCGGAGAGTGTACTGTCCGCAAGGATCATGAGATGCAGGTTGAGGAAACCCTCCATCTCGGCGGGCGCACCTTCGGGAATCAGCGCAGCGGCTGCGCTGAGCTCCGCGCGCACCCGCGCGATGGCGGCGTCGAAGCGCGACAGTTCCTCCGCCACCTCGTCGGGCTGCACCTGGTAGTGAGAAACCTCGAGCTGGGCCACCGAGAGCAGGTGGGCGCAGCCGATGGCAATGCCCTGGGAAACCCCGATGCCGTGGATGGTAAAAGACATGCGCCCAGCGACAGCCCCCGAAGGGCCGGACTGGACCGCCGCCACGGGGTCGCGAAGCACGGCTATTCGGACTCGCCGAAGCGCGACCGGATGAGATCTACCAGCGCTCCCATGGCCGCGTCCTCATCGGTTCCGCTGGTCTCCAGGGATACCGTGGCGCCCTTGGCGGCCGCCAGCATCATGACGCCCATGATGCTTTTAGCGTTGACGCGGCGGCCGTTACGGCTTAGCCACACCTCGCACTGGAAGCTTCCGGCCACCTGCGTGAGCTTCGCCGAGGCGCGCGCATGCAGCCCCAGCTTGTTGATGATCTCAATTTCCTGAAGCGGCATTTTCCAGGCTCACGGGAGGCATATTCAGGACACCTTCGACGCCTCCGGAGAGGGCTTTTGTCATGACCACCTCCAAGGGCTCTCGGCGGTAGGTGATGGCCCGCACGAGCATGGGAAGATTGACCCCTGCGACACCTTCGACACGGCCAGGCACGAGCATACGACAGGCGATATTGGAGGGGGTCGCGCCATAGACGTCGGTGAGTACCAACACGCCGTCGCCCGAGTCAACCTCACGCAGCAGCCGTAACGCACTCAGGAGGAGTTGCTGCGGATCCTCGCCCACGCTGACGCCCAACTGCCGCAGCTGCGGCGGGCAGGAGCCCAACACATGGGTAGCGCACTGGATCAGGCTCTCGCCCAGGGTTGCGTGTGCAACGATCAGGATTCCGACCATTGGGAACGGCTTTGGCGGCAGCGGAGCGTCAGTCTACCAGAACCATCGCCGGCGGCCGCGACGCGACAGGAGGGAGCGCGACGCACGCCTCAGCGTGCATTCACCCGCCGCTCGACCTGTTCGATCATCAACCCGGCGACATCACAACCGGTCTGCGTCATGATTTCCCGCATGCCGGTGGGGCTGGTGACATTGACCTCGGTGAGGTAGTCACCGATGACATCAAGGCCGACCAAGTCCAATCCGTCGGCGGCCAGCCGCGGCCCCAGGGAGAGCGCAATTTCCCGGTCCCGCGGGGATAGCGGCTGGGCCACACCGCGCCCCCCGGCGGCGAGGTTGCCGCGCGTCTCACCGGCCTTCGGAATCCGCGCCAGCGCGTAGGGCACAGGGTCGCCGCCAATGAGCAGCACGCGCTTGTCGCCCTGGCTGATCTCGGGAATGTAGCGCTGGGCCATGATCGTCTGCTGCCCGAGCCGGGTCAGGGTCTCGATGATGACGCCGACGTTGGGGTCGTTCTGGCGCACCCGGAAGACCGAAGCGCCCCCCATGCCGTCGAGGGGTTTGAACACCACGTCCCCGTGGACCTGCAGGAAGGCGCGCAATTCCCCCTCCTGCCGCGTGACCAAGGTGGGGACGGTAAATTCGATAAACCGGTGGATGGAGAGTTTTTCGTTGTAGTCCCGCAGGGCGCGCGGACGATTGATGACCAGTGCTCCCTGCTCCTGCGCCATCTCCAGCAGGTAGGTCGCGTAGATGTACTCCAGGTCGAAGGGCGGATCCTTGCGCATGAGCACGGCGTCGAACTGTGCGAGGGAACATTCTTGCGACGCCCCCGTCTGGTACCAGGGCCCGCCCTGCGCGGCGGACAACTCCAGCGAACACACCCGGGCGCTCACCGCCCCGTTGCGACACAGCAGGTCGCCTTGCTGCAAAGCGAACAGGGCATGGCCGCGGGCTGCAGACGCCTGCATCATGGCAACGGAGGAGTCCTTGTAGCTCCTGAGGGATTCCAGCGGATCGACCAGGAAGGCCAGGCGCATGGGCAGGCCCCTTCAGGCGCCGACGAGGTGGCGCGCTGGCGCGGCCGGCGCGGCTTCGAGGTCCGCCGCCATACCCTCGATCTCCAGGCTGGCTGCGAGCAGGGCCAAGCGGGCAATGACCCCGTAGGCGTAGAGGCGGTTCTCGGCGCAACCGGCCCCCCCCTCCGGGTTTGGCAGGAGGCAATTCACATCGAAAGCCAGGGGTGCGAAGCCCATACCGGGCGCATTCAGGTTCTCGTCCGGACCGCGTCCCGTGTGCACACGGTAGAAGCCCCCCACCACGAACTGGTCGATCATGTAGATCACCGGTTCTGCGACGGCTTCGCCGACGCTCTCGAAGGTATAGACCCCCTCCTGCACCAAGGCCTCAGTGACGTTGAGGCCCTCCTTGACGACGGACATCTTGTTTCGCTGCTTGCGGTTCAAGCCACGCACATCGGCGGGATCCTTGACCGTCATGATGCCCATGCCGTAGGTCCCCGCATCGGCCTTCACGATGACAAAGGGATCCCGCTCGATGCCGTATTCGCGGTACCGCCGCCCGATGTCGCCCAGGATACGCTCAACGTGTGACGCCAGGCACTCTTCACCCTGCTTTTCCTGGAAGTTGATTTCACCGCAGGTAGCAAAATAGGGGTTGATCAACCAGGGGTCGATGTCGATGAGTTCGGCAAACTGCGCTGCAACGCGGTCGTAGGCAGCGAAATGCCGCGATTTGCGCCGAGCGAACCAGCCCGCGAACATCGGCGGCAGCACCTGCTGCTCGAGCCCTTTCAGGATCGGCGGGACGCCCCCGGAAAGATCGTTGTTCAACAGGATGACGCAGGGGTCGAAATCCGCAAGCCCCACCCGGTTCCCACTGCGCACCAGCGGCTCGAGGACCAGTTTGCCGCCGTCGGGGAGTGCGACCTCGGTAGGCGCCGTGACCTCGGGCAGCAGGCTGCCAATGCGCACATTCATGCCCGCGAGCTTCACGATTTGGGCCAGCGCCGCCACGTTCTTGAGGTAATGCAGGTTCCGGGTATGGTTCTCCGGAATGATCAGGGCCCCGCGCGCCTCCGGACAGAGTTTCTGCACGGCAACCATAGCAGCGTGCACGCACACCGGCATGAGGTCGGGGTTGAGGTTGTTGAAGCCGCCTGGAAACAGATTGGTATCCACCGGCGCGAGCTTGAAGCCGCTGTTGCGCAGGTCCACCGACGCATAGAAGGGCACCTCGTGTTCCTGCCATTGGCTGCGGAACCAGTGCTCAATGCCGGACTGGCTCCGCACGATGCTTTCCTCCAGTCGCACGACCGGCTGGGCTAGCCCGCTGGGAAGTTGAGGGATGTGCATGGGCTGAGCCTCGCTTCGAAGATGCGCGATTCTAGCAAATTCATCCTCGCTCCATCGCCGGCGGGGGCCTGGACGAGGAGGACCGCACCGGCACCGCCCCCGGCGACGCTTGGCGGCTCACTGCGACCGGGCAGGCCCGGGCAGCGTCCGAAGCGGTACGGGGGAAGGCGTAAAAAAAAACGGGCACCCCAAGAGGCGCCCGGAAGGCTGAGAAACTGCCGGAGGAATCTAGAATTTCTAGAGGTTGTAGGCGCGCTCGCCGTGCTGGGTCTCGTCGAGCCCTTCGCGTTCTTCTTCGTCCGTGACGCGCAGGCCGACCACCATGTCAACGATCTTGTAGGCGATGAAGGCCACCACCGCGGACCAGATCACCGTGGTTGCCACTGCCTGGAACTGGATCCACACCTGACCGGCGATGGAGTAGTCCGCAGACACCTTGTTCGCCACGTAGTCGTAGACGCCAGTACCCCCCAGGGAGGGCGCGCAGAAGACCCCAGTACCCAAGGCACCGAGAATCCCCCCCACGCAATGGACACCGAACACGTCCAGGGAGTCGTCGTAGCCGAATTTGCCCTTCATCCAGGTGACCGACCACAGGCACACCAGGCCGGCGATCGCCCCTAGCACAATGCCCCCCATGGGTCCCACGTAACCGCAGGCGGGGGTGATGGCGACCAAGCCAGCGACCGCACCCGAGGCAGCACCCAACATCGTCGGCTTGCCGCGGAAGGCCCACTCACCGAACATCCAGGCCAGCGCTGCTGCGGCCGTCGCCAGTTGCGTGTTGACGAACACCATGGCCGCGCTGCCGTTGGACTCGAGGTTGGAGCCCACGTTGAAGCCGAACCAGCCCACCCACAGCAGGGACGCGCCGATCATCGTCATGGTCAGGCTGTGCGGAGCCATGGACTCGCGTCCGAAGCCCAGCCGCTTGCCCATCACCAGCGCCCCCACCAAGCCGGCGATACCGGCGTTGATGTGCACCACCGTGCCGCCCGCGAAGTCCAGTGCACCCTTCTTGTTCAGCCAGCCAGCCGTTAACATGGCCTTGTCCCACGCGGCCTGCGAGGTCGCCCCGTCCGGACCGGGCCAGTACCAGACCATGTGCGCGATGGGCAAGTAGGCGAAGGTGAACCAGAGGATCATGAACAGCAGCACTGCGGAGAACTTCACCCGCTCCGCGAAGGCGCCCAGTATCAAGCAGGGGGTGATGGCCGCGAAGGTGAGCTGGAACGCCACGTAGATGTACTCGGGAATGACCACACCCTTGCTGAAGGTGGCCACGTTCGAGTCCGGTGTGATGCCCGCCAGGAAGAGTCGGCTAAACCCCCCGAAGAAGTCGTTGCCCTCCGTAAAGGCGATGCTGTAGCCGTAGATGGCCCACAGGATCGACAGCAGGGAGAACACGGCAAACACCTGCATCAGCACCGACAACATGTTCTTGGTGCGCACCAAACCGCCGTAGAACAAGGCCAGTCCGGGGATGGTCATCAGGATGACGAAGGCAGTCGCCACGATCATCCAGGCGGTGTCGCCCTTATTGGGCGTAGGGGCAGGGGCAGCGGCAGGGGCCGCAGCCGGCGCGCCGGCAGGGGCGGTCGCGGCGGGAGCCGAGGCTGCTGCGGCGGCAGGAGCGGCCGCCGCCGGGGCGGAGGCAGCGGTCGCGGCGGCGTCCGCCGCTGGCTTCGCGTCCTGGGCAAAGCTCGCCGGGGCGAGGCTTATCAGTGTGCCCAGTACAAGGGACAGCAGAAAGCGCTTCATTTGAATCTCCCTAAAGGGCTTCGGAACCGGTTTCGCCCGTGCGAATCCGGATGGCCTGTTCGAGGTTGAACACAAAAATCTTGCCGTCGCCGATCTTGCCGGTGTTGGCCGATTTCTCGATGGCTTCGATGACCTGGTCGAGCAAGTCATCCTTTATGGCGACGTCGATCTTGACCTTCGGCAAGAAATCGACGACGTACTCCGCGCCGCGGTAGAGTTCCGTATGGCCTTTCTGACGCCCGAAGCCTTTGACTTCCGTAACGGTTACGCCCTGTACGCCGATCGCAGACAGGGCCTCGCGCACTTCGTCCAGCTTGAAGGGCTTGATGATGGCGGTGACGAATTTCATCGCTGTCCCTTATGTAGGTAATAGGTAGGTAATGATGTGGGTTCGCGGCAGGCATCACCCGATGCCTGCCGCCCGTAGCTTTAGAAACTGCGTCCGACGGTGAAGATCAGCGCGGTTGAGCCCAGGTTCTTGGTATCAGCCACGTTGTAGGCCGACGGGTACTTGTCGTAGAGCGCCTTCTTCGTGGCCCCGACCACGGCCGCGCTCACGCTCCAGCCGCCGTCGAAGCCCTTGGTCACCCCCAACTTCCAGTCGGCGTAGCTGGCACTCAGGCTGCTGCCGGTGGCGTTGGGGTTGATGGACGTGGGCAGCAACATCTCCTTGCTGTAGTGGGTATATCCCAGGTGGGCATTGATGGTGTAGTTGTTGGCGAGCGGGTAGTTGCCCGTCAGATCCAGGTAGTAGGTGCCCTTGGTATCGTCGGTAAAGGCCCCAGCGGCCTTGCTGGCACCGAAGTAGTTGGTGAGCGCGTAGGAGATCTTGACACTCAGCCACTGGTAGCTGAGGCCTCCGTTGATCTCGAAGGTGTTCGGCTTTTGGTCGATCGTGCTGCCTGGGATCTGATTGGCGTTGGCGCCCAGGTACAGGTAATAGAGTCCGCCGACGGTATAGCCGAAATCGTCGGTGATCTTGCCATTGTAGCCACCATAGAGATCCCACTCCATGGAGCCGCCGGGGTAGCTGTTTCCGCTCACGTTCGACGCCCAAGTACCCGCGTAGATGCCGCTGGAGTGGTTGAAATCGAACCCGCCCTGCACAGCGGGTTTGTGCCAGGTCTGCGTCAGGCCGCGGAAGTAGTAGTCCGTGGCGAGGTTGGCGTTGGCCGTGATGGTGTACGGCGGTGGCGGCGGCGCGGTGGCAGGAGCGGCCGCCGCTGGCGCGGCTTCCGTCTTCGCTTCTTCGCCCCAAGCCAAACCGGCGTTGAAAGCAAAAGCAGCGCAGACGCCGGCGGAGAGGATCTTGAGTTTCATGGGCATGGCTCCGATTTGCTGGAAGTTGAACAGTGAATTTGTTCAGTTGCGCCACAGCATTTCCCATGCCAAACATTTTTATGCAATAAATCAATTGCATATAAACTAACCCTCCAACAGCCGACACAAAACCGCACCATTTCAGTGCCGCCATAACGTCAACCGCCTTATTTCGGTGCATTTCGAATTGGCGGCCCTTCGCAAGAGACAAACGGGGTTTTTTGTTAAACTTGTCGCTGTACTTTTTGCCCCGGAGCACGTTCACCATGGCGCTCACCCCCCCGAAGTTCGTTGAAGAGATCGGTGCAAGGTTGGCTCAGTTGGCCGCCAACAGTCCGGTGGCAGACATCGAGAAGAATGTACGAGCGCTTCTCACGGGCGCCTTGGGACACCTCGACATCGTCACGCGCGAGGAATTCGACATCCAGCGGGACGTGCTGCGCCACACCCGGAAGAAGCTCGAGGCGCTTGAACAACGCGTTCAGGCCCTCGAGGCCCGTTTCGGCGTTACCCCGCCGGTACAGGCCACCGCCACCGAGGACACGACGCCCTTCCAGGCCTGAGAGCGAAGCACGCCCGCAGGCTTGGCCGCCGTTGAATCCATGCCACCACCGAGAGACACCAGGAGCCCCACCATGCGTTCGCACTTCCGCACCACCGCCTTGGCCGCCACGCTGGCCACCCTGATCAGCGTACCCGCGCTCGCCGCGGAGGCCACCTACGCCATCGACTCCGGCCACACGCAACCCGCCTACAGCGTTTCCCACTTCGGGTTTTCCACGCAGCGTGGGCGCTTCACCGGTGCCACCGGCAAAATTTCGGTGGATATGGAGAAGAAGACCGGCACGATCGAGGTCAGCATCGACACCACGTCCGTCCAGTCGGGGCACCCGAAACTCGACGAGCATCTGAAGAGTCCGGATTTCTTCAACAGCGCCAAGTTTCCGACGCTGACCTTTAAGTCCACGGACATCCGCTTCGACGGCGACCAGCCGCGCAGCGCAAAGGGAGAATTGACGCTGTTGGGTGTCACCAAACCGGTGACGCTGAACATCTCCAACTTCCGCTGCGGCGTGCTCGCCTGGAAACCCAAGGAAGAGCGTTGCGGCGGCGACGCGAAAGCCATCATCTTCCGCTCAGATTTCGGCATGACCAAGTTGGTGCCCGGGGTGAGCGACGAAGTCCATCTGGAGATCAACCTGGAGGCCACCCGCGCCCTCTAAGCCCTGCCTTGCGCGGCCCGGGAGCGTGCCTCCCGGGCCGCGCATTGAGGCGCTTGAGGGCAAGCGCCAAGTCATCCCCGCGGCGACCCTTCCCGCCACAAGGTCCAGGGAACTGGCTGCCGTGTCCTTCCGCAGAATCGGTTTGCCCGGGTGAGCTTGGGGCGGTACGAGCGCGGCGGAGGGCACCGGCGACGGGGCGAAAGCGCCCATCTGATAGAATCTCGGCTTTACTCCCGACCGTCGGGGAACCGCCCTCTGAGCGGCTTCCGGCCTGCCCATGCCAAAGAATTCCGCCGCTTTACTCCCCGAACTACTCGCCCAGCGCATCCTGATCCTTGACGGTGCCATGGGCACGATGATCCAGGGCCACAGCCTCGAGGAGCATCACTACCACGGGGACCGCTTCCACGGCCATGCCTGTGACCAGAAGGGCAATAACGACCTGCTGTCGCTGACCCAGCCGACGATCATCCAGGGTATCCATGCCGCCTACTTGGATGCCGGCGCCGACATCCTCGAGACCAATACCTTCAATGCCACCTCGATCTCCATGTCCGAGTACGGCATGCAGAAGGAGGTGCGTGAACTCAACATCGTCAGTGCGCGGCTCGCTCGTGAGGCTGCCGATGCGTTCTCGCGGCGCACGCCGAGCAAGCCGCGGTTTGTGGCGGGAATCCTCGGGCCCACCAGCCGGACCGCGTCCCTGTCGCCTGAGGTCAACGATCCCGGCGCGCGCAACGTCAGCTTCGACGAACTGGTGGCGGCGTACCTGGGGGCCAGTGCAGCCCTCGTGGAAGGCGGTGTCGACCTCCTGATGGTGGAAACGGTCTTCGACACGCTCAACTGTAAAGCCGCGCTCTACGCGGTTGCCCAGACCTTGGAGCGTATGGGCGTAGCCCTACCGGTCTCGGTCTCGGGGACCATCACCGACGCGAGCGGACGCACGCTCTCGGGACAGACGGTGAGCGCTTTCTGGACCTCGGTCGCCCATGGGTCGCTATTCTCCGTCGGACTCAACTGTGCCCTGGGCGCGCGTGACCTGCGCCCCCACATCGAGGAACTGTCCGCTCTGGCCGGATGCAGTATCTCGATCCACCCCAACGCGGGCCTGCCCAACGCCTTCGGCGGCTACGACGAGACGCCGGCGTACATGGCAGACCTGCTCGGAGAGTTCGCGCGCAGCGGCTTCCTCAACATCGTGGGCGGCTGCTGCGGGACGACGCCTGCCCACATCGCCGCCATCGCCCGCGCCGTCGAGGGGGTCGTGCCTCGCCAGGCGCCAACACCGACGCACGAATTGCGCCTCTGCGGGCTGGAATCTCTCGTGATCGGTAACGAGTCGCTCTTCGTCAACGTAGGCGAGCGTACCAACGTGACGGGTTCCAAGGCCTTCGCCCGCATGATCCTGGCGGGCAACTATGGCGAAGCGCTGGCGGTGGCTCGCCAGCAGGTGGAGTCCGGTGCCCAGATCATCGACATCAACATGGACGAGGCCATGTTGGATTCGGCTGCCGCCATGCGTACCTTCTGCAACCTGGTGGCCTCGGAGCCCGACATCTCGCGGGTGCCGGTCATGCTGGACTCGAGCAAGTTCGCGGTGATCGAGACTGGCCTCAAGTGCCTGCAGGGCAAATGCGTGGTGAACTCCATCAGCCTGAAGGAGGGCGAGGAGGAATTCCTGCGCCAGGCGCGCCTGGTTCGCCGCTACGGTGCCGCCGCTGTGGTCATGGCCTTCGACGAGCAGGGCCAAGCGGACACGGTACCCCGGCGTCTGTCGATCTGCGCCCGGGCTTACCGCCTGCTGGTGGAGCAGGCAGGCTTCCCGCCCGAGGACATCATCTTCGACCCGAACCTCTTTGCGGTGGCCACCGGGATCGAGGAGCACAACACCTACGGATTGGACTTCCTGGAGGCGACGCGCGAGATCAAGCGACAGCTTCCCCACGCAAAGGTGAGCGGGGGTGTCTCCAACCTCTCCTTCTCCTTCCGCGGCAACGACGCCATGCGCGAGGCCATCCACACCGCCTTCCTCTATCACGCGGTGCAGGCCGGCATGAGCATGGGCATCGTCAACGCCGGGCAACTGGGCGTGTACGCGGAGATCGAACCGGCTTTACTCGAACGCGTCGAGGACGTGCTCTTCAATCGCCGCAACGACGCCACCGAACGGCTCGTGGAATTCGCAGAGACTTTCAAGGGTGCGGCCCGCGCCAACGTCGTGGACCTCGCCTGGCGGGAAGGCAGTGTGGAGGAGCGCATCGCCCACGCCCTGGTGCGCGGCATCGATACCTACGTGCTCGCGGATACCGAGGAGGCGCGGCAGAAGTTCGACCGGCCCATCCAGGTGATCGAAGGCCCGCTGATGAGCGGCATGAATGTGGTGGGGGACCTCTTTGGCGCCGGCAAGATGTTCCTGCCCCAGGTGGTCAAGTCCGCCCGGGTGATGAAGCAGGCCGTGGCCCACCTCGTACCCTACATTGAGGCGGAGAAAGCGCGCTCCGGTGAAGTGCCCAAGGCGAAGGGCAAGATGGTGATTGCCACCGTCAAGGGCGACGTTCACGATATCGGGAAGAACATCGTCACGGTGGTGCTCCAGTGCAACAACTTCGACGTGGTGAACCTGGGCGTCATGGTCCCGACGGAAACCATCTTGCGCACTGCCCGCGAGGAGCAGGCGGACATCATCGGTCTCTCCGGCCTCATCACCCCCTCCTTGGAGGAGATGGCACAGGTGGCGCGCGAAATGCAGCGCCAGGGCTTCACCATCCCGCTACTCATCGGCGGCGCCACCACCTCACGGGTGCACACGGCGGTGAAGATTGCCCCGCACTACTCGGGCCCCACCGTGTGGGTTCCAGACGCCTCGCGTAGCGTCGGCGTATGTACCTCCCTAATGAGCCCTGAACTCCGCGTGGCGTTCCTGTCCAAACTCGCCACGGAGCACGACCGGGTCCGCGCCCAGCACGAGGGCAAGCAGGGCCAGGGACCCCGCCTCGCCTTGGCTGCCGCCCGGGAGCACGGCATCAAGACCGACTGGTCTACCTACAAGCCCCCGGTTCCCCGCCGGCTGGGGGTCACGGTGTTCGAAGACTACTCCCTCGAGGAGATCAGCCAGTATATTGACTGGACCCCCTTCTTCCAGACATGGGAGCTGGCGGGACGCTACCCGCGCATCCTGGAGGACGCCGTAGTCGGAGAGGCTGCGCGTGATCTCTTCGCGGATGCCCAGGCGATGCTCCGCCAGATCATCAACGAGCGTTGGCTGAGCGCCCGGGCGGTCATCGGGCTTTTCCCCGCAGGCCGGGTGAACGGCGACGACGTCGCTATCTACTCGGATGAGTCGCGCACCGCGATCAGCGCGACCTTCCGCTTCCTGCGGCAGCAGATGGTCAAGCCAGAGGACCGGGCGAATTACTGCCTGGCGGACCTGGTGGCCCCGGCAGACGGCCCGGTCCCCGACTATCTGGGCGCGTTCGCGGTCACCGCGGGCATCGGGATCGACGAGCATGTGGCGCGCTTCGAGGCGGCCCAGGACGACTACAACGCCATCCTGCTGAAGGCACTGGCTGACCGCCTAGCCGAGGCCCTGGCAGAGCGCCTGCACCTGCGCGTGCGGCGAGAGTTCTGGGGCCACGCCGCGGCAGAGTCGCTGTCCGTGGAAGACCTCATCGATGAGAAGTATCACGGCATCCGGCCGGCCCCGGGCTACCCCGCCTGCCCGGACCACAGCGAAAAGGTGCCCCTCTTCGCTTTGCTCCAGGCGGAGCGCAACGCCGGAATCACCCTCACCGAAAGCTTCGCCATGCTGCCCACAGCGGCCGTGAGCGGCTTCTACTTTTCTCACCCCCAGGCCCGCTACTTTGCCGTGGGCAAGATCGACCGCGACCAGGTGGAGGACTACGCCCAGCGCAAGGGTGTGCCAATGGCCCAAGCGGAGCACTGGCTGGCACCGGCGCTCGCCTACGAGCCGCGGCCGGTTGCGGCCTGACACAGTGAGCGCCGCGCTGGGCGAGGAGGAACGGGCGAGCTTCCGGGAACAAGGCTTCCTGGTTCGCCGCGGCGTCGCGCCGCAGGCGCTGTGCGAGGCCCTCCTGGCGCGTGCACGGCAGGATCTGGAGTCCCAGGTGCAACCGCTGGAATATGAAGCCGACCTTGGCTACCCGGGCGCCCCAGCCTCCCGCGAGAGTCCTGGCGGACGCACGGTGCGGCGCCTGCTCCAGGCCTGCGCCCGCGACGCCCAACTGCGCGCCTGGGCCACGGCGGAGACCCTCGCCCAGCCACTGCGACAATTGTTGGGCCCGGAGATCTGGCTGTCTCAGGCCCACCACAACTGCGTCATGACCAAGCAACCACGCTTCTCGAGCCTGACCGGCTGGCACCAGGACAGCCGCTACTGGAACTTCAGCACACCCGACCTGGTCTCCACCTGGCTGGCTCTGGGCGAGGAGAGCGTAGAGAACGGTTGCCTTTGGTTCCTGCCGGGTACGCACCGACAGGAGTTCGCACCTGAGCGTCTGGACGCGGCGCTGTTCCTGCGCGAGGACGATCCGCGAAACCGCGACGTCCTGGCCACCCGGCTGGCCGCACCGCTGGCGCCCGGTGACGTGGTGCTCTTCCACGCCCGCACCTTTCATGCGGCTGGCCCCAACCGCACGGGGCAAACCAAATTCGCCCTTGTCCACACCTACCACGGGGCGAACACCCATCCCCTGCCGGGCACGCGCTCGGCCTGCCTGCCGGAGATTGCGCTGTGAACGCTGCCGGCGGCGAAGCTTCTTCAGCCGTTAACGCCCGGCAGCGGCGTTGCGGGGCAAGCAGCACCAAGCCACCGAGAGTAATGGCCCAAGTCTCGGGCTCCGGGACCGGAACCGCCATTTGCACTAGGTCCAACTCGAGGTAGCCATTGGCCGAGAACGCGTCGCCCGCGCTCGAGGTGAACTGCACGCGCAAACCCAATGGGTCGAGCCCCTGGGCGGTGAGCACCGTGGGACCGGGCACGAACCCCACGGAGAAGTCCCCGTAGCGATAACTCGTACCCGTACCAGCGAACCCCATCGGTGCCCAGCACCCCGCCCAGGCTGACCGGCAGTGCCGCTGGGGCGTGGCCGTCGACTGCGTAGCCGGTCTGGAAACCTCCCATCAAGGGCTTCAGCATCGCGCCAGCGGCACCCGCGGCCCTGAGCATCCCCTCGAGCGTTGCCATTACCTTGCTTTGCCCCAGAATCGCGGGGATGGGCGCCGAGAACTCGAAACTGAAGGTCTCCTCCGAAGATGTAGGGTTGACCACGCCCAGGCTGTAACTCAGGGCGGAACCCGGGGAGCCCGTGGCCTCAAAAGAGGAGACATCCCCGCCATTGAAGTCCTGGAAGCTGACAGGGTAGTTCCCCTGCGCGTCGGCGGCCACATTCGTGTCGAGCACGGTGCCCTGCGCGGTGGAACTCGCCCGCACGTGTCCCAGGGCGACGGGGAGTGCGCCGGCCAGGGCCGGTAAGGCGAAGCCGGCGGCCAACGCCGTTGCCATGAACAACGGCAGCCCGGTGATCTTCATGTTTGTGTCTCCGCTATAGATCGCTGCTTTAGCACGGCCGGCGTGAGCGCCGAGCAAGGGCCCCCAGGAGGACAAGACCGCCGCCAGCCAGAACCCACTCAGCCGGTTCCAGAACCGGGTCGATCTCCACAAATCCGGTTGCGGAGAAGGAATCCCCGGGAGAAAGCGGAAAGCTCTCCGCATAGCCCAGCCGCGTAAAGCCCAGGGCGTCCGGCGTGGGCCCAGGCATGAACAGTGTGGCGTTAGGCCCTGGCGTGGGACCCAGGGCACCGCCTAGAGCGAGCGCCAGGGGAACCTGCGTGGCCCCGTCCGCCGCCTAGGGGCGCGACAGAGCCTTCCACCTGGTGTTAGCGGCTGCGCAGAAGCGCGGGTTTGTGGCTGTCGCTGGCGGTTTTCCACCGCCGGCCCATGGGGGTGTCAGCGGAGGTTGAACCCGACTTGGCTCAGCGCACGGCGCAGGTTCTCGGCGGCGGCGAACATCGCA
>JANXRW010000018.1 GCA_025356655.1 Betaproteobacteria bacterium | reverse complement strand
TGCGATGTTCGCCGCCGCCGAGAACCTGCGCCGTGCGCTGAGCCAAGTCGGGTTCAACCTCCGCTGACACCCCCATGGGCCGGCGGTGGAAAACCGCCAGCGACAGCCACAAACCCGCGCTTCTGCGCAGCCGCTAACAGGGTGTCGTCAAAATGTTCATGACGGGCTCGACCTCGGACAAGGCTTTGCTCAAAGCGCGCATCCGCCCGAAGCATACGAAGAAGCGTACCGGGTTCCCCAGCGGCGTTCTTCCCCGCGCCCTCGTCAGTCGCCGCATTGCATCCATCTCAACGCGGAGGAGGGCAGGCAGATGGCGGGTGCGAGTGGGCGCAGTGGCGCGCAGTGAGACCGAGAGCAGGCGGCCCAAATGGTTGGTCTCTTCGAGCGCAGTGGACTCACGCAGCGTGAGTTTTGCGAACGAGAGCTGGTGGCAGCCAACCGCCCGCGAACCGCATCGTCGCAGGCTATTGCCATCTCGGCAGGCCGCATCAAAGATTCCCACAGATGTTTGAATCGAAACAAGCGGTGCTCGATCAGCCTGGCTCAGCCCCCTGTGGCTAACCAGTCTCGCCATTCGCGGAACAGGCCTGGGTCGCCCGCGGCCACCGCCGAGCGCTGCCAGGGATCGCCCGCCCAGAAATCCTCCTGCGCCAGCGTACAGAGGCTGCCGCCGGCCTCGGCCAGGATCAGGGCGCCCGCGGCGTAGTCCCAGACCTTTTGCCCGCCATGAAGATAGACATCGGTCCGGCCCGCCGCCAAGTAGCACCAGTCAAGCGTGCCGGCACCGTAATTTCGCTGCGAGGCATAGGGGGGGCGCGCCACCAGTCGGGTGGCCAACTCCCGGGGCAGGCGCTTGAAATCCACGCCCGCCATTGCCTGCCGCAGGGAGACGGGCTGTCTGCGCAGGGGGAGCGGCGCCCCGTCGAGATAGGCGCCCGCGCCCACGCTGGCGTGGAAGGTTTCGCCCGCGCAGGGGTCGTGCACGACCCCGAGAATGGGTCGGCCACCACACAGCAGCGCAACCGAGATCGCAAAATGCGGCAGTCCGTGAACGAAGTTGGAGGTCCCGTCGATGGGATCCACGCACCACAAGCCCCGGTCGCCTTGGGTAAAGGCTGCGGACTGCTCGGCCGCGGGCATCTCCTCGGCCAGGACGGGTAGCGGGGCGATCCGGTCGAGGGCCTCGATCAACGCCTCCTGGGCTGCGAGGTCAGCGTCGGTGCACAAGCTGCCGTCGGCCTTGCGCCGGTGGGCGGAGTTGAGGAAGCGCGGCATGACCTGTTCCCGCGCGACCTGGCGCACGGCGTCAATGACCGCCCTGGAAAAGTCCCTCTGCACGGTGTCTGTTTCCATCCTGCCCCTTGTCCGCCCCGCCGGGCGGGTTGACCTAGCCCCGGACGGTCCGCACCTACCCTGTGCCGGGCGTCCGGGAGGTAAACTTATGGTTTTATCGCACCTTCGGGCCTGTCGGGCCCCGTACAGATGATAGCCCCTTGCCACGAACTGCCGCCGCACCCGCCCGCCCGGCGGCCTCTGCCGTGACCACGCGATCGGCGGATGCCCCACGCTTTCACGTTGCCCTGCCGCTACCCGCGGGTGAGTTGCTGGAACTGCCTCGCGAGCCGGGACACCACGCCTTGCGAGTATTGCGCCTGGGCGCCGGGGATGCGTTGGTGCTCTTCGACGGCGGCGGCCGGGAGGTTCCCGCCGTCATCGAGTCGGTCCAGCGCGACCGCGTGCTGGTGCGGTTGGGCGAGGCGCTCTCCCCCCTGCGCGAGTCGGTGCTCCGCATCCGCTTGGCCCAGGCCATCAGCGCCCGCGAACGCATGGACTACACCATCGTCAAGGCGGTGGAGTTGGGCGTGGAGGCCCTGGCGCCCGTGGCCGCGCGGCGCAGCGTGGTGCGCCTGGACGAGGACCGGGCGGGCAAGCGACTAGCTCACTGGCAGTCGCTCGTGGTCTCCGCCTGCGAGCAGTGCGGGCGTAACCGCCTCCCGAGCGTGGAACCGGTGCTGCCGCTGGCCCAATGGCTAGCGTCCCTGCCGGCGGGTGGCGAGGAACTGCGCCTGCTGCTGCACCCAGGACCGGGACAACGCCTGCGGGAGTTGCACCCGGCCGCCGCCGTGACGCTCCTGGTCGGGCCGGAGGGCGGCTTCGCCCCCGATGAGGTAGCGGCCGCCCTGGCCGCGGGCTTCCTTAGCGTCTGCCTCGGGCCGCGTATCCTGCGCACGGAGACCGCCGGGCCGGCGGCGATCGCGGCACTCCAGGCCCTGTGGGGGGACCTTTAGGCCTGCGCGCGCGGGGGGCTAGTCCTGCCCTTTCCCCACAAGTTTCACGAATCCTCCTGGGGATGCCGCAGGGCGTAGCCCTGGCACATCGCCTGGAGGTTAAGTGTAGCCGTGCCACATGACCTGATGCCCGGGCGGTGGATCGTTGCTCCGGCCCAGGTAGCCGCCCATGCGGGCCACTATGCGCACTGCCTCGCCAAGGCAGGTGGGTGGGTCCGTGCGTTTTTTTTTACGAACGCGTCCAGCACCTGGATCTCCAGATCCGAGAACAACACCTCAGCGGGCAGATCCGGTGACTCCCGACCCAGCAGTGTCATGAGCATGATCCGCCAGGCGATCACC
>JANXRW010000017.1 GCA_025356655.1 Betaproteobacteria bacterium | reverse complement strand
TGCGATGTTCGCCGCCGCCGAGAACCTGCGCCGTGCGCTGAGCCAAGTCGGGTTCAACCTCCGCTGACACCCCCATGGGCCGGCGGTGGAAAACCGCCAGCGACAGCCACAAACCCGCGCTTCTGCGCAGCCGCTAACAGTACTGCGGGCTGCGAGCTTCACCCGGCGTGCCTGACCCGCTTCGGCTCCGCTACAACCTCGCGCGAGGCATAACGCAAGGGTGGATTGACGCCGGGCGGCCCAGGTAACCGACCAAGGAACTTGCCGCTCCGGGCCAGTTGTCTTTGCTGCCGATTAGGGTGTCAAGGCCGCGCCCGGATCCGGCAGCCATCGATGGTTTCCTGGCGGCCGGCGCACCGGCGACATTTTGGGGGGGCCGGCCTGAGGGGAGGTGCGGTGTTTTCGACCCCAAAAAACAAAAACGGCTTCATGGCAATACATCTCCATGAAGCCGATTTGTGTAGAAGTTGCTTGGAATAAACCACTAATTTGGCGCCGGGGGCGGGACTCGCCCCTGCCGCCGGGTCGGGCGTTCTACAGCAGCGGCACCATCAGCAGTGCCACGATGTTCATGATCTTGATGAGCGGGTTCACCGCGGGACCTGCCGTGTCCTTGTAGGGGTCACCCACCGTGTCGCCCGTCACGGCCGCCTTGTGAGCGTCGGAGCCTTTGCCACCGTGATGACCGTCCTCGATGTACTTCTTCGCATTGTCCCAGGCACCACCGCCGGTGGTCATGGAGATGGCCACGAAGAGGCCGGTGACGATGGTGCCGATCAGCAGCCCGCCAAGAGCTTTGGTGCCGGCGCCGTGCCCCATGAGCACGTTCATCACCACCACCAGGATGATGGGCACGAGGACTGGCAGCAAGGAGGGGATGATCATCTCGCGGATTGCCGCCCGCGTGAGCATGTCCACGGCGCGCGAGTAGTCGGGCTTCGCCGTGCCTTCCATGATCCCTTTGATCTCCTTGAACTGCCGGCGCACTTCCACCACCACCGAACCGGCGGCGCGACCCACGGCTTCCATGGCCATGGCACCGAAGAGGTAAGGCACCAGCCCGCCGATGAACAGGCCGATGATGACTGCCGGGTCGGCTAGGCTGAACACCACGAGCTTGCCCGCTTCCTCCAGGTTGTGCGTGTAGTCCGCGAAGAGCACCAGCGCGGCCAAGCCCGCCGAACCAATGGCGTACCCCTTGGTCACCGCCTTGGTGGTGTTGCCCACGGCGTCCAGGGGGTCGGTAACGGCGCGGATGCTGGGGGGAAGTTCGGCCATTTCGGCGATGCCGCCCGCGTTGTCGGTGATGGGGCCGTAGGCATCCAGCGCCACGATCATTCCCGTCATGGACAGCATGGAGGTCGCAGCCACGGCAATGCCGTAGAGGCCGGCCAACTGGTGGGCGGCGAAGATACTCAGGCACACCGCGATCACCGGCAGGGCCGTGGAGCGCATGGACACGCCCAGGCCCGCGATGATATTCGTGGCGTGACCGGTTTCGGAAGCCTGGGCCACGTGCTGCACGGGGCCATATTCAGTGGCCGTGTAGTACTCCGTGATCACCACCATGGCGGCGGTCAGGGCCAGGCCCACCAAGGAGGCGCCGAAGAGTTTTCCGGACATCTCCGGGAACATGGCCGCGGTGATGAAGTAGAAGGCAATCGCTGCCAAAACGCCGGAGACGATCACGCCCTTGTACAGCGCGTTCATGATCTTCCCGCCTTCCTTCGCGCTCACGAAGAAAGTGCCGATGATGGACGCGGGGATAGAGGCACCGCCCAGAACCAGAGGGTAGAGGATGGCGTTGGGGCCGTATTCCTTGCTCAGTAGTCCGCCCAGCAGCATGGTGGCGACGATGGTCACGGCGTAGGTCTCGAACAGATCGGCCGCCATACCCGCGCAGTCGCCCACGTTGTCGCCCACGTTGTCGGCGATCACTGCGGGGTTGCGAGGGTCATCCTCGGGGATTCCGGCTTCGACCTTGCCGACCAAGTCCGCGCCCACGTCGGCGCCCTTGGTGAAGATGCCGCCGCCCAAGCGCGCGAAGATGGAAATCAGCGATCCACCGAAGGCCAGGCCCACCAGCGAGTGCAGGGCGACCTTCTCCGTGGCCATGCTAAGCGCGAAGGCGTAGTAGCCCGCCACGCCGAGCAGGCCCAGGCCGACGACCAGCATGCCGGTCACGGCGCCGCCGCGGAAGGCGACCTGGAGCGCGGCGTTGATACCCTCGCTGGCAGCCTGCGCCGTGCGCACGTTGGCACGCACGGAGATATTCATGCCAATGACCCCGGTGAGTCCGGAGAGGATGGCGCCTACCAGGAAGCCAAAGGCGGTCAGCGCGTCGAGGCCTATCCACAGCACCACAAACAGCGCCATGCCGACCACGGCGATGGCGGTGTACTGCCGGGTGAGGTAGGCGATGGCGCCCACCTGGATAGCCGTGGCGATCTCTCGCATCCGGTCATTGCCCGTTGGCTTCGCGAGCACCCACTGGATGGAGAAGACGCCATAGGCGATGGCGGTGGCTGCGCAGACCAGCGCAAAAATGATTCCGGTCGACATGTGTTCCCCTCTCGTTGTTTTCGGATGTTGCTGTGGCATTACCGCCCGCGAGGTGACCCGGGCGAGTGCCCCAGGCCCCGGTCGCGCGGTCGTTCCCGCGCGTTGCCGGGCCTCGCCGACACAATCCTCGATGTTAACTGATATATAAGCTAAGAAATCCCCGGCAACGGCCGGCGACTAGATCTTGAAGTCCCCGGGCAGCTTCTTTTTCACCGCCACCCGCCGCAAGGTGACGTAGTCCGGCAGCCCGTTGACAAAGGGCGGGTAGTCCTCGCCCTGGATGAGCGGCGCGAGGTAGTTGCGGCACTTGGCGGTGATGTGGAAGCCGTCAGGCGTGATGAACTCACGCGGCATTTTTTTCTCCACATTGGCCACTTCGGATAGGTCCGCCACGCCGACGCCCCACTTGTAGGGGCGCGTCGACTTGCGTACCACCGTGGGCATGACGGCGTTGTGTCCCTTCAAGGCCAGTTCCACGGCGGCCTTGCCCACCGCGTAGGCCTGCGCCACGTCGGTCTTCGAGGCGAGGTGCCGCGCCGAGCGCTGCAGGTAGTCCGCAACGGCCCAGTGGAACTTGTAGTTCAACTGTCCGCGAACCAGTTCGGCCAGTCGTGGCGCCACGCCACCCAGTTGCGCGTGGCCGAAGGCGTCGCGCAGGCCGGACTCGGCCAAGAACCTGCCATCGGGCCCCTTGACGCCCTCGGAGACGGCCACCACGCAGTAGCCCTTGGATCTCACCGTTTCGTCGACTCGCGCGAGGAACTTCGCCTCGTCGAAGACCAGTTCGGGGAAGAGCAGGATGTGCGGCGCCTCACCCTCCTTGCTCGTCGCCAGTCCGCAGGCCGCCGTGATCCACCCCGCGTTGCGCCCCATGACCTCGAGGATGAACACCTTGGTGGAGGTCGAGCACATGGAGGCCACGTCGAAGGCGGCCTCACGGATGCTCGTGGCGACGTACTTGGCTACGGAGCCGAAGCCAGGGCAGGTGTCGGTGATGGGGAGGTCGTTGTCCACCGTCTTGGGCACGTGCACACAGGTGACCGGGTAGCCCAGCGCGGCGGAGAGTTGCGAAACTTTCAGGCAGGTGTCGGCGGAATCACCCCCGCCGTTGTAGAAGAAGTAGCCGATGTTGTGCGCACGAAACACTTCGATCAGGCGCTCGTACTGCGCTCGGCTCTCCTCCAGGCCCTTCAACTTGTAGCGGCAGGAGCCGAAGGCGCCGGAGGGGGTGTGGCGCAGCGCGGCAATGGCCTCATCGGACTCGCGGCTGGTGTCGATCAGGTCCTCGGTCAACGCCCCGATGATCCCGTTTCGCCCGGCGTACAACTTGCCAATACGGTCCGGATGCTTGCGGGCGGTTTGGATGACGCCGCAGGCGCTTGCGTTGATCACGGCGGTGACTCCGCCGGACTGCGCGTAGAAGGCGTTGCGTACGGTGGAGTTCTTTGCCATGGGGCTTCCTCAGGAACGCACAGCCGTGAAGATTCTGTCGCGGATCTGTTCGACCGAGCCGACCCCGGCGATTTTGATGCTGCGCGGTGCGCCCGGTTCGCCCTGCTCGGCCCAACGGGCGTAGTAGTCCACCAAGGGGCGGGTTTGCGCGTGATAGACCGCCAGCCGGTGCCGTACCGTCTCCTCGCTGTCGTCGGCGCGCTGTACCAACTCCTCGCCGGTGGCGTCGTCCCGTCCGGGTACGCGCGGCGGGGCGAACTCCAGATGGTAGACCCGCCCGGAACCGGGGTGCACCCGGCGCCCCGACAGACGCCGGATGATCTCGGCATCCTCCACGTCAATCTCCACCACGAAGTCCAGTGGCACGCCCGCACTCTTCATTGCCTCGGCCTGCGGGATCGTGCGGGGGAACCCGTCGAACAGGAACCCGGCCGTACAGTCAGGCTCGGTGATGCGATTCTTGACCAAGCCGATGATCACCTCGTCGGGTACCAGCGCTCCGGCATCCATGAAGCGCTTGGCCTCCAGCCCCAGCGGCGTGCCAGCGCGTAAGGCCGCTCGCAGCATGTCGCCCGTGGAGATCTGAGGGATTGCGAAGTGCTGCGCGATGTGCGCCGATTGCGTGCCTTTGCCCGCCCCGGGCGCTCCAAGCAGTATGAGTCGCATGGTTGTCCTATTTTTTTCAGATGGCACCGGGTACTCCCGGGCCGGCGGCACGCTGAGCCTGCCTCCCCGCACTGATTATACGGCGCCCGTCAGGGCTGGAACAGGCGAAGCACGCGTTCCAGGTCCTGCGCCGTGTCCACCCCTGCGGGCGGGGCCGTGCGAGTGACCACGACGCCAATCGAGTACCCGTGCCAGAGCGCGCGCAATTGCTCCAGCGCTTCGTGACGTTCCAGGGCAGGATGCGACAGCGAGGTGAACTGACGGAGGAAGGCGCACCGGTAAGCGTAGAGCCCGAGATGACGGAACACCGGCAGGTCCGGCGAGAGCGTGTCCTGTCCCCGCGCGAAGCCGTCCCGGTCGAAGGGGATGGGCGCGCGGCTGAAATACAGCGCCCCGAAAGCGCGGCTTACGACGACCTTGACGACGTTGGGGTCGAACATTTCAGCCGCGTCGGTGATGGGGTGACAGAGGGTTGCCATGGCCTGTTCCGGGTCGGCAGCCAGACGCTGCGCCACATCGCGGAGCAACTCCGGGGGCATCATCGGTTCGTCGCCCTGGAGGTTCACCACGATGCGGGAGTCGGGCCAACCCAGGGTCCTTGCCACCTCCGCGACGCGATCCGTCCCCGAGGCGTGGTCGGGGCGCGTGAGCATGGCCTTGAAGCCTGCCGCCTGGACCACTTCGAGGATTTCCGGGTGATCCGTCGCCACCCACACCTCGGCCGCTCCGCTCGCTGCGGCGCGCTCGGCCACGCGCACCACCATGGGCTTGCCGGCGATGTCCAGCAGCGCCTTGGCGGGCAGACGACTCGAGGCGTGACGTGCGGGAATGACGACGCAAAAGTCCAGCACGGCGCTTAGGCCTCTTCCTCGGGGCCCAGTCGGCGAGCGTCCTCCTCGAGCATCACCGGGATGTCATCGCGAATGGGATAGGCGAGCCGGCAAGCGGGGCAGCGCAATTCCTGCGCGGGCTTACGGTAGAGAAGGGGCCCCTTGCACAGCGGGCACACGAGGATGTCGAGCAGTTTGGAATCCATCAGGTCCTCTTGGTAGAGCGCAGCACCCATTCGCCCAGGCCATCGTCCACCTGTGCCTGCACCGGCAGGTACCACCAGTTATCAGCGGCGAAGCGCCCGCATTTTATCGCATCTTTCTCGGTCATCACCAGCCGAGCGCTCTGTCCGAAGTCCAGGTCCGCCGCCGTGAAGCGGTGATGGTCTGGGAAACTGTGCGCGGTGAAGCGAAGGCCCAGGGCGCTCAGGTGGGCAAAGAAGCGCTCCGGATTGCCGATCCCCGCTACGGCATGCAGATCGGGTCCGGCCAATGCGCCAGGCGCGGCCCGCTTCCCCGGGTCGCGCAAGTGCAGGAAGGTCGAGCCTTCGAGTCGCATGCGGAAACGCGGGATGCCGCCAGCGGCCGGGCTGATGGCCGCCTCGCCGTTGAGCACTAGGGCACCGACCGTCTCCAAGCGCCACGGGCCCTCGCGCAGCGGGCCCGCGGGCAGCAACGCGCCGTTGCCCTGTCCGCGGGCGGTATCGAGGACCACGATCTCTAGATCGCGCGCTAAGCGCAGGTGCTGCAACCCATCGTCGGTGAGAAGCATGTCAGTGGCGGGGTGGGCCGCAAGGAGCGCACGCCCCGCAGCCACCCGGTCGCGCCCGGTGAATACCGGCACACCCGTGCGTCGCGCCAGCAACAGCGGTTCGTCGCCACAGCGCGCCGGATCCCCATCGGGAGGGACCTGAGCAACCTCGCCGTGACCGCCGTAGCCTCGGGTCAGGATGCCCGGGCGCCGGCCCTGCGCGATGAGCCACCGGGCGAGCCAGATCACCAGGGGCGTCTTGCCCGTTCCCCCCACGGTGATGTTGCCCACCACGACCACCGGAACAGGCAGGCGATGCGACCGCAACCAACCCCGGCCGAAGGCGACGCGGCGCAGCGCGGTGAGGACTCCAAAAGCGCCCGCCAGAGGCAGTAGCACGAGCGGGGCGGGGCGCTCGGCGTACCAACGCCGCTGCAGGCGCCGGGCGAGGCCCGCCCAGGCCAGCTTAGCGCCGGGGCTGCTGCGCGGCAAAAGTGATGCGCTTGTAGCCGGCCAAGCGGGCTGCTTCCATCACGTTGACCACGGCCTGGTAGTTGGCCTTCGCGTCGGCGTTGATCACCACCATGGGATCAGGATTCTCGCCCCCAGCGCGTTTGAGTTCGGCACTCAGGGCTTCTGTGGCGAGCGCGCCCAAGGGCGCGTGGTTGAGCACGTAGCCACCGTCGAGTGTCACCGCTACTTCGATCTGGCTGACCTTCTCCTGGGGCGGGTTGGCCGAGGCCATGGGCAGGTTGATCTGCAGTTCGCTGTAGCGCGAGTACGTGGTGGTGACCACAAGGAAGATAACGATGACGAGCAGCACATCGATCATCGGCACCAGATTCATCTCCGGCTCTTCGCGTTGGACGCCACGGCGGAAATTCATGGCCTAGCCCTGGCGCTCCCCGTGCACCACCTCAACGAGTTTGATGGCCTGCATTTCCATCTCCACCACCAGGGTGTCCACGTAGGCGCGGAAGAACCGGTAAAAGATCATGGAGGGGATCGCCACGATCAGGCCGAAGGCTGTGTTGTACAGCGCGATGGAGATGCCGTGCGCTAGCTCGGCGGGGTTACTGCCACCGCCCGACTGCGCCCCGAAAATCACGATCATGCCCACCACTGTGCCCAGCAGGCCCATGATGGGGCTCAGCGAGGCGATGGTACCCAAGGTGGTGAGGAAGCGGTCCAGTTGGTGCGCGGCCACCCGGCCGGCTTCTTCCAGCGACTCCTTCATGACTTCCCGAGAGTTGCGCGAGTTCTTGAGCCCGACGGCGAAGAGACGAGCGAGCAACGAACCCTCCGCCAAGCGATCCAGCAGGTCCTGGGAGATGCCCTTCGCCTGAACTTCTTCCACGACCTCTGCGAGGAGTGTGGTGGGCGCGACGCGGGCGCGCTGCAGGGACCAAGCGCGCTCGACGATGATGGCTAGCGAGATGACGGAGGCCAACAGCAGCGGCCAGATGGGCCAGCCTGCGGCTTCAATGATTGTGAGCACGGTATCCTGTTTCTTCGAGTGGCCTGCCGAATGAGCGCGTCACTTTAAACGCAGCGCCGTGGTTCGGCAAGAGAAGGCTCCGCCACGCCCGCAAATCGCTTTGGGTGAGCTAGGTCTTGTATCCCAGGCTCAGGGCTTTTTTTGTCCACAATCTCTGTGGATAACTTTGTGCACAGATGGCAAAAAGCGCACTTAAGTGGCATTGGAATAACGGGTTTTTTTGCGACGCTCAAGTTTTGTGCAATCTGTAAATTACATAAAAACAGGTACTTATAAACGGAGGCCCTGTGGCTACGGGCCCTGGAGCGAGATGCTTGCAAACGCCGAGAAATTGTGGACGAAGTCGACGCCGCGTTCACGCGTGGCCGCTTGACGCCCCCTATTTTTTGGTGAAGGGCCCGCAGGGCGTGGCCTTCGGGCCCTTCAGGATGGCTTGGGCAGGCGCGGTGACATCCTGCGGCGATTCCTATTGCTTGCGTGGGTGTTTCGTGGATATTCCCAGCCCCCCCGCGCCGCAGATCGGTGAGCCCGAGCCGATGAGCCGAAGGTCCGACTACACGCGCTAGAGGCGGCCAGCCTCTCGCTGCGAATTGTCCACAGTCCCTGTGGACACGGGTGTGCGCAACCGGCCCCCCCGTAAGTCTCATTCACACAAGCATTTTTTCTTTGCGCTTAAAATTCAGGTGAGGCTTAAAAATATAAAAAAATAATAGCTTGAAATTTCCACCTGCCTGTAGGCGGCCACCGGCGAGGCGCTGTCAGCAGGGGCCATGGGGTGTAGAGGACCGACCGCCACACACTTGTTCTGGAGGCCCTGGCAGGGTAGGCTTCGCCATCGTGGAATCATCCCGCCCCTATGGTGCCGACGCGACTGCGGCGCCGCTTAGCGTCACCGCCTTGGTACGGGCCACCCGCGACCTCCTCGAGGCACGCCTGCCCTTGGTTTGGGTGGCTGGTGAGATCTCCAACTTCACCCGCGCGGCCTCCGGACACTGCTACTTCTCACTGAAGGACGAGAACGCTCAGGTGCGCTGCGTCCTCTTTCGGCAGCGCGCGCAGTTGCTCGATTTCCTGCCGGGCAATGGCATGCTGGTGGAAGTACGCGCTCAGCCCACGCTCTACGAAGCCCGCGGCGAGTTCCAATTGCAGGCGGACTTCCTGCGCCGCGCGGGCCTGGGCGCCCTCTTCGCCGCCCTCGAGAAGCTCAAGGAGCGCCTAGCCCGCGAAGGACTCTTCGAAGCTTCACGCAAGCGGGCGCTGCCGCGCTTTCCACGCACCGTTGGGGTGGTGACGTCACTTGCCGCCGCCGCGTTGCGTGACGTCCTGACCACGCTCGCCCGGCGCATGCCGGGCATCGCCGTGGTGGTCTACCCCACCCCCGTGCAGGGGGCGGCCGCCACGCGGGAGATTGTCCAGGCCTTGGAGCGTGCCGGGCGGCGGCGCGAGTGCGACGTGCTTATTCTGTGCCGCGGCGGGGGAAGCATCGAAGACCTCTGGTGTTTCAACGAAGAGCCGGTGATCCGGGCACTGGCCGCCTGTCCCGTGCCCGTGGTGAGTGGTGTGGGTCATGAGACCGATGTGACGCTGGCCGATTTCGTCGCTGATGCGCGCGCGCCCACACCCACGGCGGCCGCGGAGATGGTGAGTCCGGACGCGGCGGAGCTTCGTCTGCGCCTCGCGGGTCAGGTTCGGCGCCTGGCGCGCGCCTGGGCCCGAGTGATCGACGCCCGCCACCAGCGCTTGGATGGCATCAGCCGGGGACTGGTCCACCCCGGCGAGCGGCTGCAAGCGCGTGCGCGCGCACTCGACTCCTTGCAGCTTCGGCTGCGTATGGCCTGGACCGGCACTGCTCAGGAACAGTCCCACCGGATTCTGCGTCTGGGGCAGGCGCTGCGCACGGGGCTGCCGGACACCGGGCGGCGCGTCCAGCGGCTCGACGCGCTTGCGCACGGGCTGCGCCGCGCTGGGGCGACGGCGGCCATGGCACGGAAGCAGCAGTTGGGGAGTCTGGAGGGGCGCCTGCAGGCCTTGAACCCTCTGGGCGTGCTCGAGCGCGGCTACGCGCTCGTCCAGGGGCCCGAAGGTGAATTGCTGCGCAGTGCCGGCGAGGCTCCCGCCGGAGCGACGATCACCGTGCGCTTCGCCCATGATGCCTTGGGCGCGGTGGTGAGCGGTCCCGCAGCGATCCCCTGAGGCTGCGGTCATTGCCGGGCGGTAGGGGCGGGAGTATCGTTGCGCCCTGCCGGCCGCGCTTCCGCATTGTCGCCGGACCACGCGCCGGTAGTCTAGGCGGCGCACCTAAACCCCTCTTACCGAAAGGAAAATCAACTATGCGCAATTTTAAGTTACTGGCGGCCGCCTGCCTGTTACTCGTCGCGGGGTCGATCGCCGTGCCCGCCCAGGCCCAACTCGCGGACAAGAAGGTCATCACCTTGAGCGCCGCCAAGCACATCGCTGCCGCAGCGGAGGCAGAGGCGATGAAGAACAAATGGACCGTGGTCATTGCAGTGGTCGACGATGGTGGCCATCTGGTTTATTTGCAACGCATCGACGGCACCCAGACCGGCAGCGTGGACGTGGCCATCAAGAAGGCTCGCACGGCCGCCGCCTTCAAGCGTCCGAGCAAGGTTTTCGAGGACGCCATCGCCGGCGGACGTACCGCGCTATTGGGCATCAACGCCGTGCTTCCCCTCGAAGGCGGTTTGCCCCTGGTGGTCAACGGTCAGCTGGTGGGGGCCATTGGGGTGAGCGGTGTCACCTCCCAGCAGGACGGCATGGTGGCGAAGGCCGGCGCCGACGCACTGAGCAACGACTAGCGCGGGACGGCGGCGCTAGGCGGCGCCGTCCTTCAGGGCGGTGAGCACGAAGCGGCGCACCTCCGGCAGCAGGTCTGGCGCCTCGCAGTGGAAGCGGCGAGGGCCGGGCAGGGAGCGCAACCAAGTGAGCTGGCGCTTCGCCAGTTGGCGAGTGGCAGCACAGCCTTCCGCGCGCAGGCCCGCTTGGTCGATCTGGCCTTCCAGGTATTGCCAGGCTTGACGATAGCCCACGGCACGCATGGCCGGCAGTCCCGGGTCCAGCGCGTAGCGGCCGCGAAGCGCGCGCAACTCCTCCACTAGGCCCTGGGCGAGCATTTGGTCAAAGCGGCGGGCGATGCGCTCGTGGAGCACGCTGCGGTCGGCGGGCTCCAGCGACACTTCGATTTCGCGGAACGACGCCCCGCCGCTGCGCCCCTGCGCCATCCACTGCGTGAGCGGTCGGCCGCTGCGCTCGAACACCTCCAGCGCGCGCTGCAGGCGCTGGGAATCCGTCGGCGCGATGCGTGCTGCGCTCGCCGGGTCGACGCGGGCCAGTTCCTGATGTAGCGCCGCCCAGCCCAGCCGCCCCGCGCGCTCCTCGATGGCGGCCCGGGTCGGTGCGTGGGATGGCGGCAGATCGCTCAGGCCTTCGCTGAGCGCGCGGTAATAGAGCAGGGTGCCACCGACGAGCAGCGGGACATTGCCGCGCGTGCGGATCGCGTCCAGCAGCGCTCCCCCCTCCGCACTGAAGCGTGCAGCCGAATAGCGTTCGGTGGGGTCGATGATGTCGATGAGGTGATGGGGCACCTCGGAGCGCTCGTGCGGCCCCGGCTTTGCCGTGCCCACGTCCATGCCGCGGTAGACCTGGGCGCTGTCCATGCTCACCACCTCCACCGGCAGGTGCTGTGCGAGGTCCAGCGCCACCTGGGTTTTACCACTAGCGGTAGGACCTAGGATGACGACCACCGGGGGCAGATCCTGCCGAGCGCGCGCGGTCATGTCCTCATTGGCCGCGTAGGAACAGGCTGTCGAGTTCCCCCAGGGGGATCTGCGTCCAGGTGGGCCTGCCGTGGTTGCACTGGCCGGAGCGTTCGGTGATCTCCATGTCGCGCAGCAGCGCGTTCATTTCCGGCACGCTGAGCCGCCGGTTGGCCCGCACGGCGGCGTGGCAGGCCATGGTGGCGAGGGTCTCGTTGCGCCGTTCGGTCAGCGTGCGGTCCAGTCCGTGCTCGGCGAGTTGGGACAGGACTTCGCGCGCGAGTGCGCCTAGATCCGCCTCGGCCAGAGCAGCGGGCACGGAGCGCACGACGATGGTGGAAGGTCCGAGGGTGCCCATCTCGAAGCCCAGGGAACAAAGCGCTTCCCCGTGCTCCTCCAGGGTAGCTACCTCGAGCGAATTGGCGTTGAGCGATGCCGGGATCAGCAGGCGCTGGGAGGGTATGCCGTCGCGCTCCAACGCAGCTTTCAGTCGCTCGTACATGATGCGTTCGTGGGCCGCGTGCATGTCTACGATGACGAGCCCCACACGGTTCTGCGCCAAGATGTAGACCCCGCGCAACTGGGCCAGCGCGAAGCCCAGCGGCGGGACCTCCTCCGCCTCCTCCGAGTCGGCCGGCGCGGGCGTCTCTGCGCTTGCCTGCGCCGCTGGGGGACTGGCCTGCGCCGCTGGGGGCCTGGGCTCCGCGGCGGGGATCTCGGCCGCCCGCGGACCGAAGAGGCGTTCGTAGAAAAGGGGCGTGCTAGCCGCCGGGCGCAGCCGCAGCAGCCCCTGCTGCGCGGCGAATGCGGGGCGGGCCACTACGGTGGCCTCGGTCTCCGTCCGCTCGCTCGGCGCTCGGTCCGTGGCGGGGGCTGGGGGTGTGGCCGGGCGGCCCTGGGCCAAGATCCGCGTCAAAACACCGAACACGAACTGGTGCACGGCGCCCGGATCACGAAAACGCACCTCCGTCTTGGCGGGGTGCACATTCACGTCCACGCGCGCCGGGTCGATCTCCAGGGCCAGGACATAGGCGGGGTGCCGGTCGCCGTGCAGCACGTCGTGGAAGGCCTCGCGCACAGCGTGCCCGAGCAGCTTGTCGCGCACGAAACGCCCGTTGACGAACAGGTACTGCCGGTCGCGGCTGCTGCGACTGAAGCTCGGCAGGCCCAAGAACCCCTGCAGGCGTGCTGGACCCGCGCGCTCGTCGAAGGCGACCGAGTGCGCAGTGAATTCCTCGCCCAGCAAGCTCTCCACTCGCTGCGCCGCATCCTGGGGGACCAGCCGCATTTGGCGCCGACCGTTGTGCACTAAGCTGAAGGCGACGCCAGGACAGGCGAGCGCCGCTCGGCGCAGGGTCTCTTCGCAATGCGCAAATTCCGTTGCCTCGGTGCGCATGAACTTGCGCCGTGCCGGCGTGTTGAAGTACAGATCACGCACCTCCACCGTGGTGCCCTGCGGCAGTGCGCAGGGGGCGGGCGGCTCCACCTCACCGCCCTGTGCGCGGATGCTCCAGGCGTGCGCCTCGCCGGGGTGGCGGCTCGACAGAGTGAGTTCAGAGATGGAGGCAATGCTGGCCAGTGCCTCGCCGCGGAAGCCGAAGCTCGCCACCTGTTCCAGGTCCTCGAGATTGCTGATTTTGCTCGTGGCGTGACGCTCCAGCGCCAGGGCCAAGTCCGCGCGGGCGATGCCGCCGCCGTCGTCAGACACTTTGAGCAGCCGCATGCCGCCGGCCTGGAGTTCTACCTCAACCGCCTGAGCGCCAGAGTCCAGGCTGTTTTCCAGCAACTCCTTCAGCGCCGAGGCCGGACGTTCGACCACCTCGCCGGCGGCGATTTGGTTCACGAGGATCTCGGGGAGTATGCGGATACCGGCCATGGGCGAAAGGGGTGACGCGGTTAGCCACAGTATAGCGCGCCTCCAGAACGCTTCCCGACGTCGAGCGCTTTGGCCCCTTCTACGCCGTTTAGCCGGCTTGACGCCCCGCGGCCCACCACCGCCGGTCTACCCGTGGCCCACCCTATCCAATATAATGCTCTGCAGGCTGTTTGCCGAGCGGCTATAGGTCACGGCCCCGTCCGAGACCCAAAACGGAGGTTTACCGAGTGCAGATCGGAATCCCGGCGGAAATCCGCCCCGGCGAGACGCGCGTAGCCGCGACGCCGGAGACTGTGAAGAAGCTGGTTGCTTCGGGCCATCACCAGGTGCGGGTGCAGGCTGGCGCAGGCTTGCGCGCTTCGGTGCCGGACGCCGATTACGCTGCCGCCGGCGCCATCTTGGTGGCCAGCGCGGCGGAGGTGTTTGCTGCTAGTGACATCATCCTCAAGGTGCGTGGCCCGGATACGTCGGAGTTGCCTTTGCTGCGCAAGGACAGCCTGTTGATCGGCCTGCTCGTGCCGCACCGGCGCGAGGGTATCGAAGCCATCGCTGCCACCGGCGTGAGTGCCTTCGCTATGGAGTCGTTGCCGCGTATCTCGCGCGCGCAGAACATGGACGTGCTCTCGTCTCAGGCCAACATCGGTGGTTACAAAGCCGTGATGCTCGCGGCCAACCAATATCAGCGCTTCGTGCCCATGCTGATGACTGCGGCTGGGACGGTGAAGGCTGCCCGAGTGCTGGTCCTGGGCGCCGGCGTGGCAGGGCTGCAGGCCATCGCCACGGCCAAGCGCCTAGGAGCCGTCAGCGAGGCCTTCGACGTGCGCCCCGCGGTGAAGGAACAGGTGGAAAGCCTGGGGGCCAAGTTCGTCGAAGTCCCGCTGAGCGATGAGGAAAAAAAGCAAGCGGAGACCGCCGGCGGCTACGCTCGGGAGATGTCCGACGATTACAAGCGGCGTCAGGCGGAACTCATCGCCCAGCGCGCCGCCGCCGCCGACATCATCATCACCACGGCGCTGATCCCGGGGCGGCCCGCCCCGGTGCTCGTGACCGAGGAAGCGGTGAAGGCCATGAAACCCGGCTCGGTCATTGTCGACATGGCTGTGGAGCAGGGCGGCAACTGCCCGCTCAGCGTCGCCGACCAAGTGGTCGAGCGTTACGGCGTGAGCCTGATCGGCTACTCGAATCTGCCCGCCCTCGTGGCGGCGGACGCCAGCGCGCTCTATGCGCGCAACCTATTCAACTTCCTGTCGCTGATGCTCGACGCCAAGACGGGCGCGCTCAACGTCAACCGTGAGGACGAAATCATCAGTGGCACACTGATGTGCCTCGGTGGCGAACTCCTCAAGAAGGGCTGAGCGACCGGCTACGCGCCGCGCCCTCCCGTTTCCGCAGTCGCATCCGTACTCCAGGAGAAGTCATGATCGGGACCGTTGATCCAGCCATAGTCGACCTGAGCGTGTTCGTGCTCGCCGTGTTCGTGGGCTACCACGTGGTGTGGGGCGTCACGCCGGCACTGCATACCCCACTCATGGCCGTCACCAACGCCATCTCCAGCATCATCATCGTCGGGGCCATGCTCGCCGCGGGCCCCACGGAGGTGAGCTTCGGCAGCATCCTCGGGTTTGTCGCCGTCACCCTCGCCGCGGTCAACGTCTTCGGTGGCTTCATGGTCACCCAGCGGATGCTGGCGATGTTCAAGAAGAAGCCCGCGCACGGCGCCCGGGCCGAGTAAACGCGCAGCCACCCCAGAGGAACATCAATGACTGCCAATCAGGTTGCCCTATCCTATCTCGTTGCCTCGGTGCTATTCATCCTGGCGCTCAAGGGATTGTCCTCACCCCTGTCCGCCCGGCGCGGGAATCTTTTCGGCATCATCGGCATGGTGCTGGCGATCGTCACCACGATCGCGATCACGCCGAACTGGACACTGGTGATTGCCGGTATCGTCGTTGGCGGCACCATCGGTGCGGTGGTCGCCCGACGCGTCGAGATGACCCAGATGCCGGAACTAGTGGCTGCCATGCACTCCTTGGTCGGTCTGGCGGCGGTGCTGATCGCCATTGCTGCTGTGGCTAACCCGTCGGCCTTCCATATCGTTGATCCGCTGCCCACAGGCAATCGCTTCGAGCTCTTCATCGGCACCTTCGTGGGGGCCATCACCTTCTCCGGGTCGGTCATCGCCTTCGGCAAGCTCTCGGGCAAGATTCGCAGCGCGCCCGTAGTCTTCGGTGGACAGCACTGGGTGAACTTGGCCCTGGCGCTCGTCATGCTGGGCTGCGGGGTCGCGTTCCTGCTCTCGGGCAAGGATGGTCAATGGGTTCCCTTCGGGATGATGACCGGAATCGCCTTCCTGCTGGGCGTGCTCATCATCATCCCCATCGGCGGCGCCGACATGCCCGTGGTGATCTCCATGCTGAACTCCTACTCCGGCTGGGCGGCTGCGGGCATCGGTTTCTCCCTGGGGAATTCCATGTTGATCATTTCGGGATCCTTGGTGGGTGCAAGCGGGGCCATCCTGTCCTACATCATGTGCAAGGCGATGAACCGTTCCTTCTTCAACGTCATCCTGGGCGGCTTCGGGGCCGTCGAGGGGGCCGTCGCGGGCGCGGCGCAGGCTCGGCCGGTGAAGGGCGGCAGCGCCGACGACGTCGCGTTCCTGCTCGGCAATGCCGAGTCGGTGATCATCGTCCCTGGCTACGGTTTGGCGGTTGCCCGCGCGCAGCACTCGGTGAAGGAGATGGCGCAAAAGCTCACCGAGAAGGGCGTGCACGTGCGCTACGCGATCCACCCGGTGGCGGGGCGTATGCCTGGGCACATGAACGTGCTGCTTGCGGAGGCCGAGGTGCCCTACGACCAAGTCTTCGAGATGGAAGATATCAACAATGAGTTCGGCACCACGGACGTGGCGCTGATCCTGGGCGCCAACGACGTGGTGAACCCGGCCGCGAAGACCCCGGGAAGCGCTATCTTCGGCATGCCGATCCTGGAGGCCTATCGGGCGCGCACGGTCATCGTGAACAAGCGCTCTATGGCGTCGGGATATGCCGGTCTGGACAACGAGCTGTTCTACATGGATAAAACCATGATGGTCTTCGGCGACGCCAAAAAAGTCGTCGAAGATATTGTAAAAGCGTTGTAAAACTGTGGCTTGGGAATTCCCAGCGTTTTGGGGAGGAGGCGCGGCCCGACAGGTTCTGTGTCTATAATGCACCCATACCGACCCCGGGGTGGCGGCCACTAGACCGCCCGTCTCCCGCGTTGCGGTGTTTCCCGAACCTGTGTCGAACCCCTTCGCGCCGCAACAAAAGCGCGTCCGAACAAGGACGTTTTCCTGGCGATGAACAAGGCGACGGTATTCTCCAAAACGGGCAAAGGCCTGCTGGAGATCAAGAACAAGTCTAACCGCCTGTCGCGGGAGCAGTTCCGGATCCTCGGATTGGTGGACGGCAAGGCCAGCTTCGGCGATCTGCTCGCGCGGAGCAAGGTCCTCGACCAAGAACTGCGTCGCATCTTAGTCGCCCTGACGGAAACCGGCTTCATCAAGGAGGTGTTTTCGTCCTCCGGAACCGAGACCTCAGCCCCGGCCGCACCGATTCCGACCGTGCCGGCCGAAGATCTGGATTTCACCCAGGTGCTCGGGCCGGCGCAGTCCGCACGGCCCTCCGTCTACACCACGGCCGAGACCGAGCGCAAGGCGCGCGAGGAGGGCGAGCGCAAGGCTTCCGAGGCGGCCGCCAATCGGGTTCGCGAGGAAGTCGCGCGGAAGGCGCAAGACGACGTACGCCGCCGAGAAGCTGAGCAGGCGGCGGCCCAGCGCATTCGCCAGGAGACCGAGCAGCGCGCCCGCCAGGAACTCCAGCGACGCCAGAAGCTTGAGGAAGAAGCCCGCCTGCGTCTGGAGACGGAACGCCGGGCTAAGGTTCAGGCGGAGTTGAAGGCTCTGGCGGAAGCGGCCGAGCAGAGCAAGCGCGAGGAGCAAGCGGCCCAGCAACGCGCAGAGGCGAAGAGCCTTGAAGAGGCCGAGCAGCGCAAGCGCGAGGCTGAGGCGCGTCGCATGCGCGAACTCGAAGACCAACTTCGCCTGGAGGCTGAGGCCGACGAGCGGCGCCAGCGCGAAGCCGCCGAACGCCTGCGAAAGGAGCTAGCCGAGCGCGAGCGCTTGGAGGAGGAAGAGCGGGCACGCCGCGCCGTCGCCCAACGCCTCAAGCAAGAGGAGGAGGCCCGCACACGCCGGGAGGCTGAGGAGCAGGCCCGCGAGGCCGCCGAAGCGAAGGCTCGCCAGGAAACGCAGGAGCGCGCACGGCAGGAGGAGGAACGCCTGCGGCGTGAGGCTGAGGAAGCGCAACGCCGCGAAGCAGAGGAGCAGGCCCGCGAGGCCGCGGAAGCGAAGGCTCGCCAGGAGGCGCAGGAGCGCGCGCGGCAGGAGGAGGAGCGCCTGCGGCGTGAGGCTGAGGAGTTGCGACGCCAGGAAGCGGCTCGGCGCCAGCGCGAAGCGGAGGAGCAGGCCCGCGAGGCCGTGGAAGCGAAGGTTCGCCAGGAGGCGCAGGAGCGCGTGCGGCAGGCGGAGGAGCGCCTGCGGCGTGAGGTGGAGGAAGCGCAACGCCGCGAGGCTGAGGAGTTGCGACGCCAGGAGGCGGTTCGGCGCCAGCGCGAAGCGGAGGACCAGGCCCGCGAGGCCGCCGAAGCGAAGGCTCGCCAAGAGGCGCAGGAGCGCGTGCGGCAGGAGGAGGAGCGCCTGCGGCGTGAGGCGGAGGAAGCGCAACGCCGCGAGGCGGAGGCGTTGCGACGCCAGGAAGTGGCTCGTCTAGAGCGGGAGGAACACGCACGGCTGCACCGTGAAGAGGAGGAGCGCCTGCAGCGCGAGGCCGAGGCCGCCCGCTTGCATGAGGAGCAAGCCCAACGCCAAGCGCGCGCGGCGCAGGAGAAAGCCCAGAAGGAGGCAGAGGAGCAAGCGCGCCGCGAGGCACAAGCGCGCGCCCACGCCGAGGAGGAAGCCCGCCTGCGGCTGGAGGAAACGCAACGCCGCGAGGAAGAGGAGCGCCACCGCGCGGAGGAAGCCCTGCGCCTGCAACGCGAGGCGCAGGACAAGGCGCGCGACGAGGCGCAGGCGCAGCGCCGTCAGGAAGAGGCGACGCGCCTGCAGCAGGAGGCCGAAGAGCGACGGCGACGCGAGAATGCGGAGCAAATGGCGCGGGACGCCGAGGAGCGCCTTCGGGAGGAGGAACGTCAAGCGGCCGAGCGCCAGGCTCGGGACACGGCGGAGCAGGTGCGCCGCGATGCTGAGCTGCGGCTCCACCAGGAGCGCGACGAGCAGGAACGGCAGGAGCATTCGCGTCAGCAACAGGCCGAGCTAGAATTGCGTGCCCGACTCGGGCAGCCCTTGCCAGGCGCCGAGCACGAGGGCGGTCTGGGGCGCGCACAGGCGGAGTCGCTACGCCGTCAGCTCAGTGAATACCGAGTGCCCGAGTCCGTTAGTGACACGCCCGGCGACGAGGACCGTGCGGCAGAAGATGCCCGCCGGCTGCGCGACGCAGTAAGCCGGCGTCGCAGCGACGCGCAGCCGGACATGATGCCGCCGTCCCTGTTGGGCACCGAACGCGACCACGATCCGCTGCCCGCAGAAAACGCGGGCATCGGGGCCGGTTCCATGCCGCTACCCTTCGGGCAAAACGAGAACTCCATCCGCCAGGCCTTGGAAGAACAGGAGCGGCGGCTGCAATTGGAGGAGGAGGCGCGCGCAGCCGTGGAGCGCGCCGAACGCGAGGCGCGCGAGCGTTCGGACCGCGAGGCACTGGAGTTGGCCGAGGCTGCCACCCGCGCTCGCCGCGAAGCGGAGGAGAGCGCGCGCGAGGATGCCAAGCGTCGCGCCGAGGAAGACCGTGAGCTGCGCCTCAAGGAGGAAGAGGAGCGCCGCCTGCAGAAGGAGAAAGAGCGCAAGGAGCGTGAAGCGCACCGGCGCGAGGCCGAAGCCCGCGTGCGGGAGGAGGATCTCGCCAAGAAGCGGGCCGAGCAAGCCGAGCGCGACCGCCGCAAGGCCGAACTCGAGCGGTTGGCGCGCGAGCGTAAGTCCACCTCCAAAAGTCCCTGGAAAGTCGTCGTGGGCGCAGTGCTCGGGGTACTGATATTGCTGGTTGCCGCGATTCAGCTGGCCCCGCTGTCGGCCTACGCGCCCAGCATCGAGCGCCTGATGAGCGAGCGCATTGGTGAGCCGGTCCGCATCGGGGAGGTGCATGCTTCGGTTTACCCCAGCTTCAACCTGCGCCTCTCGAGCATCACGATAGGAACCCAACAGGAGGTGCGTATTATGGAGGTCGTGGCCTTCCTCAGCCCGGGGGCCTTGTTCGGCGACATCCACGCGATCTCCGAACTGCGTATCGACAGCGCGGCCGCGCCACTGGACATGCTCGCTCGCGCGTCGGGCTGGCTGCAAGGTCCTGCCGCTGCCGCCGCGGCCCGCGTGCCGGTACAACGCGTCGTTCTGCGTGGCGCCAAGATCGAGGGGCGAGGGCTGGAACTGCCTGCCTTCGATGCCACCCTGGCGCTCACCGTGGCTGGCCAGTTGCAACACGCCACGCTGGACACCAACGACGGACACTTCTCCATGGAGCTCACGCCCCAAGCGGGGCAAGTGGATCTCATCGTACGCGGACGCAACTTCACCTTGCCCGCAGGCCCTGGGGTGGAAGTCACGAGCTTCGAGGGCAAGGGCGCTATTACCCCTGGGCAGTTGAAGCTCACGGACGTGGATTACAGCCTGTTCGGTGGCGGAGGCAAGGCTTCCGTCACGGCGAGCTACGGCGCGGGGCAAGGTGTGGGCGTGACGGGCGAGTTCGCCTTCAGTCGGGTCGAACTCGAGACGGCCATGCGGGCCCTGAAAAACGAGATCCCGTCGGAGGGGACTCTAGAGGCTCGGGGGAGTTTCACGCTGCATGGCGCCGGACCCGAAAGCGTTTTCCGGGAAGTGAAGCTCGATGCGGCTTTCACCGCAACGCACGGAAGCTTGGCGGGCTTCGACTTCGTGCGCGCCCTACAAGTCCCGTCCACCAACGGCATTCAGGGTGGCAAGACGCGCTTCGACGAACTGACCGGACGCTTGAGCGTCGCCGCTGGGCGCTACCAATTCCGTGACGTAAAGTTGCACGCAGGCCTACTCAATGTCTCGGGCCAGATGGATGCAGATGCCGACCGGGCGGTGTCAGGGCGTGCGATGGCGGAGCTCAAGTCTACGAGTAATTCGGCCCGCGGTGGCTTCCGGATCGGCGGCAACAGTAAGGGAATCCTGCTGCTACCCTGAGACTTGGCGCGGGTGGCGCGCTAGGTCGGCCGCCTCGTCCACGTCGAGCAAACTACCGGGGTCATCGACTTCCAGGCTGAGCAGGGTACTTGCCTCGCGACGCAGCAGGTCCCGGGCGCCTTGGTCACCCTCGAGCGCGAGGAGTTCGGCCCGGTACCGCCCTGGGAAGCCCACCGGGTGACCTCGCTGTCCCGCGTAATGGGGCACGACGATTCGCTCGGAGTCCAGCAGTGCTTCGCGCACCTTCCTGATAGTTTCTGAGTGAAGGCTCGGCATGTCGCCCAGCGCGACGATCCACCCCGAGGCTTGGTCTGCCGCACCCACCGCGCTTGCTAGGCTGTGGCCCATGCCCCCGTTGGCCCGCTCACAGATCACGACCCGTGCACCGGCAGCTTCCAACAACTGCGCCAATGTCGCGTCGCCTGGTCGAACCACCGCGACCACATCGTCCACAGCCGCCTGCAGCCTGCGCAAGGAAATGAGGCCCAGTTCGGTGCCCTCTAGGCGATGGAGCAGCTTGGCGCCGCCAAAGCGGCGGCCGGCGCCTGCGGCGAGCAGGATGCCAGTGATCATGGAGGGAAGTTCTGGCCGGCCGGCGGACCGCAAGAGCGGCCGTCGGTCAGGAATGCCGGCGCATGATGCTGGGACGGCCCAGCACCAGCACGACGCCAGCAGACACCAGTAGGAACGGCACCATCATGACTAAGCCCGCGAGCGTGAGGATCACGCCCCCCACGGCGGCCGAGACGATGATGCCGACCAAGGGCAGCATGACGAAGAGCGCCACGGCACCCGCCCCCAGTGCGAGCAGCAGACCCACCACGGCCAATAGGACGCGACTCCCCGCCCCCGGCATGGCGCGTGGCAGATAACCCAGTCTCAGTTGTTGCATGTCAACCCCGTTACCTATTGCGGACAGACCATCCAGCGAATTCCTACTGCGCAGACTCTCATGCTAAGGCCTCGCGCCCTCGAAAGCAACCATGGCCCCGGTGCGAGCGGCCAAATTCAGCGGTTGACCGAGCCGATGGTGTCGGCGGCGGCGAGTTTCGGGCGGGCAAGCGGCGGGTTCGTGGCGAAGTATCGGCGAATGCCGGAGAGAACCGCCTCGGCTAGTTTTTCTTGGTAGCGATCGTTGGTCAGTCGGTGTTCCTCTTCGGGATTGCTGATAAACGCCGTCTCCACCAGGATTGAGGGGATGTCGGGTGCCTTCAGGACGGCGAAACCCGCCTGCTCCACGCGATCGTGGTGCAGGGTATTAAGTTCGCCCAGCTGGCCCAACACGGCTCGCCCGAGTTTGATACTGTCGTTGATGGTGGCGGTCTGGGACAGGTCCAAGAGCACCTGCTTGACGTGTGGATCGCTGACGTTCAGGTTGACGCCGCCAATCAGGTCGGATTCGTTCTCCTTGCGGGCGAGCCAGCGCGCGGCTGCCGAGGTTGCCCCGCGCTGCGAGAGCGCATAGACGGCCGATCCGCGCGCGTCGGGGCGGATGAAGGCGTCGGCGTGGATGGAGACGAACAGGTCCGCATGAAGGCGCCTTGCCTTCAACACCCGTTCCCCCAGCGGGACGAAGTAGTCGCCGTCGCGGGTGAGTACAGCGCGCATGCCGGGCTCCGCGTCGATGTACTCCTTGATTTTGCGTGCCACCGCCAGGGTAACGTCCTTTTCCTGGGTCCCGTGGCGGCCCTTGGCTCCTGGATCCTCCCCGCCATGCCCCGCGTCGACCGCGACGGTCACTCGGCGACCCAGATCTACTCCGGGGCCAGGGCGGTGCCGGGTGGGCTCCGTTTCACTGGCCTTTGCTTCCTGGGGCTTTGGCTCCGAGGCGCGGGGTTCGGCTGTTCTGGGCTCGGCTGTTCGAGGCTCAGGGCTCGTGGCCTCCCTGCCGGTTGGAGGCAGGGCCACGGCTACTGGGGCAACCGTCGCAGCGTCCACGCTGGGTCCTCGGACCGGCCCATCGACCAGGCCCATAAGGGCGTCAGGCGCCGGGAACAGGTCGATCACCAGTCGATGGTCGTAGGTTCCCGCGGGCTTGAGGGCAAAGGCCTGCGGCTTCACCTCGGCGCGCAGTTCCAGCACTACCCGAACGGTGCCGGGACGGTTGCGCGCCACGCGCACGCTAGCGATCAGGCGATCCTCGCCCAGCCGAGAAGGCAGGGACTCCAAGGCCGGCGTGAGTTGCACGTTCTCCAGGTCGATCACGACCCGCTGCGGGTCCTTGACCAGGAATACGCTGTAGCGGATGGGCTCGGGGCTTTCCAGGCTGAGTCGGGTGTAGTCGCTGCCGGGCCAGAAACGCGCGGCGGCCACCGGCGTGGCGGCGAAGCCCAGGGCCGGCATCAGGCAGAGCAGCAGCAGCAACCACAGCGCCAGCAGGGCACCGGAAAGGGGTGAGCCGTGGGGCGTCGGGCCCCGTCTCAGGAACTCGAACACGCTCAGGCGTGCACTGCGCTCAAGCATTTTGCTCCCGCTTCAGTCCGTGCCCGCAGGTGCGCGGTGCGCCCCTCGTCCCAGATCTCCAGGCACACCTCCAGGTCCGGGACGGGAAGTCCACTGCCATCGGCCCGTTCGGGCCATTCCAGCAGGCAGACGTTGGTCCCGTCGAAGGCATCTGCGAAGCCTGCCTCGATCCATTCGGTCGCCACTTTGAGTCGATAGAAATCAAAGTGATACAAGTATAATCTAGAGAACGTATAAAGTTCAACAAGGCTGTAGGTGGGACTCTTCACCGGTCCTTGGTAGCCCATTGCGCGAAGCAGTCCGCGTACGAGTGTCGTCTTGCCCACGCCCAGGTCACCGCGCAGGTGCACCACCAGTCCCGGCAGCAAGCCTCCGGCTAGCGCAGCGCCCAGGGCCAGTGTGGCAGCCTCCTCGGGTAGCTCCAGGCTACGGCTGACGGGCGCAGCCAGCGGCAGGCTCATGCGTCGCCGCCGCCCGCGGTCCGGTAGCGCGCAGCCACTTCGGTGGAGACTTCCAGGAACTGGCGTAAGACGGGGGCGTCGTTACCCTTTCGCCACGCCAGGGCGATCTCGGTGCGCGGGGTGGGGCGCGCCGTACTGCGGTACCGCACGCCGCGCCGGCCCAGATTGCGTAGCGATTCCGGGATCAGCGACACGCCAAGTCCGGCAGAGACCAGGCTGATGATGGTCTGCATCTGTACCGCTTCCTGTTCCACACGGGGCAAGAACCCTGCCTCCTGGCAGGCGATGATGATGGTGTCGTAGAGCCCCGGGGCGTTGTAGCGCGGAAACAGGATGAACGGCTCTTCGGCTAGGCGCTCGAGCGCCAGCGCTCCCGAGCCGCGGCCTAGGCGGTGGGTCTGCGGTAGCGCCAGGACGAGCGGTTCCTGCAGCAGGGGGCGGACCTCTAGGGTGGGCTCGCGGAGCGGGCTCATTACGAAGCCCGCATCGATGCGTTCTTCGAGCAGTTCGCGCGTCTGCACGTCGGTGGTTGCCTCGCGTAGGGTCACGCGGATTCCCGGATGGCGCTCGCGGAAGGCGCGCAGCACCTCGGGGAGAAGGTTGTAGTCCGCCACCGAGACGAAGCCCACGGAGAGCTCACCGAGGTCCTCTCGCGCCGCGCGACGCGCCACCGCCGTGGCATGCGTCACCTGCGCGAGGATCTGGCGTGCTTCACGCAGGTACGCCGCTCCGGCAGCCGTAAGGACGACGCGGCGCTGGCTGCGCTCAAGCAAACTCACGCCCAATTCCTCCTCGAGGGCTTTTATCTGTCGAGACAGTGGCGGCTGAGAAAGATGCAGGCGCCGGGCAGCGCGGCCGAAGTGCAGTTCCTCGCCGACGGTCACGAAATAGCGCAATTGGCGCAGTTCCACGGCAGGCTTCAAGGAGCGCGGCGGGCGAGCCGCGCGCGCAAAGTCGAGGACCGGCCCGCGAGACTCGCGCCCTGTGCAACGCCGTTCAGCATGCTTCGGCGCTGGGCGCCGGGTAGTTGCATAACTCGATCAGGTTGCCATCGGGATCGCGGAAATATACGGAACGGATGGGGCCCAGTGCCCCGGTGCGCTCCACGGGCCCCTCCAGCAGGGGAACCTCGCACTCACGCAGACGGACGAGCACCGCTTCGAGCGCGACGGCCGTGACGAAGCAAAGGTCTGCGGAACCCGGAACCGGACTCGCGGCCTTCGGCTCGAACGCCCTGCCGCGCTCGTGCAGGTTGATCTTTTGATGGCCAAAGTGCAGCGCCATTCGGCCCTTGAATGGCTCCGCCCGCATGCCAAGTACTTGCGCGTAGAACGCACAGGTGCGCTCGATGTCGGCGACGGTGAGCACTAGGTGGTCGAGCCGGTCGATGACCACGGCCGGGCTCAATGATTGGGACCCTTGCCGAGCAAGCGGTAGCGCCGCCAGGCATCCTGTCGCACCTGGGCTACAAAGCGCGCCTGCAGGAGGTCCAAGACTTCGTCGGAGAGGCCCTCCTCATGGAGTCGGGCCAACTGCGACCCGGACAGCCCAACGGTGGCCTCCCCCGTGTGCAGCCCGCCAAAGCTCACGTCCCAATTGCCAAAGTCCAGGGGTTGGGTGCGCAGGGCCTCGAGAAGCTTTGTCTGCGGCTCACCGCGCTGGTGCATGGCGAGGAGTCCTTGGACGTCGAGTCGCTGCGCGGCTTGCACAGCAGGTGCCAGGAGGGTACAGGACAGGAGTAGGGATAGGGTTCGGCGGGCGGCCTTCATTGTGTATCCTTCTGCGCCGCCGAGAAGCTCACCGGCTGCGGATAGCACCAAGCGCAGCCGCCCAGGCTCTCGCCCAGGGCCTGGTAGCGGGTGAGCAGGTCGAGGTCCCGCAGATAGGAGGCTTGGAGGTAATCGAGTACGGCGGGAGCCACGCCCGCCTCGCGCAACCGATGCAGGTCGGATCCGCGCAGGGCGTAGGTAGTGCGCGAATCGCGCACGCGAGCGATGACCTCGTCCGCTGGTTGCCCGGCCTGACTCATGCGCACAACTTCCTGCAGGGCGAGTGGCTGGCGCGGGCCGACACCCGCACAGCCTGTTCCTGCCAAGAGGATGAGCGCGACCAACAGCGAACGCAGCGGCGGTTTCCAGGTTCTCATACGCAGGGCTCCCAGGGGACGGGTGTAGCGGGCGCAGATGCGGGCAGCCCGGGAATTACGCGCGGGAATCAGGGCTCAGCTGGCGCTCGAGCAGGACAATTTGGTCCTTGAGCAGCAGGCGACGCCGCTTCAGGCGACGCACGTGCAGCTCATCCTGAGCGGGATCGAGCGCCAGTTTGTTTATGACCCCGTCGAGATCGCGATGTTCCAGCTTGAGCTGGGTGATACGCTCCTCCAGGGCTGCGATTCTTTCCTCCGTGGGCTCCATGGCCACTCCCCCTCCCAGGTCCCCGTACCCCCTGCCGGGCATCCGGGACGCCACGCAAGGGGGACCGCAGCCCGTCCACCGGATATCGATGCCCGGATGTTACCCCAACCCGCGTGGCACTGCCGTGACAGCCGGCCCTAGGGGCCGACCTCCGGGCGCCGCAGCGACCGGGCAGGGGCGCTGCGGCGCCCGGGCAGAACATGCCAGAAGTAGGCCACGCCCGCGCCGAGGCCCGCGGCCCAATGCACGATCCCCAGCCATTCCCGGGTGCCTTCGCTAGACAGGTAATAGAGCGCATAGCCGGTCAGTGCCAGGAAGCCAGAGATGGCCAGCACCCAGGTGCCAGACCGATGCGAGTAGCCCATCTGCCAGCTGCCGCGCACGTGCAGAGGCAAGACGGTGCCGGCCAGGACCAGAAATGCCATCATGGCCGCCCCGTGCACCTTTAGAGCCCAGGCCTCGAGCGGGTTTGGCGCGGGTCCGAAGGGGCCAGCCACGATGAAGGCGTAGTGCAAGACGATCCAGCCGACACCGCTACCCAGTAGCACCAGGGCGCCCGCGTGCAGCCACCGTCGATGGAGCGGGGTCAGTCCCAAGGGCTCAGCGCAAGGCCACCTGCGCGAAGGCCAGAAGGCGCTTCACGCCCTCGGCCAAGTGGCGACAGGAAAGCGTTGCCCCGGTGATGTTCAAGATGTCCGTGTCCAGCTTGAGAGGATCGGCCGCTGTCTTGCCAGCGAACTGCCGGCGCCAGGCAGGGTTGCGTACCTGGTAGCCGTAGGCTTCCTTGTATTCGAGGATTTCCAACTGGCGCACGCTGCCGTCGAAGTTAATGCCCAGCGCGTAGCTGATCAGTTCGTGTTTGCCGTAGACCTCGTCTAGGATGATCCACCCCAGCGTCCTGCCCTCGGCACGCGCTTGGAGGACACGTTGCACGGGCGTACGCAGGTGCACGCCCGAGAGGTGTTCGATCTGCTCGCTTTGGGGACCCGTGAGCGTGATGGTACTTGGCAGGAACTCGCGTGCCTGCGGAAAAATCAGCCCCTGCGCCTGTTCGGCACTCAGGTATTGGACGGCAAGGCACTGTGCCGGAACGGCAGCAACGAGGGCGGCGGGCGCGAGCCAGCGGAGGTCGAGACTCATGGCGCTATTCTATACCGGCCCTGGCCGGTGAATGGACGCCTGTGCGTTAGAGCTGTGCCCGGTAGTACCGGTAGTAGGACAGCACCCGCGGCACGTACTGGACGGTCTCCGGGAACTGCGGGACGCTATTGCCGTGCCGAATCACGCTGCCCTCACCCGCATTGTAGGCGGCTAGCGCCAGGCGCTTGTCGCCGAACATGTTCAGCAGGTCGCGGAGGTAGGCCGTGCCGCCGTTGATGTTCTGTTCTGCATCCCAGGGATTTTGAACGCGGTAGCGGCGCGCTGTGTCAGGCATCAGTTGCATCAGGCCGCGAGCACCCTTAGGCGAGATGGCCAGCGGGTTGTAGCCCGACTCCGCGGCGATCACCGCCTGGATGAGCGCGACCTCCACGCCATAGGTGCGGGCGGCGGCGTGGATGTGCGACGCGATGCGGCTCTTGTCCACCCTGACGGGGGCCCTCGGGGGGGGCGCCTGGTCGAAGGCCACGGTCACTGGCGCCGGCTCCTTCTGGGTTGCGATGTAGAGCTTGTACCGGCTGTCGTTCGGGACGTTGGTGAAGTGGGTCACCCCGTCGGCGTCCACGTAGCGGAATATATCGGCCCAAGCGGCACCCGGCGCGAGCATGGCCAGCAGGGCGCAGGCGGTCAGGTTCGGGAGGGTGCGGGCGGGTATCAAGGGCGGTCTCCAGTGGATCGGCTGTCAACGACTAACGGCCGGGCGCGGCGCAGCTTGAGCGCGGCCGCCTGCCGGGACAATGACGGTGGCGATGGCGGCGATGACTAGAGCAAGCCCCACGTAGTCGGGTAAGCCGGGACGTTCCCCCAACAGCCAGGCGCTACTGAACACTCCCACTACCGGGATCATCAGCGTTCCTAGCGCAGAAACGGCAGCCGGGGCGCTTGCTACGATCTTATACCAGGCCCAGTAACATAATATGAAGGCGATCAGCATGTTGTAGGCAATGGCGACCATCGCCACAGGGGAGACGGCATGCAGCGGTGCGTGATCCAGGAGGATCGCACCCAACATCACGGGCAGACCGCCGAAGAGCATCTGCCAAGCCGTATAGCTGGTGGTGGGCATGTTTGCCGGGTAGCGCTTGGTGAGTACAGTGCCGAGCGCCCAGCTGAAGGCGGCGCCAACCACCAGCAGGGCGCCCGCTGGAGCATTGCGCAGGACCGCGAATTCGTTGCTGAGCAGCAGCGCCATGGCGGCCATTCCCAGTGCAAGTCCAAGCACCCCGCGGCGGGTGAGGCGCTCGCCCAGCACCGGCCCGATCAGCAGTTGCACCCAAAGCGGCATGGTGTAGGCCAGGATGACAGCCCGGCCGGCGGGCAGCAGCGTGAGCCCGAAGCCGATGAGGAGGTTCCATCCGGTCACGTTGAACACTGCGGTGAGCGCCACCCGAACCCACTGGCCCGGCGGCGGGAGCAGGCGTTGGCGGTTGGCTGCGGCGATAGCGAACATGCCCAGCGCACCCGCCCCCACGCAGAGGCTCCGGAAGGTCCATACCGAGACCTCACCCACGGCGATTTTCATCATCGGCCAGTTGAACCCCCATCCCAGCGTCAGGATGGCGAACCAAAGCCAAGTGGCCCGCGGCAGCGTCTGTGCGGGTTCGGTCATGGCTGCGGCGGGCGGCAATGGGGCACGGCGGCTCCGGCGGTGGGCGACACGGTGGAGCGGCAGTCTAGCGCAATTGGCTGCTGGCGGCCGCGTTGGGCGTCTACTTCGGTGGACACCACGCTGCCGTGCTAGCATAAGAAGACGATGAATGCCCTGATACGCCTTGCGATTTTTTGGGGGGTGAATACCCTCTTCCTCTGGTTTGCCAGCACCGTGGTGTCGGGTCTCTCCTTTGGCTCCCTCCAGGCCCTGCTGGTGGCGGGTCTGGTCTTCGGTCTAGTCAACGCGGTCGTCAAGCCCCTTTTAGTGCTTCTCACCCTGCCGCTCACCATCATCACGCTGGGCATCTTCATCGTGGTGGTCAACGCGTTCATGCTCTGGCTGGTAGCGGCGCTGGTACCCGGGTTCAATATCACGGGCTTCGGCAGTGCGGTGCTCGCGGCAATCTGCATCAGCGTCTTCGCCATCGTCCTCCACGTGCTCTTCGGCCTGAAGCCCTGATCGATCGCCTTGCAGTAAGCTTCGTTGCAAGGCCAGCCCCCGATAGGCCACTAGAATTCAATACCGGAGGAATCCATGAAATTCGCATGCCCGCTATTAGCAGGCCTCGCCCTTTGTCTTTGCTGTCTCGCCGCGTCGGCGCAGACTTGGCAGCCGCCTGCCCCGGAACTGCGTTGCCCGTCGCGCTGGGGCGCGCAGGACGAGCGCGGGGCTGGCAACCTGCAGACGCCCGCGCAGATACTGAAGGCCGCGCGCCTCATCCGCCGCGGCGAGATGTTCGAACTCTCCCATGTGCTCGCCGGTGACATGCCGCTGTTCGGAACCCGGCGCTTCGACGTCACCATGAAACGCACCACCGCCCCCATGGGCACCAACCTGCGGCGCAGCAACGAGGAATTGGTGGTCTCGGAGATCGGCCAGGTGGGAACGCAGTTCGATGCGTTCCCCCATCAGACCATCGGCAGCGATCTCTACAATTGCCACAAGCTCGACGAGGTGGCCACGCGCACGGGGTTCACCAAGATGGGCGTGGACAAGGTCGGCGGACTCTTCACCCGCGGCATCCTGCTCGACATCGCGGCGCTCAAGGCGGTGGACATCCTCCCCATCGACTACGAGATCACCCCGGAGGATCTCCAGGCTGCCCTGCGCCGCGAGGGTCTCACCATCGAGCCCGGTGATGCCGTGCTTATCCATACCGGCTGGGGTCGGCAGTGGGGCGTAGACAACGCCCGCTACAACAGCGGTTGCCCCGGCATCGGCGTGCGCGGCGCGCAGTGGCTGGCCAGCCAAAACATCATGCTCGTGGGCGCGGACAACTTCCCCGTGGAGATCTCACCCAACCCGGACCCCAAGTTGAGCCTGCCCGTGCACCAGATTGCGCTGGTGATCAACGGCATTTTCCTGCTGGAGAACCTGCGGCTAGGCGAATTGGCCGCAGCCCAAGCCTACGAATTCGCGCTGGTGCTCGAACCGCTGAAGATCAAGGGTGGCACGGGATCCACGGTGGCGCCGGTGGCCATCCGCTAAGCGCCGCGGGAGCGGATGGCGATGAGTTTGGTGACATTGGCCGACGCGATGACTAGGCTATTGCCATCCACGTATTGGGCCTCGCAGCGTAAGCAGGCTACCTGGGCGCTGCGCCGCAGCAGTTCCGCGCGCAGGCCCACCACCGCGCCAATGGGCGCCTGGCGCACGATACTGACGTGGAAGTCCATGGTGTTGGCTTCCTCGTCGTCCGCTAGGCCCGGCACCAGTCCCAGATGGCAGGTGGCGTCGATCAGGCCATAGAGCACGCTAGGGTTGAGGAATCCTTCAGCTCCGGCACAGTCCTCGGACACCTTGAAGCGGCACCACGCCTTGGAGTCCTCTTGATGTACCAGCATGAGAGCGGCTACGCGGCTCAGCGGGTGGTCGAGGATAAGGTCGTTGCGGTCGGCCAGGTCGATCTCTTCTGTCATGGGTGGGCTTTTTCTCGTGCGGCTCGGGTGGCACCCGTCGAAGCGGCTGCTCCGCAGGTAAAGGGCATTTCGGCATTGGGGCGACGGAGTTTAGCCCCGCGCGGCCCTGCATCAAGCAAGTTCATTGCCAAGCGCGCGCAGAGCCCGTATCCGCCGCCGTCGACTCCAAGATTCACCCTTCTAGGACACGTCGGCGAACTTGCGCGGCGTTACCCGAGGTGAGCCGACGCCACGCGCCGTGGCACGGTTAGCCTAAATCGCACCAAGTTCAACGCCTGCGTCTCCCGGCTGCGCCGGCGTTCTACTGTCAAGCGCCCGGGCGTGAAATGTGTCGAAGTGTGCCGAAAGCTGAGGCATGGGCGTCGGCATGGGATGAACTGAGCGCTGACGGATCCAGGCGATCGGGCGGGGGTGCTTGCGGACCCAAGGGGCTGGGCATGCCGACCGGCAAGCGGGGAATTGCCTCTTACGGGAGCTCCACTGGTAGGCAATTGTGCCGGTGGTAGAACTCGGGCTAGCCATACTTCATTGCCGGAGGCTTGGGGTGATGTCCATTGCGGTTTTTGAGCCAGAAATCGGCTCTTCGCGGTGCTCGCTACCGTGGAGCGGGGCGAGGAGTACACCTTCACTCGGCATGGGGCGCCGGCGGCGTTGATCCTTCCCGTTTCCGCAGACACGGCCTCCAGTGACGCCCAACGGCAGTCCCTGCGTGAACTGATTGCCCGCGTCCGCGTCGGTCGCGAGGCCCGCTCTGCGGCGCCCTTTGAGGTGTGGGCGGCACCAGAGGAGGGGGGGCGATGCCCTTCGGCGCGGACAACTCCCTCGGGACCGGCTGGCATTTCCCGTCACAACGTGCAGCCTACGCCGACGGGGTTCTGGAACTGTTGGTCAATGATAGGGCGGTGGTTCCGGCGCTCTGGCCTCGGGAGATCCCGGACTTGCAGGCCCGCCCGCCAGTAACCGTGGACACCGCCATCCGATCGCTCGCAAGCGCACGCGGCGCACGGCGCCGGTGCGGCCTTCGCGTTGCCGACTGCGCCAAGCCCTGGCGGATCCTCCCACCTGTCGGCCCGCGCCGGGCGGTCACGGGCGCCGCCCAGAAGGCCGCGTACGCTCCGTGCTCTCTCGGCCCCCGGCGCAGGGCTTGGTCAAACCGCGAGGCGACGCGCCGTTGCGAGCAGCCGCGTGGATTAGCCGAGTAGGCTGAAGTCGGCCCGGTAGCGCAGTGCTGCCGCCGTGGATGGGAGGGGCTCCAGGGTGAGTTGGAACTTGCCCAGTGTGGCGTTCTCCGCATCGTAGGTGCCGGATTTGAGCGGGGTCCCACGCCAACCTTGGAAGATCAGCGTGAACTGCTCGTGACCGGGTACGGACTTGAACTTTGCCTCCCGTAGGGCCACCAGTTGCAGGACCACCCCGCGTAGGCCAGGGTAGACATAGAAGACATGCCCCAATTGCCCCCGGAAAGCCTTTTCCCCCAGGGCGGGCGGTGTGGTCCCGGCGCCTGCCCCCGAGGGGACTGCCGCGAACGCGGCGGCCACGGCACCGCTCGCGCTGCTTATCATGAAATCCCGTCGTTGCATGAGTGCTCTCCCCGTCATCAATGAATGGGCACGCCCGCCGTGGCATCTGGCTGGGCTGCCCACGAGCGTGGAGCCGCCACCCGGTCAGAGTTCGCGCGCCACTGCATGGCGATGTTCAGGCGGTCGTTACTGATCTCCACAAAACCCAGGCGGCGGTAAAGTCGGTCAGCGGCGCTGCCTACCCGGACTTGCAACTGCACCGGCAGGCCCGCGGCCCGTGCCTCGGCCAGCACGGCGCGCAGCAATGCGCTGCCCACGCCTCTGTTCTGCCAGGTGCTGAGGATCGCGATGTCCTGCACGGCGAGGCCGCTGTCGCTCCGCTCCAGGCACAGCGTGCCGATTGCCTCGTCCAAGCTCTCTACGATGAACCAGCGCGCGGCGGGGAACCCTGCCGCGCAGGCGCGCGCTCGCGCGTCAAATTGCTGCCGCAGGAGCTGCCCGATCTGCGTCGAGTCGAGGGGTAGCCGGGCGAATTCGCTTTCCCGCGACTCGGCGAACAGGCGGCGCAGGAACTCCTCGTCCCGCTCTTCCGCCGGCCGCTGCCGGGTTGGCACGCTGAGCACGTGAATGACCTAGGGCCGCTGAGGATAGATGCCCTGCAGGGCGATGATATAGCTCACCACGAGGAGGGGCTGCAGATTGTTGTGCGGCTGGTTGCCACCCGAGGGCGCGAGCCCGGGGTGCTCCTGTACTAGCCCATCTTTGTCACTTTTCCGTCCTTTCTGACGCTGGCGCGCCGTAAACCCTTGTCAGCATTGGACTTCATTTCTGAGGCAAAATGTAGTGCCATAATATTTTACGTATATTGATCCAAAGCCTTGCTTTTCGTGCAC
>JANXRW010000130.1 GCA_025356655.1 Betaproteobacteria bacterium | reverse complement strand
ACGCTCGCTTGCCGACAGCAGCTTTCCCGCGCGCCGCTGGTATTCCGGCAATTCGGCGACCGTAATCAGCATCGGGCATTATAATCCATTGGATTAGTTTTATCCGATGGGCCCGCATCCCGCAAGGCATGCAGGGTGATTGGGTGATTGGTGATGTTCGGCGCTTAGAGTTACGTTTTTACACTTTTGTGCAGGCCTGCTAACAAGCTGGACACCTTGTCTGTTTGGTCGAGAATATCCGCTGTTTTGCGAAAATAGCCAAGCTCCTGCGCGATCAGGATATGCGTTTCCAATTCACTCAGCGCCCCGGCGGCCACCCAAACTCCCCCACCTGTGGCCACCCCAAATTCCCCCACCTGAGCACGTGTAGTAGCGGCTGAGCCGCGGCTCTGCGACGACGAGACGTTAACCTCGCCCCTTCACAACTGAAGGGAGAAAGGATTGAACGTCTTGAAGCCACATTTACGTATTTCCATCCAAACGCTGCTGGATCGCGGGACGACGCAGCGCGAGATCGAACGCTTTACGGGGGTGGATCGCAAGACGATCCGCCGTTACCAGCGGTTTTCAAATTCCCCCGGGGTGGCCACCGGCTCTGAGGCGGCGGACGGTCAAATTCCCCCACCCCGGCCACCGGCTGCGGAAGGCGCCACGGCGGCCGAGGCCCCGCGGGTGACGCCCTCGACGTGCGAGCCGCACCGGGCCTGGATCGAAATGCAGGTCGGGCTCGGGCGCAACGCGGTGAGCATCTACCAGGACCTGGTCGAGGCGCACGGATTCACGCACGCCTACAACTCGGTGAAGCGTTTTGTGTCGAGGCTGAAGGCGCGCGCTCCCGAGCGCTTCGATGTGCTGGAATTCCCGCCCGGCGAGGAGGCGCAGGTCGATTACGGGCAAGGGGCGCTGACGCTGTATCGCCCCGGCAAGTACCGGCGTCCGTACCTGTTCGTGATGACCTTGAAGTTCTCCGGCAAGAGCTTTCGCAAGGTGGTGTGGAAGACCAGCCAGGAGATCTGGGCGCGGCTGCACGAGGAAGCGTTTCGAGCGTTCGGCGGATGCCCGCAGTACGCGGTCCTCGATAACCTCAAGGAGGGGGTGATTCGTCCCGACCTCTACGCCCCGGAGTTCAATCCGGTCTACGCCACGATGCTCTCACACTATGGCGTGGTGGCGGACCCGTGTCGAGTTCGTGATCCGAATCGCAAGGGCACGGTGGAGAACGCGATTCAGCACACCCAGAGCACCGCGCTCAAGGGGCGCAAGTTCGACTCGATCGAGGCGCAGAACACGTGGCTCGCGCACTGGGAGGAGCGCTGGGCGGCGTTGCGTATCCACGGGCGCAAGAAGCGTCAGGTGCTCGAAATGTATCGCGAGGAGCAGCCGCACCTGCGCGCGTTGCCGCTCCAGGGGTTTGGCTACTTCAAGCAGGCCACGCGCACGGTGGACGACGCCGGGCTCGTCCAGGTCGAGGGTTCCTACTACGCCGCACTGCCCGCCGCCCCGCACAGCGAGGTCACGGTGCGTATCTTCGAGCGCGCCATCGAGATTCTGGAGGCCACCGGCCAACTGCTGCGCCGACATCCGAAGTCAGAGCGCAAGGGCAGCTTCGCCATCGAGCAGGCGGATCGCATCTTCAACCCCTCGCGCGAGAGCGCCCGGCTGCTCGCCAAGGCCGAGCGCATCGGTCCGCACACGGCCGCCCTGGCGCGCGAGATGTTCGCCCGCCTGGGGCGCCCCGGTCAGCGCGCGATTTACGGATTAGCGAATCTCGCCCGCCACTACCCCTGCGCCGACATCGAGGCGGTGTGTGCACGCCTGATCGATGCGCAATGCTTCTCCTACGCCGCGCTCAAGCACGCGCTGGAGCGCAAAGCCGCCACCGCTCTGGCCAATGCGCAGGCACCGAACCTCACCCAATCCGGATCCCACATCCGCGCGCTCACCGAGTATCAATCGTTCTGGGAGGAGCACTCCCAGACTCACCCCCAGGAGGACTCCGATGGCAATGTCTATCACTGAACTTGAACGATCCCTTCGCGCACTTCGCCTCTCGGGCATGGGCGCAACCTTGCAGGTGCGCGCGCTCGCCGTAGCCAGCCACGAAATGGACTTTATTGAGGCCTTCTCGTGGCTCATCCAGGACGAACTGGACCGCCGCCGCTCACGGCTTCTGGAGCGCCGCTACACGCTCTCACGGCTCGAGGAGCGTAAAGACCTCAAGGACTTCGACTGGGGCTACAATCCGACTACGCCCAGGCGCGCGGTGCTCGAACTCGCCACGCTGAAGTTCGTCGATGCGCGCGAGGACGCGCTGCTTATCGGCAAACCCGGCACCGGCAAAAGCCACATCGCCAAGGCGCTCGCGTTCATCGCCGTGAACCGCGGCTACAAGGTCCTCTACCGCGAGGCCCATCAGTTGATCGAGGACATCAACGAAGCCCGTGAACTCGG
>JANXRW010000127.1 GCA_025356655.1 Betaproteobacteria bacterium | reverse complement strand
GCCCGCAAACCGGCCCCCCCACTACGAGTGTGGCAGGAAGCAACTAAAACCACAAGAAAAGCACTGTGCCGGCAAGTTTGCCGGCACAGTGCACTTCATATGGCAGGTATCCTCCTGCTGGACTTTTCCCGATTGCGGCATGCCTGCCAAATACGAGACCCTCGCCCCTTACTTGGTCCCAGATGGTTGGCTCTGGCCGCCCTGTCGGTGGCCACCGCCATGTGCCGGATGTGCAATTTTCGTCCGGCGTTGACCCACCGTACCGTCCTCGCAGGCTCGCGGGGCGATACAAAGGGCGTGACCGAGGGCCCATTCATGGTGCTGACTGCGCCGTTACTGCGGGTGCCAGCCGGCAGTGACGACGCGCTGAAGCCCCCGCTGGTTGTGGCGTGGCGTTTCGCGGCCACCGGGGATGGGTATCCGCCCAGGCATCTGACGGAATACCGCTTTCAAGAATCGAGTGGGTCAGGCAGCAGCGTGAGAGTTGATGCGGGTGAAGTCCAGTTTGCCTGCGTGTCCGGAAGAACGCCACGCGCATGTTGTCCATGCGCACGTATCCACAGGCAGTGCGCTTCGCGGCCTGGAATCGCCCACCCCGTGCCTCGAGGAATCCGTTGGTCTGGCGCGTCTGGGCCCAGTCAACGATTTCCTCGAAGTGCCGCCGGATCATCCGCGCCACGTCCTTCATCGGCTCGATCGTCGGGCGCATCACGTTCGTGCATCATCGCCAAAGCATGCCGGTCACCCGATTGATCTGCCGCCGCATCGAGAATCTCGCGCAACGGTTCTCGGTACTGCCATGCCCTGGCCGTGCGCTGCGCCGGCGTGAGACGGGAACGGTCCTTGAGCAGGGTCCAGCGCGTGCCCTTGGGCTCCGAGTCCACCTTCTGCTCGCTCCGGCGTGTCTCATTGACTGCGTCGGAGGCGTGAGCGTTTGGCATGGAACTTGTCGAACGTGATCCTTGCCTTGGGCGGGTTCTCCCTCCTTCCAGATGCCCGGCGAACTCGGCCACAGCCTGCGAATCCTTGCCCTCGGTGACGAACATCACCGCCCGGCGACGGGGGCGGCCACCAGGCGCGCCACGGCCGCGAAGGGCATCTCCCGGCACAGCGCCGCCGTGGGGCTGGTGGAGGACGCCGGCATCGTGCTCGAACTCACCGGCCAGGAGCAAAACCGCATCTACAGCTACCGGGCGTATGTGGAGTTTCTCTCCAGATGACGAGTAGCCGCCACCCCCAATGCACTCCACCCCAGGGTTGCTAGGCGCGGGGTCTGTTTTCCGCTTGGCCCATGCATATGCGCAGCGGTGCATCGTCAACCCAGGCGACCCAGTTAGCTCAACGTCCCAGCCCTTCCGCCGGAGTTGAAAGTGCCTAAGGCCCAGACCGGTGCGGCGATGGACGAAGCAGCCACGATGATGAGAGAGCGTGCGACTACACCCTGAGCTCCCTCGAGGACTGGGAGCGCCTCTCTCGCTCAGGTCGTTACGGCCTGAAGGGGCTACAGTAGTATGCCGCTGAATGCCGCATTACTTAATGGCGAAGCGATTAGCTAGGAGGCAGCCGTGGGAGCACTGGACAAGGTAGCGCACGTGGTGGTGCTCATGCTGGAGAACCGGTCATTTGATAGCATGCTGGGACAGCTCTACCCGAAGTCGGACTGGTTTGACGGCTTGTCAGGGACGGAAAGCAACCCTGACCTGCAGGGAAACGAGGTCCGGGTCTGGACCGCGGCCGGAACGGACGAAATCGCCATGAGTGTTCCCGATCGCGATCCGGGTGAGCTTTGGACAGACGTCAATACCCAGCTGTTCGGCACTGCTACGGTTGCAGATCCCGCTTCGGTGCCGACCATGAGCGGCTTCGTGCGGAACTACCAGAGCCAGTCTGGGAAGTCGCCCGGAACCTACGACCCAAAAAATGTCATGCACTACTATTCGCCAGAGCAGGTTCCGGTCATCAGCCGGCTGGCACGTCAGTTTGCCGTTTCCGACCGTTGGTACGCGGCGGCACCCTGCCAAACGTGGCCGAATCGGTTCTTTTTGCACACGGGTACGGCCAATGGCTTTGAGAACAACTCGCCGCTCCACTTCCCGTACGACATGCCGACCATTTTCAACCGGTTTGACGATCTCGGAATAGCGAACGGGTGGAAAATCTACTTCCACGATCTTCCCCAGACGATGACGCTGTCAGGGCTTTGGCGAAATCTGGACGGTTTCCGTTTCTACGAAGAGTTCCGCAATGATGCAAGGCAAGGAACCTTGCCTTGCTATTCGTTCATTGAACCACGTTATTTCAGCGACGTCAGCTTGCCAAACGATCAGCACCCTCCTCACGTGGTGACGCTGGGTGAACAATTGATCGCGGATGTTTATAACAGCGTACGCAAAGGCCCGGCTTGGCCCGAGACGCTGCTGATCATCACCTACGACGAGCACGGCGGATGCTATGACCATGTGCCCCCGCCGCCTGCAATTCCCCCCAGCGCTATACCGACCCAGCCCTTCAACTTCGACCGATACGGTGTCCGTGTACCCGCGATCATCGTTTCTCCTTATATTCGGCAGGGTACGGTGTTGCGGGCCCCGGGCGGGGTCCCCTTTGATCACACTTCCATACTGTCTACCCTCAGAAATCGGTTTAACCTCGGTGCGCCACTGAGCAATCGCGATGCAGCTGCCCCAGATTTGGCAAGCGCACTCATCCTCCAAAATCCAGACAACTCGGGGCCTGATCACCTGGATGCGCTGCCTTACGCGGCATCGCCATCCGACTTGGCGCAAGCAAAAAACATCCCTATCAATAATCTTCAGAAGAGCCTGCTCGACCTAGCGACGCGAATTCCGCAGGACGCCAATAGCGTCGACGCGCATATCACTGCATTGCGTGCAGCGGCTCTGGAAACCGAGAACAAAGTGCGCGACGTCGCGGACGCCGTTGAGGTCGATCTTTCCCAGGCGATCGCTGAAGCTAGGAGCCTGCTCGGAAAACTGTTCGGAAGCTTGTAACTACCCATGGAGATGGGTACGACTCCTTTCGGACACTGCGTTAGGGTCGCTCCGGCATAGACTTGGCGCTGTCGCTTGACCTGACACAGGCCCACTCTGCACAAGGGCCCACGCCCGACACCCACCGCCGCGTGGCCACAACCGAGCGCCACTCTGGTAGCGGGGCTCGGCCTCGACCCGAGCGACCCTGCTCTGCGGGCGCGGTGGCCAAAGCGCTATGCTGCGGTGTGGAAGAGGAACTGTGGTGGCCTTTTGGCCAGTAGGGAAGGATGGGGGCCGGTACCGGCTGCGGGCCAGCGCTCGGTTTACGGCCCGCTGCGCGGCTGCGCGCGTAGGCGCTCGTTGGCTTCGGTACTCTCGTCCAGGCGCTGCATGATCCTCCAGGCCGTGGTGATGCCATCGAGCCGCTGCAA
>JANXRW010000032.1 GCA_025356655.1 Betaproteobacteria bacterium | reverse complement strand
CTTGTCGAAGCCTTCGCGGAAAATGTCAGCGGTAGCTCGGCGCGGTTCTATCAGACTTCCAAGCCAGGGTGCCTTGGCGAAGAGCTCATAGAGCAACTCAAGGCCGTTCTTGACCCGCTCCTCCAAACCGACGGTGAGCAGGTTCTTCTCAACGCCGAGCAGGTCGCGTTTCGCTGCCGGATCGGCCGCCGTCACAGCCTTCTCCCCAAGTTTCAGCCATTCAGCCTTGGTGACGCCGATAGCGAGCCCCGAACACGCGAGGTTAAGCTGCGGCAGCGGTCGATGGCCAACCTTGCGCCAGGCGGCAAAGGCGAGGTTGAAAGCCGCGATCTGCGTGCACCGCGGGTCGATCTCTAATCCGAACAGATTGTCCTTCAGCGCCGCATCCACGGCGGCCGATTGCGACAGCCCTTCCTCCGCCATGCGGAAAGCAAGGAGGATCGGTAGCGCGAAGACAAGGAAGTGTCCCGAACCCATGCAGGGATCGAGCACAGTCAAATCCTTCGCCGCCCTCGGCCAGCCTTCGAACGCGCCGGCGGCGGGACGCCAAGGCCCTTCCGTTCCGTCTTCGGCAGTGTCCCGGACAAAGCGCAGATAGGTCCAGGCGATGTCGCCAACCTTGCAGGCATCGCGCAGCGCGGCCTCGTCGGGCGCCGACGTGGCAAGCCCCGTGTTGCCGGCGAGCACCTTGCCGGCCCACCAGGCGCCGAGCGTGTTGTGCAGCAGGAAGCGCACCATGTAGGGCTCGGTGAACAACTGCGTCACCGCCGGCAGTTCGTCGGCCCCGATCTTCTTCTCCGACCGGTTGATCCCTTTTTTGCGGTCAGCCTGCCAGTACTGGTACACCCATCCAAGGCTGTCGTCAGCGACGAACACGTCGCGTGGCAGCGCCTTCATCAGGTCTTCGAGTGCCGAGCGCGTCTCCGGCGGAAGCGCCACTTCAAGCACCGGATCGCCGGAGCGAAAGATTTGCGGCAGCATACGCTGCGCATAGTCGGAGGCGAGCTCCAGCCAGTCGCGCCCCTCGGCGCGGGCCAGTTCGTCGCACTCGGCCAGCGAGATTGCCACGCCAGACTGCGGCTCGATGAGGAGTTCGCACTCCGCCAGATAGCGGGCAAAGAGCATGCGATGCCAATGCTCATAGGCGCATTCGGTCGTCAGCCGATCGGTTTCTTGTACCCCTCGGCGATCGTCACGCCGATCCCCGAGCTGCCTGCCATGCGCGCGCAGACGATTGCGCAGCTCGCGTTGCACCGGCGTCATGCTCGGCCAGGGCTCGTGGTGGTGCACGGCAAGCTGCTCGATGACTTTGCGTGCGCCGGCCTCCGCGGCCCGGCGAGCCTGCCGCACCGTGTTTTCGAGGGCCCGGCGGAGGTCGCGTGAGAGGGTTGACATATCAGGCGCCCAGAATCATGGCGTCCAGCGAGCGCGTGAAGGTGACGAAGCGCGGGCAGCGGACGGCCACTTTGGCCGGCTCGACACGCTTCAGCAGTTCGCTGGCGTGCCGGATCTTCCCGTAGCCGCCTTTGTTCAAGCGCCTGTCGCTGGTTGCTTTGTCGAGCTTGTCGTACAGGTCCTGCTTCGGCTCCTCTTCGAGGTTCTGCCGAACCGGCAGGGCGTTCGCCTTGAAGTACTGGCCGTAGAACGACGCTAGCGCCTCCGGGTCGGCCACGATCCAGGCTTCCATGCACTGGACCATCAGGTGAATGCGTTGGGCATCCACGGCGTCCAGGTTCCAGCCATCACGTGTCCTCAGGTGCTGACGCCTCGCTGCGGCGTCCTTCTTCGGGTCCCCGGTCTCCGCTGCAACGGGCCCCTCGGAATCGACCAGCAAGACATTGACGACCCCCGGTTCCGTGCGGACGGCGTCGAGGAATGCGTCGCACGCTGCCTTGCGCCCGCCGCACAGCACTATGCTCCAGCGCACCCGACGTTCGCGGGCGGCTTCCTTCTGGGCTTTCAGGAGCGTGTCAAAGCCGACGCGTAGGTCCGGCCCGGGATGATCGCCACCGCCTTCCACATAAATGGCGATGGCCTTCATGGATTGCCCCCCAGTTTGCCGAGCCGCCAGATCTCGCCCAGCCGATACTTTTCCATCCAGTGCCGGAGCTTGTCCGCTTCGACCCGGCGCACTTGGGTCTGGCCGACGTGTTCGCAGACGAGCACCGAATCCGCCTGCTCCGTCAATGCGGACACGAGCGTGTCCGAATGCGTGGTGACGATCAGTTGCGTGCGGGCAGAGGCTTGGACCAAGGCCTCACCCAGCAGCAGCAGCGCATCGGGGTGCAAGCCGAGTTCCGGCTCTTCGATGCAGACGAGAGGCGGCGGTGAAGGCGCTAACAGCAGCGCAAGCATCGCGAGGAAGCGAATCGTCCCATCCGATAGCCTTGTCGCCGGGACTGGGGCCTTCACACCCTTCTCGTGAAGGAAGAACTGAACCGTGCCACCTTGGATCAGGGTGCTGAAGCGCTGGTACCTCGGTAGAAAGCGGGTAAGCAGTCGATTGAGTTCCGGACCCACGTCACTGTGTTCGAGATGGTTCAGGATCAACCCAAGGTTGCGCGAGTCGGGCGCAAGTTCGTTTGTCGGTAGATCGGCAGGTTGCGGCTGACGAAGCGCGGCGTACCGACCGAAGCTCCACTCACGGAACGTTTGAATGCGTCCGAACTGTTGACCGACCCAGGTCAACTCGGGGTAGAGGTCGGGGTCCTTGCGCTGCGAAAGCACCGACTCGTCGGGGACAAGGCTTTGGCGTCCGAGATGATGCACCGTCCGTCCGTTCTTTCCGACTTCGCGGAGGTTGATTGCCGGACGGCCGGACTGGAAGCGGTAGTAGAAGAGGATGTCCTGCGCGTTGGCCCTGCGCCTGTGCGCTTCTTCGATGACCTCGTCGGTCACTTCTGTCCGCTGACCGGTTGAGGTGAATGAAAGCCGATACCTCAAGTCCGGGACGGGCGCCGTGCGGGCCATCAGCGCCTCTAGCGTGGCGCTACCGCCCCCACCATCGCCCTTCCACAGCCACTCCCGCACACCGCCGCCGTCGCGAATGGCTGACGCGAAAGCCGTTGGCGTTGCCCGCAACAGATCGATGGCTTCGATAAGGTTCGACTTGCCGGAGCCATTGGGGCCGATCAGCACGTTCAACGGCGTGAGGGGAATCGTTTCCGAGCCCGGCGCGAAAGACAGGAGTCCGTCCAATCGCAGAGATGTCAGGAATGCCATGGCGAGACTCCTATTGAATGAGGACCGGCCCGGATTTCAGGGCGGCGACAAGCCGCTCTTTGTGCCGACCCAGCCAGGCGTCGACTTCCTGCTCGTTGTGCAGCGTGCTTCGCTCCACCGACATGGTCTGCACCCTCGGCTCGAGCAGCTTGGCGGCGCGCTCGATGGCGAGCTGGACCCGCCCTGGGATCGCGTCGCGCTCGGCCAAGGCCACCTTCAATGGGCGACCATCGAGGTGCCGACCCAGCGCCTCATCGCTCGACACGTCAGGCTTCACCGGCGCAGTCAAGCCGACTGCAGCGAGGATGCCGGCCTGCTGCGTCGGGTCCAGCTTAGCCCAGTTCTCGTTGCCCGCCAGCGCACCGAACGCTTGGTCGTACGCGGCGGCATGATCGGCATGCGCACCATTGACGGCCTCACGCAACAGGCCGGCAATGGCCACCCTGATCGGTGCGACGGAATCCGTCGGCTCCAGCAGCAAGCGGTGCGTGTGGATCGCCTCGATCTGGTCCAGATGGGCCTGCATGCCCGGCAGATCGCCGGCATGGCGCGCGAGATGCCAGACGACCGCCCAGGAAGGCCGGCGCTTGGCGGCCAGGTCGCGCGCCGCCGTCCAGGTCTTGATGCGCGATTCGAGGTCGGCGGCCTTGTCCTTGATCGCAACGAGTTGCTCGTTGCCCACCAGGCGCTGCATGTCCTCGATGCCCGTCGTAGCCGGTTGCGATGGCAGCGGCGCGTCGCCACCGGCCGCTCGCGCGAGGTTCACCAACGCGGTCAGAAACTCGGGTGCCTTGGCGCCCTCTTCGCCGCTCTTGCACTGAACGAGCTGCGTCAGCAGCTTTCGTAACAGCAGCCGATCCTGGACGGAGAGCGTCGCATGCTCGACACGAAACTCGGCCTTGGCGATTCTGTTCTGGTCGAGCTGCCCCAGTGCAACGGCCACGCCGTTGGCGGTGGCCGTGATTTGTTGCGACCGGTGCAGTGCGATCAGCGCCGCATCGATCGCGTCCTGGGGCCACCCATAGGGCGATGTGCGTAAAGCCTTGCGGATTTCCCCGCCGATCTTTCCCGCACCGATCGCGGAGATCACCCGCATGCAGACGGGATGCTTCTCCGTCGCATCGGCATGGCCGACGGGCTGGAAGGGCTGATCCGCGCCGCCGCGCGCGCGCTTGATCGCTGCTTCCCACGCGCCGGAGTCCGCATCCTTGAAGCGCGGGAACAGACGCACCAGCGAGTCTGCGGCGCCGTCGCGAATGCGCTCATCGAGCGCTAGGCGGATCAGCTCGTTGCCGCCGCCCTGGAAGACCTTCGCGTTGGCGATGATCTCGCGAACCAAGCGGTCGCGCTCGCCCGCCGCCTTCGCGTATCGGCTGTCCATACTCTGGCGCGCCTCGCGCCCCTCGTCCCCCGTGGGAGTGCCCTTGGCGGCGAGGGTCTGTTGTGCTCCCTCGGCCTCTACGATCAGGCGGCGCAAGTCTTCGGCCGACTGGCGCGGAATGAAAACGTAGAGGATGGGGCTCGCTGCGCCGGCGGCGCGCGCGGCATCGAGCATCTGCCTCTCGGCGGCTGACCAGCCATCCTGAATCCACACCGGGAGGCTGGCGCCGTCGGCGTCCGGCGGCGTGGCGTCGCGCGAGACCAGGAACTGGCGCGGCACCTTGGCGGCGCCCTGGATCAGCTTGACAGCACGAACGATCTTGTCGGTCTGGGAATAGAGCAGTTGGTCGCGCTGGAACTGAACCGCTGCGTCGTCGTTGTTGAGCCTCGTCTGGCGGTTGCGGAACTCGCGGTCCCATTCGCTGCCTTCGCGGGTCTGCAGCCGATACTCGTCGCCCACCTGCATGAGAACGCCGTCCTTGGCCAGCCGCTCGAGAACGGCCCCGACATCCGAGCGCAGCTTTCCGTTATCGGCCGTCAGGTCTTCAACCAGCAGGTCGGCCAGGTGTTCCTTCTTGGCGCGCACGCCGATGTCGGCCCCGCTCTCGCGGGTGAGCTTGCCGATCAGGAATACGAGGCCACAGACACGCTGCGCGAGCAGGCCGTCGGACTTCCCGACCTGGATGATGCGTTCATTGATCTCGCGCAGCAGTACGCCGGTGTTGACCATCTCGGGCGCGAGCGCTTCGAACAGTTCGTCACCGGGAACCACGGCGCCAAGGGAGCGGCCGGCGACCTTCTTGATGGCGTCGTAGATGATGCGAAGTTGGGAGCGCAACTGGCTGTGCGTGCCTGCTGCGTCGATCTGTCGGAAGCAATTCTCCCAGAACCGCCGGCGCACCGGCAGCAGCGGGTAGTCCTCGACGATGACGGCCCGGTCTTCGACGACCTCACCGATGCGCGTGCCCTGCAACTGGCGCGAGATCTCGCCGGCGTTGGCGTCGAGCAGCTTGCGAATCTCGCCCACCGACGCGGGCTTCTTGTGCAACAGGACCTTGCGGGTCACCTGCTCGACTTCGGCGTCCGACAGCGGTACGCGGATCGTGAAGCGGTCCATCAGCTTCTGCAGCAAGGGCAGGTCCGTCAGCCCGCTCTGCCCTGCGCCCACGATCATCACTTGGCTGTCGAGCTGCTTGCACACGGCCTCGGCGACCTCGGTCACGAGCACCGAGCGGTCGTTGGATTCGCCGATGTACTGCTGCACCTCGTCGAGGATGAGCAGCACGCAGGGCGTGCGGCCATCCCGGCCGCGGAGCTTGAGTGCCTCTTTGACGGTGGAGAGGAATTCTTCGGTCGTGATGTCACGCGCCATCGACGGGTAGCTTGCGCGCAGCGTTTGTCGCGCCTCGGCGTCGCTGGATGCATAGCCTGGATCGCAAGCCAGGAGCGCCTTCGCGATTGGGCCACTGACGTACAGATTGTTAAGTTCCCGGTCGAATGCCTTGCCGGCTGCCTCGACCGAAGCCCTCACCGTATCGAAGTAGCCCTGTGAATGGAGCCACAGGCAAAAGCGTGCCTGAGGGTACTGCTCCGGTAGACCTACGGCGCGCAGCAGAATGCCCAGGATCGTGAGCCTGACCTGGTCGGTGGTTCCGCTGGGCAGTGAACCCGCTGCCGCGAGCAAGCCGCCGGCGCGCCGGCCTGCGGTGTCGAGTTCGCGCAAGAGTTCGCGCAACTCGTCCGGCATGGCGGGAACGATGGCTCTGGCGGTTGCCCCATCCGGAAAGGCGGTATCCTGCCATAGGTGACACAGCATCTTGAGCAGGTGCGACTTGCCGCTGCCGAAGAAGCCGCTCACCCATGCGGCCTTCTGGTTGGTCTTGCTCAGGCTGTCGAGGTACGAGCGGATGATCCTCTGCACACCGTCGGCGTACTGCCCCTCGCACACGAACGTCGAGAGCTCGCCGCGCAGCTCTTCGAGCGCCCGTGCATTATCGCTGTCGACGATCCGCGCCTGCCCCTGGTTGACCAGTGGGAAGATACTTGGATCTCGTTGCAGAACGTCCTTGATCTTCATTCCACTCCTCCGTCCCCGTGCAGGGTGATGGGCACGGCCATATAGTTCCAGCCGTCGCGGGCATCGAGCAGGCGGTAGTTGCTGCGCTCGAGATGCCCGGGAAAGAACACGACGAGTCGGCCCTTGATGTCGGACTCGACCAGCTTCAGGATGTGCGACAACCGAGCGAAGCCAAACAGCGCGCCAACGCCGAACAGCGCGACGACGGAGTCGTCGGTGATCTCGGGGCCAGTGAGGGTGGTGCGGAGGCCCTCGGCCACGTACTCGGGGAACTCGGCCTGCAGCTTGAGTTGCAGGTCCTCGGGCGAGGCGAAGTACTCCTCGCGGTAGTCGTCGGCGGCCATCCACGCGGAGAATGCCTCGGAGATATCGAGCTCGTGCCAGTCGTGTCCGGCCTGTCGTGTCGCCGTCTCGAACGCCACCTTTCTTGCCCGCAGCGTCCGCTCGAGTTCCTTGTCGTACACGAGCATGACCACTCGCTGAGCACCGGAGACGGTTCGCTGCCAAGGCGTCGCGATGTGCTGACCAAAGCGATCCGCCAGGTCTTCGATGCGAGCCATGTCAGCTCCGTCCTTCTGCAGGGTCCAGTCGATCGAGTGCCAGGTCCACGACGTCGCCCGCGATGCGCAGGTCGATGAGCCCGATGCGCTTGGCTTCGATGGCGAAATCGCGGGCCGCGACGGGCGTGCAATCGAGCAGCGACACCCAACCGGTCGCGAAGAGTGAGACGCCGCGGAAGCCGACGGCGTGACCGAGGTACAAGCCGAAGGCGACGCTCGCCGGCGTTGCCTGCACCAGCGCACGCTTCTTGAAAGTTCGCCCGGCGAGATGGCCAGCCTGTTCCCACGAGCTGGCGACGTTGCGGATGACCTTGTCAAGGGTCGCTTCGCTGAGGCGCTCGCGAACGTCGTGCCTCAGGGCCGCCCTAATCGCGTCGCGCTGCACGTCGCTTCCCGCGGCCAGCGTCAATACGGGCGACACGGTCGCAGCGAGCAAAGGATCGCGTGCGAGTGCGCATTGCAGCGTCAGCAGGGGGCGGCCAGATGCGTCGATGGACCAGAGTCGCCGGAGCACCCGAAAGAGCGGAATCCGCGGGTCCAATCCGTAGAGCTCGCCAAGCCGCTGGTTGGTGAGCCTCCGGGTTGCGGTGGTTGCCTTGCCGAGGCAATTTCCCTCGACGATCGCAGACGCGTAGTCTTCACGCGACCCTCCGCCACGCACGGCCGAAAGCACGCCATTGAGCTCCTCGAACATCATGGTTCGGCTGGTATGGGCGCCCTTCGCACCAAACCGAAATCCCAGCTTTTCAGCTCGATCGGATGCACCGGAGACTGGCATTAGCCGGAAGTCTGGGATCATAAATACCGGGACTCGTAGTGGCCGGCAAACTTGCCGGCCA
>JANXRW010000029.1 GCA_025356655.1 Betaproteobacteria bacterium | reverse complement strand
GAACGCTACCCCTGTACCGTCCATGCACGTACCCCCCCCGACAGAGTTTGCTCAGACACGAAGGTAGTGCAGGCGGTGACAAATGTCCGGCAAAAGATATCCCACGCGGTTCCCGAAGGCGCGAGCGGAGCCCCGGAGTTCGCCATCAGGGCAGCCTATGCCGCCGCGGGACCGATAGCTCGGCGACGCACCCTCATCAGCGCCATTGGAGAATATCCTAAGTGACTGTGGCAGCGATGGAATTAGCCAAGTTTGGCCCGTCGCAAAAGAGCCGCACCCGAATCATTTCGGCCATATCAGCCTTTCTCGCCGTAGATGATCTGCCGTCTCTCGCCCGCGTTCGCCGGCGTTGGTAAGATCAAGATAGGTTTGGACTGGACTTGTGCAGATTGCTCCAGGCGCCGGCTCCTCCGTGTCGCGCAACAAGCCAGAATCCTTGAGCAGGGTTACCACCACGTTTTCGCCTTTGGAAATTGCGGACAGCTTCAAGGCGGATCGCAGTCGTTCAAGACCTCTCTCGTCTACATAAAAATACTGTGCACCTGTCCGGCCGTAAGGTGCAAGCCAATGCGCGGCCGAGAAGGATGCAAATGCCATCGGGATGACCTCGTTATCCGAACGCATTGCGCGCCGCGCAGCTTCCTCAAACGCGCTGCCGTGCAGGGTTGTATAGAAGGCTAGGCGCTTCCCAACTGGCGGCTGGTAGGCATCGCGCCATGCATCCAACAGTGCGGCAGGTTCGGATAACAAAAGACCTTCTTCAGACACTTTCGCCCACTCCCGATCGAGCAAGGCAACACGAACGTTGCTAACGTGTCCAAGGCTGACGGCCGCGGCCAGCGCAAGATCCGTGACGCGCCATGCCTGGCGGGGATTACGAAGCATCACGCGTAGCACCTGAGCGGATTTCGGCTTAAACAACGACCGAAGTGCACGTCGATCGGCAACGGGTTTGCTCGCGAAATGGCGTTCGATAAAGACGCTGTCGAAGATCAAGCGTGCATTGCCTTCGAGGTCGAGAAAGCCTACATCCTGGTCACGGCAAAGCGCTTGAGCGTCTGGGGACAGATAAGGGGCGATGAAGACAGGCGTGGCATCTTGCGCATGATGCGCCACGTAGTTGCGCAGTTGAAGCAATGCCATCCGGACATGACGCGGCTGGCCAGTGGATTTCACTTCGCAGACCAGTGCATGGCGCCTGCCTGACAGGTCGATATGTACCACGACGTCGGCGCCCTGGTCAGGCCCAGGCTTTTCGTGCTCGATGTCCAAAAGCTTAATCGCCGGCACTTGCCCCAACAGTAAACGAAGCGCCTGCGCTGCTTGGCTCTCTATGTCTTTCATCAGATGGTCTAGTTTTAGCGTGTGTTGAAAATAGCACTTTCAGTGAAAATGTGAAAATTGATTTCATTAAAAACAACGATTGCAGCGTTTGCTGAAATATATCTTTCTGATGAAACTTGGCCAATCCCAAGTGTCGTATCTACGATAGGACAATCTGTGGGGGTCAGGAGAGGCGGCTCCCTCAGCTCCTGCTGATATTCCCTTGGGGCGCTGTGCGCCCACCACCGCCTTGCGCCGGTTCGCCACCCGATCGGCCGCCTGGTGTACCGGCGCATCGTCGGTGTGGATGTAGCGCATGAACATCGCCACGGTCTTGTGCGCGCTCAGCACCATAGCCACCCGGGCTGGGATGCCCGAGTTGGCGATGGCGGTGGCTGAGCGGTGGCGGATGCCACGCGTGCCGACGTGTTTGCGTCGCCAGGTTTCAGAATGCGGCTCCAGCCGTTGTAGTGCTCCCCGTTTGTCAGGTGCTCGAGCGGATCGCGCGGCGAAGGCAGCATGTAGAGCGAATTTTCGTGCTTGTCCGCCGGTGAGAGGAGGCGGTAAGCCTCCTCACTCATGGGCTTAGGCATGCCTCCAGGTTTGCTGTCGGGCAAGGCGACCGGTCGGTTCTCCAGATCGACCCAGGCCCACTCCAGCAACAGGGTTTCGGAGCGGCGCGCCGCGAACTCGAGCTGCAGGCGAATTGCCAGCCTGACAACAGATGGCTCGCTGTCTTCGGCCTCCGCCTTGTTCAGATGCCGGAACAGCCCCCCATTTCTTCGTCGGTGATGAGTCGGGTGGTTTTGCCTCGAGGATTTTGGGGGATTTGCCGGCATGGATTCGTGCCATCCGGCCGCGAGTCCCGCATGGCGGTCATGTCGAGCATCTTTCGCCTGACGGCGAGCGTCGGGTGGGCCTCTATCCGAAGCGGCTCCAGCTTCTTCATCGCAACATCTGGGCGTTTTACGCACCTGTACCTTCATGCGACCCAGAATGGGGATGATGTTGCGGTCGATATTGCCTTGGTAGCCTTTTTGCATACTCGGAGTGTTGCAGACCTTAGACTAGTCCGACATTAGGCGTCCGCACAGTTCCGTGACGGTCGGTGCATTGCGCGCCTCGGTCTTGTTGCCAAGGGGGCGGCGCCTCGGCGACCCTCGGCCAGCCAAGCCTGTGCTGGTGCCTGGGCATGCGGGACAGTCAGCCCCCCGCACGGACCCAGGGCGGGCTTGCGCCGTTCCCCGGCATTGGTCCGGTACCGGAGCAAGAACGCCATTCAGCTCGCTGGTGTCATCTGGCACATGAAGCCGGGCACTCAGGTACGGCGCAATTCGACGGGCTGCGCCTGGGACAGCGCCGTGTCTATGGCGGACTTGGTGAGTTTGATGTTGGCCATGATGACTCCCGGGAAAATGAGTCCGTGTCCCGGTGTCGGCCAGGAGTCAAGCGGATGGAACCTGGATCGGGTTGTGGAAAGTACCGGGGTAGGGTGAATCCACTTGATCCCTTGGGAATCTCGCTGTGGCGGGCCGCAGCGTAGATCAGCCACATTCGGTACTGATCACAGCATGAAATAAAAAACCCCGCCGCAGCGGGGTCGAAGTGATTCCGATGGCTCAGGCCGGGTTTCGCCGACGCATGCGGGCGATGCCCAGAGCGCTCGCACCAGTCAATAGCAGGGCGAGGGTTTCGGGCTCCGGAACGGGAGTGGCGTCCAGGCGGACGTTGTCCCAGTCGGCCTGCGAACCCGAGCCGCTGCTGCTTAGCGCGACCAGCACGTGTTTGCCCAGGATGGAATCGCCGCTCCCGGTGGTGAAGCTCACCGTCTGGGTGACGAAGTTTCCCGGGGTGCCGGCGCCAATGGTGGACGACGCCACCAGCGCACCGCTGGCTAGGAGGTCACCGCCCAGCAGTTGCAGGGTGGAGGGCCCGTCGATGTAGTCTGCGCGGTAGATTACGTCCACGCTGAGGGTGTATTGAGTGTTGGCGGCGAAGGTGGCGGTCAGGGCTTGCCAGATATCTGCAGACCCACCGTTGGGATTCACGTAGGCGAACACCTGCCCGTCAGTCGTCTGCGGCAGTGCCGGAAAGCCCGCGTACGCGGTTCCGGGGAGCGCGCTACCGGTGGCGTCCACGTTCCAAAGGGGGACGTAGCCCAGGCTGTAGGGGTAGGGCGCGTTCAACTCGAAACTGGGGTTGACGATGCTCACGGCGGCCGCCATTGCGGGGCTGCAGATCGTGAGTCCTAGGGCGGTAACGAGGACGAGTGCGGTGAGGCTATTTGTGCTCTTCATTACTTTGGCTCCGTGATTAGTTTTGGATTTTACGCGGCTTCTACGGCCACGCCGGATGCTACCCTACCCCTTGTGCCGCCGCAATGGCCTGCCGCTGCCCGGCCATGGTCCGCGCACCGCACTCTCGGGGGGCGATAGCGCTTCAGGGGGATATTCCTGATCCGGTTGCCTTGACGCCGTTATGGGAGGCGGTGCGGGAGGCCGGATGGGACCGGTGTCTTGCAGGTTCCGTTGGACACAAAAAATTCACCCCACAACCAGTCCTGCGTGTGGGGTGAGGCGGGCGGGGAGGCCCGGTGCCTGGGGGCGGGTTGCGGCTAGTTGGTCGCTTCCTCGGCGGTGCCGGGCAAACCAACAATGTACTTCACCAGCGCGTCGACTTCGAAGGGTTTGAGCGCCTTTTTGAAGGAGGGCATCATGCCCGGCTGGCCGTTCATGATCCGGTTGCGGACTTCTTTCTCATTGAGCTTGGTGCCGGAGAGCTTGGGGCCGTGTCCCGCCGCCAAGCCGTAGTTACCGTGGCACCAGCTGCAGTTGCCAGCGAAAACCTTCTTGATATTGATCTCGGGAGGCGCATCCGCCGCCGGAGCTTCGGCGGCTGGCACGGCCGCGGCCGGGGGGTGTTCATCCGCGCCAGCGTGCAAGGCGGCGCCGAGCGCGATTGCGACGATGAGGGACAGGCGCGTCCTGCGGTCTGGGGCGAAAAGTTTGGACATCGTGAGCTCCGTTCAGTGAGCCGTCGTTCGGATGTTAGTTGGGCTGCCTTGAGCCCTTAACGATCAGGGAGCGGTGTCGGTTTACCAACCGACACCGCGGGTACCAAAAAACGGGCGAGGGAAAATCCCCCGCCCGTTCTATGACGACTGGCGCGTCAGGTCTGAACTTAGTTCAGGCTGAACACCAGGAGGGAGCCGGCGTCGGTCGCCATGCTGACGAAGGGCTCGCCATACAGGGGACCGTAGTTGCCCGACACGTGGCTGCCCCAGCCGGTCACGACCGCGACGTACTGCTTGCCGCGAGCCGAGTAGCTGATGACACCACCGTGGTGGCCAAGGCCGTTCTTGTTTTCCCACAGCTTGTTGCCGTTATCGGCGTCAAGGGCGTAGAACGTGCCGTCAGCACCGGGAACGAACACCACGCCGCCCTTGGTGGACAGCAGCGAAGCCAGCGGGGGGTATTTGAACTCGACTTCCCACTTGGCCTTGCCGGTGATGGGATCACGCGCCTGCACGGTACCGAAGGCAGGACGGCTTTCCGGATGCTTGACGGTCCAGCTGGCGCCGAAGTAGGCCTGGCCGGAGAAGTCAGCCGGACGGTCCACTTTCTGCGTTTCGATGTCGAAGCACCACTCTTGGCTCACTTTGTAGTACAGACCCGTCACGGGGTTGTACGTGCCGGTGTTCCAGCTGATGGCGCCATCGATTGCCGGGCAGCGGTTCGGGTTCTTGCCCAAGTCGAGGTTGCGCCGACCCAGCAGTTCGCCCGTCTTGGCGTTCACGCCCGTGATGAAGTTGAAGGTCTTGCCGATGATGTAGGCGTTCTCGACCTTCAGGACCTGGTCGGAATTGGCCTGCTCGGGATCCGCGTTGTACACGAAAATCACGCCACCCTTGTTGGGGTGCACCATGTAGCGCTTGCCACCGCGATCGATCTGCACGAATTCGCCAACGGCTGCGTCGAAGTCCCAAGCATCGTGGGGCATCTCGGAGAAGTAGGCCTTCAGTTTACCAGAGTCGGCATCCAGAACGACGGTGGAGGAGCTGTACAGGTTCGTGCCGGGGCGCGGCCCTTCAGTCTGCCAGTTGTCGCCGGACCAGTCGAAGTCGGGAGCCGGATTAGCGGTACCCCACCAGACGCTGTTGGTCTGGGCATCGTAGGTGCCGGTCATCCAGCCGCCGGAACCGCCGATCTTCCAGCTGTCATTGCCCCAGCTGGCGCGCGAACGCTCGTCGCTACCGGTGGTGTCGAACTGCCAAGCCACTTCACCCGTGTTCGCGTCGATAGCGAAGATCGGGCCGCAGCAACCGGAGAGTTCGCCGCCGTCGGCACCGATCAGGACCTTGTCCTTAACGATGACGGGAGCGCCGGTGAAGCCTTTGTTGCCCTTCTCGACCGTCAGGATCATGTTGTCGAAAACGACTGCGCCGGTCTTGGCATCGAGGCCGATCATGCGGCCATCAACGGTCGCCATGTACACCTTGCCATAGCCAAGAGCCAAGCCACGGTTGTAGGGGTTGAAGAACGTGCCTTCGGACCGCTCCGTGTCGATCTTGGCCTGATAACGCCACATGAAGTTGCCGGTTGCTGCGTCCAGGGCCCAGACTTGACCCGAGGCGCTGGTGTAGTAGAGAACGCCGTCAGCGACCAAGGGGAAGGACTGGATACCGCGCTTGGAGCTCGCGGGGGTGTGCATCCAGGACAGGTGCAGGTTCTTGACGTTGCTCTTGTTGATCTGGTCAAGACCGCTGTAATGCCAGCCCTTGAAGGAGCCGTGGTAGGTGAGCCAGTTGTTTGGGTCCTTGTCTGCGTTGAGCAGACGGTCCCAGGTGACTTCGGCAGCACCAGCTTGGAGGGCAAAACCGAAGACGGCGGCAGCCGACAGGGCTTTGGCGATCCCGGCGAGTTGAGTGTTCCACTGTTTCATAGAGCCTCTCCCAACAAATCGTTGACTTGGAATCTGTCCGTTCGGACGAAAGCTTCCTACTAGGTATTTTTTTGCTATTTCGAGGTTCCGAAATATAACCGCAAGATTACCCACCTCAGCGTTCTCTGCTCGGCTGCTTTCAGTATCCTGAGCCTGTGGAGCACAGACACTGGGGCAGGAATCCCGGCAAACTCTAGCCCTAGTCCCGCCGGTTTGCAAGTGTGTGCTGGGGCCTCTCGAGGCCCCAGCACAAAGGTTTCCGGTGAGATCCTGCCGCTTTGGAATGTAGCCAGAGGATGGTGCGTTGCAATAGTTTCGCGGTTTGAATGCCGGCTGGTGGTACGACTTTCCCAGCAAGGCGCCTGAGAGCACAATAGCGACACGGAATACGTGATCGCCTCCTGGGATACATGTTTTGTTTGGTCCTGGCGCGCTGCAGCATCCCCCTCGGCGTGGCCGCGCCCGAAGGGTGGCCCAGGGCACCGTTCCCCTGGGGCAGGGGAGCACATGCAGAATGGGAGAGCGAAGAATTTTTTTGCAGGCCAGTGTCCGTATGGAAGGCGGAGGACCCGGTGTCCAGGTCCTGTCCGGGGAAACGCTGTTGCAGGCGATGCTGCGCCGGGGCGTGCCGATCGCATACAGCTGCCAAGTGGGCACCTGCGGGAGTTGCCGCTGCCGGCTCGTCTCCGGTCCCGTGCGGGAATTGCCTTTCTCACCGGTGGCGCTGTCGGAGGCGCAGCGAGCGCAGGGGGCCGTGCTGGCCTGCCGGCTGCTTGCGCTCGGTCATGTGGTGCTAGCACCCTGGGAACCGGGGTGCTGAGTGCAGGGTGTCGGTTCATGCCAAAATCCTCAGTTGATCACGACCGCGAGCGGCGCGGCCGGACGAAAGCACGCGGGAGCCCCGAAACCGCGGCAGCACCTCTACCTTTCAATAGCCTTTGGCGGAGCCCTTTGGAATGTCTGAAACCTTTGTGATCGATCCAGGCCCCAGAGCCGGCGTACCGGTGGCTGGAACCAATGCCCTGTTTCCAGTACATCGAATTTATTGCGTGGGCCGGAACTACGCCGCGCACGCGCGTGAGATGGGCAAGGACCCGGACCGCGAGCCGCCGTTTTTCTTCATGAAGCCTGCGGACGCAGTCGTCACCGGGGGCGCCGACGTTCCCTATCCTCCCGGCACGAAGGACCTGCACCACGAGATTGAACTTGTGGTGGCGCTGGCGCGCGGTGGACGCGATATTGACCCCGCGCAGGCGCTCGACCATGTCTTCGGCTATGCGGTGGGGGTGGATCTCACGCGTCGTGATCTCCAGCAGCAGGCCAAGGACTTGGCCCGGCCCTGGGACTTCGGCAAGGGCTTCGACAACTCGGCACCGCTCACCGCGCTAACCCCGGCCGCAGAACTGGGCCATCCGGCCAGCGGCGCCATCTGGCTCGAGGTCAACGGCCAGCGCCGCCAGAGCGGCGACCTGCGCGACATGATCTGGTCCGTCCCGGAGAGCATCGCCTTCCTGTCGCGCTACTACGAACTTTGCCCGGGCGACCTGATCTTTACCGGTACGCCGGCCGGCGTCGGGGCCCTGTCCCGGGGCGACAAGGTGCGCGGTGCCATCGAAGGCCTCGCCGAATTGGTCTTCGACATCCTATGAGTACCCTGGAGACGGAAGCGCCAGGGGAGAGCGAGGCTGAATCCGGCACCGACGGGACCTGGGTGGAGGTCAGCCTCAATTCAGCGCCGGGCAATGGCGGCGCCTGCACGGGGCCGCAGCAACTCGAGGCCGTGGTAGCCGACGCCTTGGCCTGCGCCGCCGCCGGCGCGGCCATCATCCACCTGCAGGCCGCTGGGGCGCCCGGCGCGGATGCCGAGCAGCAGGCGGATTTCCTGAGCCGCGCCTTCGAAGCCATACGCGCGCGCTGTGACGTCATCGTCTATCCCGGCGCCCCGGTGCCCGAATACCCAGGCAGCGATGCGGGGCTGCGCCCTGCGGCGCTCGATGTGCTGGCCCAGCGCGGGCTGCTGGAGTGGCTGGCCGTGGACTGCGGCAGTGCCAATCTGTGCCGCTACGATGACCTGCGCGAGGACCGGCCGGGGGAGCTTCTGCTCAACCCCGAAGCGCACATCCGCGAGACGCTGTCCATTGCCTCGCGTCGGCGCCTGCAGCCTAGCCTGCGGGTGCTCGAGCCGGGTTTTCTGCGCCTGGGCGCTACGCTGCATTGGCGCTCCTCCTGCCCGGCTCCGCTCTATCGGCTGACTTTCTCGTCGGACTTCACCCTAGGCTTTCCCCCTGAAGATTACAGCCTCACGGCACTCCTCAACCTGCTGGACCAGGTGGCGCCGGGTGCGCAGTGGATGGTCGCCGGTCTGGGCGCCGATGTGCGCCCGCTCCTGGCGCGCGTGGTGGCGGAGGGGGGGCATGTGCGCGTGGGGTTGGGTGACCTGCCACGGGAGGCGAACGAATCCAACGCCGCTCTGGTCGAAGAGGCCGTGCGCTTGGTGCATACCTGCGGTGCAGACGTGGCGACGCCGGCCAAGGTTCGCGCCCGCCTGCACGCGCTGGAGATGGGCGACTAAACACACGGGTTGGGGCGCGCACCGCGCGGCGGCAGCATTAAAGGAGAGCGGACATGGGATGGTTGCGGCAGTGGTACCTTTTGGTAGGGCTGGTCCTGGGGAGCACGGGCGCCCTGGCCTACGACGAGGTGGTGGAGAAGCAGGTCTTCGAACTGCCCAGCTTTAAGACCGTGGGCGGGCGAACTATTCGCAATCTGCGGGTGGGCTATGAGAGCTACGGTCGGTTGAATGCTGCCGGAGACAATGCCATCCTTGTGACGCAGTACTTCTCGGGCAACTCCCATGCCGCCGGGCACTATGCTGGCGAGCAGAAGCGCGGTTACTGGGATGCGGTGATTGGCGCGGGTAAACCCTTCGACACGGACAAGTATTTCGTGTTGTCGGTGGACACCCTGGCCAACCTCAATACTCGCGATCCGCACACCGTTACCACGGGGCCGGCCAGCCTGGATCCAGACACCGGCAAGCCCTACGGCCTGCGTTTTCCCGTGGTCACCATCCGCGATTTCGTGAACCTACAGAAAGCCCTGGCTGAGCAGTTGGGGATCCGTCACTTTGCCGCCATCACGGGGGCGTCCATGGGCGCCATGCAAGCCATGGACTGGGCGGCCACCTATCCGGCCATGGTCGAGAGCATCATACCCGTGGTGCCGGCCGGCGCCGAAGCCGACCCCTATCTGATCGCGACCATGCACCTGTGGGCCGCGCCCATCCGGCTTGATCCGAACTGGAATGGTGGCGATTACTACGGGCGCGCCGAGCCCCTGGCAGGGCTGGCGGTGGCCTTGCAGCAGGTTACCGTCAATGCCCGGAGTCCCGCCTGGGCGCGCTCGGGTTTCGCCCGCCGCTGGGCGCAGCCCGCGGCGAACCCACTGGAGAGCCTCGACAACCCTTTCGCCGTCGAGCAGTGGGTCGACGAACAGGCGCTGGCGCGCGCGCGGGTGAGCGACGCGAATTCCTTCCTCTATCTCACGCGCGCGGTGCAACTCTTCCAAACCTCGGGCGAAGGCATGGGTAATGGGCGCATCAAGGCTCGCGTGCTGATGATCCCGGCCCGCTCCGACCTGCTGCTGCTGCCGGAGTACTCTCGCCGCAGCGTGGACCGCTTAATGGCGCAGGGGGTGCCCCTGGACTACTTCGAACTGGATGAAGACGGCGGCCACGTCGATGGCTTGGTATCCATCGCCAAGGCAGGCGAGGTCATCCGCCGTTTCCTCGACCACTGATTTCTCGTGCCCCCCGGTGGCCGCCCGCGGCTGCCTGGCGCGCCCGGGTCGCGTTCCACCTCGGCGCTATAATGACGGGCTAACGAATCGGGAGGCACTGAGCATGGCATCGCAGCGGGCATTGCTGGGAATCACCATGGGGGATCCGGCCGGCGTAGGCGCCGAGATCATCGTCCGTGCATTGCACGAATTGCCCCCGGCGCAGCGCTCTAGTTGCGCCGTGATCGGAAACTTGCGCCTGCTCCAGCGCGCCGACGCTTTGCTGGGCTGCGGCTTGCAATTCAGCGCGGCCCTCCAGGGCGAACCCGATGGGGTGGTGCCCGTCGTGCACGTTCCCACCGAGGGCGAGCACGAGATCCCCGACGGCCAAGTGAGCCCGGCCGGGGGCGAGGCGGCTTACCGCTACGTGGAGAGCGCCGTCCGACTGGCGCTCGATGGGCGTATCGCCGTCATCGTCACGGCACCGCTGAACAAGGCGGCTCTGCATGCCGCAGGTCACCACTACGACGGCCACACGGAATTGCTGGCAAAGCTCACGGGAGCCAAGTCCTCCTTTATGCTGCTCGCCTCCGAGAAGCTCTCCGCGATTCACGTGTCCACCCACTGTTCGCTCAAGGTGGCCACGGAGCGGGCCACGACGCAGCGGGTGCTGGACACCGTCCGCGCTGGGCATTCGCACTTAAAGTCCCTGGGGCTGGCGAACCCCCGCATCGCCGTGGCGGGCCTGAACCCCCACAATGGCGAAGGCGGCATCTTCGGGCGCGAGGAGATCGAGCAGATCAACGGCGCCGTGGAATTGGCCCAGCGCGAGGGCATGACGGTGAGCGGGCCGATCTCTGGCGACACCGTGTTCTATCGCGCGCTCAGGGGCGAGTTCGACCTGGTGGTTGCCCAATACCACGACCAGGGGCACATCCCTACCAAGCTCATCGCCTTCGACACCACGGTGAACGTCAGCTTGGGCCTGCCCATCCGGCGCGCCTCCGTGGACCACGGCACGGCCTTCGATATCGCTTGGAAGGGCACGGCCAGCGCGGTGAACATGCATGCGGCCATCGCCTACGCTCGCATGATGGGCGACCGGCTGCCGCGCACCGCCGCTGCCTGAACGTGAGCGCCCGGCGGCTGCGCCTGGGGATCCTGGCGGACGATCTCACCGGGGCCATGGATGTGGCGGGCCCCTTCGCGCCGGTTTTACCCGACACCCGCGTGGTGGCTCTGCCCGCCGCCACCACGCCCGCGGAGCTTGCCGGCGCCGACGTCGTTTCCGTGAATACCGCCTCACGCCACCTGCCTGCCGCGGAAGCGAGCGCGCGCGTGCGCGAAGCGGCCGTGCTGCTCGCTGCGGGCGACCCGCGGGTGCTTCTCAAAAAAATCGACTCCACCCTGCGCGGCAACGTAGTGGCCGAGACACTCGCCCTGCGCGAGGCCATGGGCTGTGCGCGGGTACTCGTGGCTCCGGGTTTTCCGGCTCAGGGTCGCACTGTGGAGCAGGGGGTGGTGCACGTGCGCGGCCACGCCCTGCGCGATACAGAGTTTGCCCGCGACGCCCTGTCACCGCCGCCCCTGGAACCCCTGCAGGTGGTCTTCGCACGTGCCCTGCCGCAGGCACAGGTGCTCCGGGTAGCCGCCGGCGGCGAACTACCGCCGCGGACGCCGGGACAAATCCAGATCCTCATCGGCGACTGTGCCGAGGATGCTCACCTCGATGCCCTGGTACGCGGCCTGGGCCAGGATCTGGAGGGCTGCCTGCTAGTGGGTTCGGCCGGAATCGCCGCGGCGCTCGCCCGCGCTGTGCCGGGGGTGCCGGCGGCGGTGCCCGCGGCGCGTGCCCGCGGCGTACTCTTCCTGGTGGGGTCGCGCTCGGCACAATCCGACGAGCAGGTACGAGCACTTGGTGCGGTGCCCGGCCTGAGCCTGTTGGAGGCGCCCAACGGTTGCCTGCGCGATCCCCTCCCGGAAGCCCTAGGTAGCGTTTGCGTCCTGCGGTCGACGGCGGGCGAATACCCCGAGGACTCGCTGACGGTCGCGCGTTCGCTGGCTCAGGCGGGCCTGACGGTGCTCGCGCGTGGAGAACACGATGCCGTGGTAGCGACCGGCGGCGACACGGCGGTCGCATTTGTGGAGGCCCTACAGGCCGGCGTGCTGCAGGTCTACGGCGACTTGCTTCCCGGAGTCCCTTGCAGCAGCGTAGGTTTTGCGGGGCGAACGCTGCGACTCGTCACCAAGGCGGGCGGCTTCGGCCACAGGGACACCTTTCTGGAAGTACTGCGCCTGCTGCGCGGCTGAGCGCACAAGCCCGCAGCCCGCGCACCCTGGCGTGCTGCGCAATGCCTCGCCGACCCGGGCCGCCGCACTTTCGTGCGCGACCAGAGCCGCGCCCAAGATTAATCCGCCGATTGTGAGAAATTCACCAGATTTCGGGCCGCACTCTCCGTAGACTCATTTGCGACCGTCAACGGCGAGGGCTTATGGACCACACAACCAGTGAGTTACCTCATCTCCAGACCGACGCAGGCACCGATGTGGAACGGATTGCATCAAGCCTTCGCCGCTGCCGGGAGGCGTTTTTTTCGCTGGGGGAAAGCCGGCGGCAGGAAATCGTCCTCTTGCTCGCGCATCGAACTGGCCTGAACGTGAGGAGTATCGCGGAGAACCTACCCGGCAACCCGTCGCGTCCGGCGGTGTCCCATCACCTCAAGCAACTGCTCAAGGCGAAGCTGGTGGAGGTCCGCAAGCGCGGGACCGAAAACCTCTACACGCTGGCCCTGGACCCCACCCTGTGCGCCATCAAGCAGTTAATCAGCGACGTCGAACAGGGATGTGCCGCGCCCATACCTGCCGGGTCCTTGCGCGTGGTTCGGCCAGCAGCGGAGCGCTCAAGCCGGCTGAGCTAGTGACGGATGACGCGCGCGTCCGGGAGTTGGCGCCGCCGGCGACCTGGGCGGCACCCTTCGGCGAGGCCTGGGGCCTGCGAGCCGACGGCCCTTCCGAAGTCGGTACAACTGGGGACGGGGGGCGTCGAGTCCCTGACATCGCGTCGCGGACGTTGGCACCGCTGGTTGGTGGGCTTCCTACTCCTCTTGCAACCACTGCTGCTAGGCGGCTATCGGGCATCCGCGTTCTGGCTCGAGCGCGGCTGACGGTACGTCCCGGCGGACAGGGCACGATGCAGGGATAGTCCGCCGGCGTGGGGGCCCAGAGACTCCTCTACGGACGTCCTCGTGGCAGCCGTGTGTGCCGTTGCCCGCGCCCAGTTCTGTGCGCTTGGCTGCGGCGGGCTCCGTATCCAGGCTCCGTGTCCACGTCGTTGCTACGCGCTTGGAACTTGGGCACACTGGGGGGTCTTCCTTGCATGCGCGAGGTGCGGATGCCGGTGCCGGGTCTGAACCCCGCGTGCCGATCGCGCTTGCCCCTCCTTGACGGGTTGTCCCATGACAGCAATCCCACGCAATGGGCGCCCTACGCTCGGGTGGTGGGCCCTTGCGTTGCTCTTTGCGTCCGGGGCACTCCTGGCCGCCGAGGTGCCCCAGGGCGAGGTGGCGGTGCGTTGGGAGGGCGACGCGGTGGTGGTGGAGGCCCGGGTGGTGTTAGATGTGCATCCGGCACGGGCGTGGGAAGTGCTCAGTGGCTACGAGAAATACCCCTCCTTCCTGTCGGATCTGCACACCAGCAAGGTGGTCTACCGCAGCGAGGACCTGATTACAGTGCACCAGGAGGGGGTGCTGCGGGTCCTGGTGTTTCGGCTGCCCGTCTCCGCGGTGCTCACAGTGCACGAGGAGCCGCCCACGCGCATCACCGCCCGTGCGGTCTCGGGGAGCTTTCGCTCGCTCACAGGCCGTTACGACCTCATGCCAGCACCAGGAGGGCTGCGTTTCACCTACGTCGGCCACATGGTCCCGGCCTTTCGAGTGCCGTCCTTCATCGGCCTGTGGGCCGTGCGCCGAGCCGCGGAGCGGCATTTCAACGAAATGATCGCCGAGATGGTTCGGTCTCAACTGGGTTGCGGCGGCGCCCGATGTTAGACTCAGGTGGTACGGTGGTACGGTGGCACGGTGGCGCCTCGCCCGAGCCCCTCCTCGAGTGGACCGGCTTTGCTTGTTGCGGGCCGCTGTTGTCCTCGGGGATTCTCGCATGCGCTTATACAGCTTCTGGCGAAGTTCCGCGGCTTATCGAGTTCGCATTGCACTCGCTCTCAAGGGGCTGGACTACGTCTACCTGCCGGTGAACCTCACTACGGGCGAGCAGCGTGGCGATGCGTTCCAGGTCTTGAATCCGCAGGGGCTGGTGCCCATACTCGAAACCGACGGGCTCCTTCTCACTCAGTCGCTGGCCATCCTGGAATACCTGGAGGAAGTCCACCCTTCACCCGCGCTACTGCCGCCGGATGCGGCCGGGCGCGCGCGGGTGCGCGTCCTGGCGCTGGGTATCGCCTGCGAGATTCATCCGCTTAACACCCCGCGCCTTCTCAACCACCTGAGAAGCGAGTTGGGCGCCAGCGAGGACCAGAGCACGCACTGGTACCAGCGCTGGTGCGCCCTGGGCTTCGCGGCACTGGAGGCCCGTCTGGCGGTGGAGGCGCAGACGGGGACTTTTTGCCACGGCGAGGCACCCGGCTTAGCGGACGTCTTCCTAGTGCCACAGATCGCTAACGCCCGCCGTTTTCAAGTCGACATGACGCCCTATCCCACTGTCTGCCGGATCGAGGCGGCCTGTAGGGCACTGCCTGCCTTCGATCGGGCAGCGCCCGAGCGCCAGCCGGATGCTCCGGCGGGGAACTGAAGCCGCCGTCATCGCTCCAAGCGCAGGGCGCGAAAAAGGAATCACAGGAAGCAAACCACCCGGTGCTGTTTTTCGGAAACATTGACTGACTCGGTGCTGCCGGGTCTATAACTCGCAGAGGAAATTTACATGAAACAACGTCTTGCCAATGCTCTGCTGGCCGGCCTCGCGCTCGGCCTTGTTATGAGTGCCGCGCCAGTCCGGGCCGAGGGCGATCCCATGCCCACCATCCAGCGCGAGCGCGCCATGCAGAAATACAAGAACTGCAAATGGACTGATGAAATGGGTAAACACACCTATGAATGCGTGGTGAAGAACAACGGTTTCCAGGCCCATTGGTGTCACGACGAGGCGCTGGAACTGTATTGCCCGAAGCAGACGCAACCTCAACCCGCACCCGTCGCGGACAAGCCCGCAAACTAGGTCTCGGGGTTGGCGCGTTCCGAGCACCTGCCGTGTCTGCTGCAGGTCCCGCGGCGGCACCGTTTCCCGGTGGCCGGCAACGCTGCTCGCATGCGAACTTGGCTTAGGCCTGCGCGCCATCTACCGGGACATCGCCGCGCTTGAGGGTAAGCCTGGACTGGGCTACGTGCTCTTGCCCGGGTTCTTCCCGCCCCGCTCATGGTCCGGGCGGAGGCACTGCAGGCGTTGGTGCTGGGCGCGCGCCGGCGAAGTTGGTTGCCATGCTGCCACCAGATTTGCGCGAGGAACGGCTTACCCCGGCGCTCCTCCTTGGCCCAGGGCAACTCCCTCCGACCCTCGCCGTGAATCCTGCCCTGCTCCGGCAGGCAACCCGTGGCGAGCACCGCTTGGTCCTGGACTACCGCGACGAGCAGGGCGAGGCCACTCGGGATCGGGCTGGCCGCTGGCGCTGGCCGTTTTTGAACGGGTGCGGGTATTGGTGGCTTGGTGTGAACTGCGCGCGGATTTCAGGCACTGACGGGCCGACCGCATCGCCGCTGCGGAAATCTTGCCGGGGTATTATCCGCAACGCTGCCACACCTTGCTTCGGCAGCGGTGAACGCTGCACAGCATCAAGGAATTGAGCGAGGTCTCCGCTCCCTGACGGCCTTCGGCGAAGGCTCAGCACTGCTGACAGAATCTGACGGGCTCGGTGTGCACCATGGCGAGCGTTGCCTGTGAATTGGGCGGCGTCCGTTCTTCCACCCGGAGAATTGCCATGCCCAATCCCGTCACGCTGATCTGCTACGTTGCCAACGTTGCGCGCAACGGGGTTTTCCCCGCTGCTAGGCCAAGTGCTGGGGCGGAACCGACGTTCTAGATCGATTCGCCCGCGGCAGTGGACGAGCACCACGCCCGCCGGGGTGGGCTGAGGGTCAACACGGTCCAGGCGCCCGTGGCTCTGGACTTCGGCTACACCTTTTTAGAGCTCGAGGCGGATGTGAATCGGTTACGGGTTTTTTGTGCCGGCTACCTGAGCCGGGCTGACGCGCCGGCGCACTTCCTGGGTCGTAGCGGCGAGCGTGAGCCTGCGCCACAATGCGCCCCGGCGTGGCCCTTGGCATAGAATGTGAACGTCGGGCTTCCCCCCGTAAACGGCAGCGAAAGAATCGGCTCCGGCGTGGCGGGGCCGACGGGCCGATGGGGGTTATTCGGGACCCCCAAAGGTCAAATTTCGCGGGTGCAGGATACAGGCTGGCAAGCTTGTTGCGTTAACCCCCTGCGTAACGCACCGTCCCGCCCGAAAAGCGGTGGGCCAGGGCCGAGAGCACTGCTACCGGCGCGCGTACACCTGTAGCTAACAACCACAGTTTTTGAGCGGCGGAGACCACCCATGCTCACACGATCCTGCCTTCCCGGCGGGGCAGGTTCTATTCGGCTTGCCCGCGGAGGCGACGCTGCAGTCGCGTCGCCTAGTTTCAGGTCTGTCTGGACCGACATCGCCTGTCCACAGGCTCTGTCCCAGGTCTCCACGCTCCCTTTCCTCGGGAGGGTGACCCAATGAGTATCGAGCAGGTGGAACTCCGTCTGGGACGCAACGACGATGCCCAAATCATCTCCACGATGGCGCGGGATCTCATCGAAAAGGGGCTGGGCTGGTCCTGGACACCCGGTCGGGTGTCGCGCCGCGTGCTGCATCCGGAGTGCTCCACGGTGGTCGCTTGCAACAACGACCGGCTGGTGGCCTTCGCGCTCATGATCTTCGGCGACGACATCGGGCACCTGGACCTCTTGGCTGTGGCCCCAGCCTTCCAGCGCCAGGGCCTGGGCCGAAGCCTCTTGGGCTGGCTAGAAACCTCGGCCCGGGTGGCAGGGCTCGCCCGGATAGACGTGGAGATGCGCTCGAACAACCGTCCGGCCCGGCAGTTCTATCGGTCTCTGGGCTTTCGCCAGACCGGCAGCGTGCCCAACTACTACAGCGGCCAGGAGACGGCCACCCTCATGACGCTCAGCCTACGCCCCGTCCCCGAGGCCTGAGTAACAGCGCGGGGCTACCACTTCCACTCCACCGTCGCGCCGTTGGGGGGCGCGCCGTTGGCCTGACAACTGAAGGTATTCGGGGGTAGGTGTTAGCGGCTGCGCAGAAGCGCGGGTTTGTGGCTGTCGCTGGCGGTTTTCCACCGCCGGCCCATGGGGGTGTCAGCGGAGGTTGAACCCGACTTGGCTCAGCGCACGGCGCAGGTTCTCGGCGGCGGCGAACATCGCA
>JANXRW010000027.1 GCA_025356655.1 Betaproteobacteria bacterium | reverse complement strand
CAGAGTTTGCTCAGACACGAAGGTAGTGCAGGCGGTGACAAATGTCCGGCAAAAGATATCCCACGCGGTTCCCGGAGGCGCGAGCGGAGCCCCGGAGTTCGCCATCAGGGCAGCCTATGCCGCCGCGGGACCGATAGCTCGTCGACGCACCCTCATCAGCGCCATTGGAGAATATCCTAAGTGACTGTGGCAGCAATGGAATTAGCCAAGTTGGGCCCGTCGCAAAAGAGCCGCACCCAAATGATATGCCTCAAGGTCCACAACCTGTCCGTCACCGGCCGCTCAACTGAACTTGTACCAACGGCAGCATTGGCCGAGTTGTGTGAATTGACCCGGCGGCAGGTTACGAAGTGCTGCGGTCATTCGGCTGGCCGGTTTGCGGAAACGACGGGCGGCGGCAGTGGGCCGGAAGAGGCGTTGGTGCGCGTCTGCTCTGGAGCATCAGAATTTCTCCAAATCGTGAAAATCTGGAGCGATTCGGCTTGCCGCTCAGGCTGCGGCCTTGCTCTTGATCGGCGTCACGATTGCGCCAGCCTTCCAACTGTCGAGCATGTCCGCCCATTGCTGCATCATTTTGGCGCGGTCTACCAAATATTCCGCATGATTGTATGTGCGTCGCACCGCGTTGGGTTCGGCATGGGCCAACTGGCGCTCGATCCAGTCCGATGCAAAACCCAACTCGTTAAGCCGAGTGCTTCCGGTTGTTCGGGTAGCGTGTGGGCTGTACTTCTTCCCCCAGCCCAGGGCATTCAGCATGGTGCGCAGCGAAGCGCCGACCATCGGCTTTGTCCTGTCATCCCGATGCGGAAACAGATGCGCATGCCGGCCGGTGAGACCATGCAGCGCCCGCAGCATTTCGACCGCTTGCGTGGGCAGCGGCATCGCATGTTCCTTGCGCTTTTTCATCCGCTCGGCGGGGATGCGCCAGATTGCCCCGTCCAGGTCGAATTCAGCCCATCGGGCCTCGACGGCTTCGCTCGGCCGACAGAGGGTCAGCCACATCAGGCGGAAGGCCGTGATGGTTTCATGACGACCACCGTGACCTTCCACGTCCCGCAATAGCTGGCCGATTTCGGCTGAATCCAGCGGACGCTTGTGCTGGGTCTTGTTGGCAGGCAGCGCCTTGCGCACCGGGTAGACCGGGTCGGCCTCCGCCCGCAGGGTTGATACGGCCAGTTCAAAGATGCCGGACATGGTGCGCTTGGCTTCCGCCGCTACCGTCAGGCCGTTCTTCTTTGCCGACGTGTTCATCACGCTGAGGATGTGCGCCGGGGCAACGCTTTTCACCGGCAACTTGCCGCATCCAAACTTGGTACCAACCATGCCGAGCGTGTCGCGCAGGACCCAGAGCAGGGGGGTGTCGGGTGCGACATCCACGCTCTGAGACTTGCCGTTAACAACAAAAGAAATTGCCATGTAAGAACTCCCCCTTCGAGAGCGGTTGGGATGGTGCAACCTTCCGCTCAAGAGGAGTACGGGAGATCGGCGCCCGTGGCATACGCGATGAGCGCCGCTAATTCAACCGTGCGCACGCCGGGGCACGCGCCCGGATCCCGCTGTGGGCGGGGCTGGGCGTCATTCCCCATCCCCATTGGAATATTGCAACGCACCATTGCGATAGGGGCAGAGGACCTCGCATGGGACCGGGGTGGCCCACCGTTAGCGGGCTCACCCCCGAACTATCAGCGGTGTTGGTACTTGCGAAGTTCCAACTTACCGATCTGGTTGCGGTGCACTTCGTCGGGTCCGTCTGCTAGGCGGAGGGTACGCGCATGGGCATAGGCGTAGGCTAGGCCAAAGTCGTCCGCCACACCGCCTCCGCCGTGCGCCTGGATGGCCCAGTCGATGACCTTCAGCGCCATATTGGGCGCCGCGACCTTGATCATGGCGATTTCTGCCTTGGCCGCTTTGTTGCCCACGGTATCCATCATATAGGCCGCTTTCAAGGTCAGCAGGCGGGCCTGATCGATCATGATGCGGCTCTCGGCGATGCGCTCCAGCGTGACGGTCTGTTCCGCGACCGCCTTGCCAAAGGCGACGCGCGCCTGGACGCGCTTGCACATTTTTTCCAAGGCGCGCTCGGCCTGTCCGATCAGGCGCATGCAGTGGTGGATACGGCCCGGTCCTAGGCGGCCCTGCGCAATCTCGAAACCGCGCCCTTCACCGAGGAGCATGCTCGAGACCGGGACGCGCACGTTCTCAAAGAGGACCTCCGCATGACCGTGGGGGGCGTCGTCATAGCCGAACACCGGCAGCCAGCGCAGGATTTGCACGCCGGGCGTATCGCGCGGAACCAGAATCATGGACTGCTGTTGGTAGCGGTCCACATTGTCCGGATCGGTCTTGCCCATAAAGATGAAGATGGCGCAGCGCGGATCGGGCGCGCCCGAGGACCACCACTTGCGTCCATTGACCACGTAGTGATCGCCATCGCGCTCGATGCTGCTCTGGATGTTAGTGGCATCGGAGGAGGCCACCTCAGGCTCCGTCATGGCGAAGCAGGAGCGGATCTCCCCGCGCAGCAGAGGCTCCAGCCATTGCTTTCTCTGCTCCGGCGTGCCGTAGCGGGTCAGCACTTCCATGTTTCCGGTGTCCGGGGCGGAACAGTTGAACACCTCGGGCGCCCAGTGCACGCGCCCCATGATTTCGCACAGCGGCGCGTATTCAAGGTTGGTGAGACCCGCACCCGCCGCCGACTCCGGCAGGAATAGGTTCCAGAGGTCGGCGGCCTGCGCCTTTTTCTTCAGCTCCTCGACGATGGCTGTTGGCTGCCAACGGTCGCCCTCGTCGACCTGGTCGAGGAAAGTCTTCTCGTTGGGATAGATGTGCTCGTCCATGAAGGCATTGAGCCGTGCTTGCAGTTTCTGCACTTTCTCGGAAAAAGAAAAATCCATGACGGGCTCCCGGCAGATTTAGGTGTTGATTGGACGTTTAAGCGGACGCACCACCGAACGGGTATCGGCGGTGGTGGTGGGACTTGAGCGGCGGCCTGCGGCCCGGGCCGACATTGGTCAGGGTCATGAATCCGCCGGTGGCAACAGGCATCGGTTTCCTCCGTTGCTCCGGCGCGCCCGTCCTGTGGCACTGCCGGGCTGACGCGCCGCTCGGTACTCTAGCGAGTTCAAGTGCGGCGCGCAATTTGGTCCTCCACCGAGCCCGCCGAAGCGGGGGGCGCTACATCGCCCGGCCACCCCTCCCAGGCGCCCAGCGCCCGGCGTAGGAACGCCGGCAGGGGCTGCGAGCGGCGCGTGACCGGGTCGGCGTTGACGTAGACGAGTTCCCCGCTGGTCACGCGCTCGGCGCCCCGGAACAGTGCCACGGCAAAGGTGAGGCTAGTGCGCCCCAGGCGCGAGGCGCGCACGGCGACGTCGATCTCGTCATCGTAGAGCGCCGGTTGGTGGTACTCCACCAGCGCCTTCACGACGAAAAGGTCCGAGCCTGCCTCCAGCAGCGCCTCGGGATAGCGCAGTCCGGTGGCTCGCCAGTACTCGGTCAAGCCGACGTCGAAATAGGTCAGGTAGTGGCCATTGAAGACGATGCCCTGGCGATCCACCTCCGCCCAGCGCACACGCAACCGGTGGCGCAGGCGGAAGTTGCCCGGCTCAGTCATAGCGGCGGGTAAGCCACTCAGCCACCAGACAAGGCTTCTCCGCGCCCTGCTGCTCCATCTGCACGTCCCAGGCCATCTGCACGCCGCCGTCGATCGCGGTGAGGTCCTTCAGCCGGAAGCGGGCGCGGATGTGCGACCCAGCCGTGACGGGTGCGGTGAAGCGCAGGCGATTGCAACCGTAGTTCACGCCCATGCGGCTGCCGGCGACCTGCAAGGTGTCGCCGAAGAGCCGGCTCAACAGCGACAAGGTCAGGAAGCCGTGGGCAATGGTCGCGCCGAAGGGCGACTCGCGGCGCGAGCGCTCCACGTCCACGTGGATCCACTGGTGATCTCCGGTGGCCTGGGCGAACTGATCGATGCTCGCCTGCGTCACCTCCAGCCAGTCGCTCACCGCGATCTCCTCACCCACGCGCGCGGCCAGGTCCTGCGCGCTCACTACCACCCGTTCTGCCATCACTTCCCCCTTGGAAACAGGGAGCATTATAGCCGTGGGCCCAATCACCTCGGCCCAGCCTATCTAAATGTCGCGCTTGCCCCGGGGTCGAGGGAGACCTTCATTTCCGGGCATCAGAGGGCCCGACCGGTTCATAAGGAGTCATTGCGGGCACGTGGCCAACAAACCGACTCGGCAAACAAGGGCGAGCCGGTGGTTCGAACTTTTGCTTGGCGACCCCGGATTCCCGAAGGGCTTTGCCGAAGAAGCGCTGAGCGCGGTCCGGCTTTTGGCCTCCGCAGTGCTCGATGGCCACCGATGGCCGATTTGGAAACTGAGCCACCCGTTCCAGTTTGCCGCCCATGGTTTGAACGCACTGGCGCCGCGTCAACAACAACCTATCGCTGCGCTTTTCCAGTCGGGCAATGGTGTCCTGGCCCCCTCCCAGTGCCATGGCCCGCGCCTTGGCCCGTTCCTGACGCTGCCTGGCGGGGCCGTCATGACCTCATGGAGTTTTCTGGCGCGGGTTGAGCTCCTTGGCTCAGCGCAATGAGTGTGGCCAGATGGTCGTCGTGTCGGCCAAACGACTGTGTCGATCAAGCGCTCGTACAACCATCGCCGGTCCACGCCACCCTGGTCACCCCCGACCAGCAGGACCGCCTGGGGCTGAGGGGCGCGCGCGGCCCTGGCGATCGTAGCCACCCCGATGCAGTCGGCACGCCCGCGGTGCTCACCCGAGATAGCCTCTGGGTCCGATGTCCTGGCGCTGGCCGGTGCGAATCAACCGCGGAAGGGCGCCTGCGGCCGCATGCGCAAGGAGAGGGCGGCGCCAAGGGCGAGCAGCGCGATGGAACCCGCGAAGGGCAGGTTCCAGTCTCCCGTGCGATCGATGAGCCAACCCGCCACCACGGGTGAGAGGATGGCTGCCAACGCCGAACCCGCATTCATCAGGCCGCTGGCCGTGCCGGACTGGGCGGGCGCGATGTCCATGGGAATGGCCCACATGGGGCCGATGGTGAGTTCGGCGAAGAAGAACCCGCCGCTCAGGCACAGCGCCGCAGTCACTGCGTCCTGCGTGGTCCAGAGCAGCAGCAGGCACACCATGGCCAGCAGGAGGCTGGGCACAACGACCCCCAGGCGCGCCAGCACGACGTTGCCGGTGCGCCGCAGCAGGGCATCGCTCAACACCCCGCCCAGGGTGTCGCCTAGGACCCCGGCGAGGAACACACCCCCGGCGAACCAGCCCGAGCGCTTGAGGTCCAGATGATAGGCGTGCAGGAAATACAGGGGCACCCAACTCAGGAACAGCCACAGCGTCCAGCCGTAGCAGAAGTACACCACCGTCACGGGCGCCATGCGAGCGGCCAAGCGCCGCCAGGCAGCAGGGGAAAGGCCGGCACGGGCCGCCGGCTGGGGTAGCCGCGCTAATTCGTCCTCGGTGATGGCAGGATGGGCGCGGGGGTCGTCGCGGAATACCAGCGCCCAGGCCACGACCCACAGGAGGCTAACCGCGCCCAGCACCAGGAAAGCCCCGCGCCAGTTGAACGCCAGAGTGAGCGCCACCACGAGCGGCGGGGTCAGCGCGTTGCCCAGGCGGGCAAAGGCGTGGGTGATGCCCTGGGCGAAGCCGCGCAGCGCGGGCGGCGTCCAGTCCGCCATGGCGCGGGTGGCGGCCGGGAAGGTCGCGCCCTCGCCCAACCCCAGTAGCAGCCGTGCCGCCACCAGCGAGGCGAAGCCTGTCGCAAGCCCAGTGAGCAGGGTGGCGAGCGACCACACGAGGGCGCACACCAGTAGGGTGCGCCGCGCACCGAAGCGGTCAGCCAGGCTCCCGCCCACGACCTGGAACAGCAAGTAGGGATAGGCGAACGCCGAAAAAATGAACCCCAGCTGCGTGTTGCTGAGGGACATCTCCTTCTGCAGGGCGGCCGCCGCAGTGCTGATGTTCACCCGATCCACATAAGTGAGCAGGTACATCAGGCACAACAACCAGAGCACTCGCCCGGAGGCCCGGGCGGGCGTGAGCAGGTGGCGCATCAGGCCTTGAAGCGGGAGGCCAGCGCCAGTGACTCCCGGGAGAGGATGGCTTGGTCGCTGCCGATGGCCACGAAGCGGGCCCCGGCCTCGATCCATCGCTTGGCCTCGGCCTCGACGAAGGCCAGCACGCCGGGCACCTTGCCCGTGGCGGCAATGCGCGCGATGGCGTCTTGCATGGCGGCCTGCACCTCGGGGTGCGACGGATTCCCCAGGTGCCCCAGGTCGGCAGCCAGGTCCTGCGGACCGATGAACAGGCAGTCCACCCCGTCTACCGCCGCCATGGCTTCCAGGTTGTCCAAGGCGGCGCGTGTCTCCAATTGCAAGCCGAGGAACAGCTCGTTGTCGGCGTGCAGGAAATAGTCTTTCACCCGCCCGAACCGATTGGACCGGGAGTTGGCCGATACACCGCGGATCCCGCGGGGCGGGTAGCGCACCGCCGCTACCGCGCGACGGGCCTCCTCCGCATTCTGCACATAGGGCAGCAGCAGGCTCTGGGCACCCAGGTCGAGTAGGCGCTTAATCACCACGGTGTCGTTCCAGGCCGCACGCACCAAGGCCGACACGGGATAAGGCGCCACCGCCTGCAGTTGGTGATGAACCATGTGCAGTTCGGTGGGCGAGTGCTCGGTGTCGATGAGCACCCAATCAAAACCAGCCCCCGCGCAGATTTCCGCCGCCGCGTGGCTGCCCAGACTGAGCCAGCAGCCGACCTGGGTTCGGCCCTCGCCGAGGGCTTTTTTCAGGAGGTTGATGGGCATTTGCATGAGATTTCCCCCGCTTAATCGTTTGTCCAGCCGGGCGCCGCGCACCGGTGGCCGCAAAGCATACAGGGCGCGTGCCTGCACGTCATCGTCCCCGACCTCGGGGGCGCGCACGGGGGCTATGGCATGATGGGGGAGGCGCCGGGCCTTGCCCGCCAGCCTCCCCCTGCAACCTGCGGAGACGCCCGTGACAGCGCGCATCATCCCCGTCGACACTTTCGACCTCGTGGTGTTTGGCGCCACCGGCGATCTAGCCCGCCGCAAGCTCCTCCCGGCGTTGTTCCGGCGCTGCTTGAGCAAGCAACTACCCAGCGACGCGCGCATCGTCGGCGTGGCCCGCCGACCGCTGGATGACGACGCTTTCCGCGCCCTAGCCCACACGGCCTTGGCCGATGCCATTGGCGCCTTCAGCCCGGGCGCTGATGACGTGGCGCGATTCCTCGGCCGCCTGCACTACGTGGCGGCCGATCCCGCTGCCGACGACGGCTGGAGGCGCTTGGCAGAGCTGCTGCAGGCCTCGGGCGACCGTACCCGGGTGTTCTACCTGGCCACGGCGCCGGAGCTCTTCGGCCCCCTGTGCGCCCGCCTGGCGAAGGAGGGGCTGGCCAGTGCGCAGAGCCGGGTGGTGGTGGAGAAACCCATCGGCAAGGACTTGCGCTCAGCCTGCGAAGTCAATGACGCTATTGGAGCGGTGTTCCCCGAGAACGCCATCTACCGTATCGATCACTACTTGGGCAAGGAAACGGTGCAGAACCTCATGGCGCTGCGCTTCGCCAATGCACTGTTCGAACCCTTGTGGAACAGCACCCACATCGATCACGTGGAGATCACGGTGGCCGAGACCTTAGGCGTGGAGGGCCGGGGCGACTATTACGACCGCTCCGGGGCGCTGCGTGACATGATGCAGAACCACATCCTGCAACTGTTGTGCCTCACGGCCATGGAACCGCCCTCCTCACTGGGCGCGGGCGGTGTGCGCGACGAGAAGCTCAAGGTCCTGCAGGCGCTGCAGCCCTTCGACGCCAGCCGGGCAGCAGCCCTGACCGTTCGCGGCCAGTACCGTGCGGGCTCGTCGAGCGGAGTCGCGGTCCCCGGCTACTTGGATGAAGTGGGTGACCCGGCCACTCGTACGGAGACCTTCGTCGCGCTGCGGGCGGAGATCGCCAACTGGCGCTGGGCGGGCGTGCCGTTCTACTTGCGTACGGGTAAGCGCTTGGCGCAGCGGGTGTCGGAGATCGTGATCGCCTTCCGCGGAATTCCCCACTCGGTCTTCGAGCAGCGCTCCGGTCCCATCCACGCCAATCACCTGGTCATCCGCTTGCAGCCCGACGAGGGCGTGAAACTCTGGATCATGATCAAGGATCCCGGGCCCGGCGGGATGCGCCTGCGCCAAATGCCTCTGGACATGAGCTTCGCCTCAGCCTTTGGCTTCCACAACCCGGACGCATATGAACGCTTGCTCATCGACGTGCTGCGGGGCGATCAGACCCTGTTCATGCGCCGGGACGAAGTGGAGGCGGCTTGGCGGTGGGCGGACCCCATTCTGAGCGCCTGGGCAGACAGCGGCGATGGCCCGAAGGCCTACTCGGCCGGCAGCTGGGGGCCCTCGGCGGCAGTGGCCCTGATCGAGCGCGACGGGCGCACCTGGCATCAGGACGCCGACTGGGACAACCAGGGCTGAGTGCGTAAGCTCTGAGGTGTGTCGTCGGCTCAGGCGCCTGAACCAGCGGCCGGCGTGCCGCTCCCCGCCACCTCGGTTTCGGCGTCCGGTTCGGCCTCCTCATCCCCCGGGGCCGCGCCCTCGGGAGATCCTGCCTTGGCCGCGAGCTTCTGCAGGCGCTTGGCTTCCTGGCGATTCTTCTTGGCCAGATCTCTCTGCCGCTTTTCAAACTGGTAATTTGGTTTAGCCAAAAGTAGACCCCTGGTTGCGGCAATGAAAACGACGTGGGCCTGCCGATAATGCAAGCCCCCTGGGAGGGATGATGCCACGGTCGGGCGCGGCGCCCGCAAAGCCCCTAGGAACGGCGCCTCGCGGCCTGCAGGGCGGCATCAACCCGCGCGAAGGTGCCCTCGTGCAACGCCCGAGTCCGGCGCGGCCAGTGCTTCGCACTGCGGTCCATCTCCCCACGCTCGGCCTGCGCAGTGGCGAAATCGCCCACACCTGCGGCCCAGATGGCAAGCTCTGCACGCGCCTCGACCGTCCCAAACCGTTGCACCGCCAAACGGAACCCCTCGCCCGCCTCCTGCTGCTGGCCCAACCGGGCGCGGGCCCCCGCCAGGGCCAGGCAGACCGACTCCGCGCGAAACCCGGGGTGCTCACGCGCGATGGCCTCCAAGAGCGGCAGGGCGGTCTGTGCTTGGCCGGCAGCCACGTGCGCCCGGGCAGCCCAAAAACCGATCTCCGGATCGCTAGCGAAGGGGCCGCGCCGGCATTGCTCGAATTCGCGGGCTGCCTCCGCGGCCTGCCCCGCGGTCAGCAGTGCGTTGGCGAGACGCATATGGTTCTGTGCAGTGGGCGTGAGCGCACAGGCGTCTCGAGCTTCGCGCAGTTCCCGTCCTGGATCAAGCCCACGCGCCGCCGCTGAGGCCGCCTTGCGCAGGCCATGGTCGACGCCCGAGGTAGGCAGAAACACGACGATGAAGTAGACCAGGCTACCGAGCAGCGGGAAGGAGAAGAGGATGAACAGCCAGAACAACTCGCGTCCGGTGCGCACCGCATGAACGGCGAAGAACAGCGCGATCAGCAGGTGAACGCCGATCCCCAGGAATTGCATGACCGACGCTCTCGCGGTAGAGGAAGTCCCCTATTTTAAGGCATGAGGGCCCGGGGTGCCGGTCGCGGGTAACATCGGTGTATGCGACAGGAAATTCTGCCCGGCTTCGACCGGCCCCAGACCGCGGCCAGCCCCGGGTTGGAGGTGCAGTGGCGGCACATCGACCAAGTGCAAATCGCCCGCGAAGCGATAGCTGCACTGCACAGTCCGGTCGGACTGGACCTGGAGACCACTGGACTCGACCCCCTGGAGGCGCAGGCCCGTCTGCTGTCGCTGAGCGACGGCGTCTCGCCCGTCCTGGTGATAGACCTGCCAGCCGTCGGTGGCCTGGGTGCGCTTCGCGACGCCCTGTTGCCGCTGGCTGCCGTGGCGCACAACGCCAGCTTCGACATGAGTTTCCTGGCCGCCGCCGGGGTGCGTATGGTCCTGCACTGCAGCCTCTTGGCCTGGCATGCGCTGACCAACCGCCGTGTCTCGCTGGCGCGCCTGGCGCAGGAATTACTCCGTCTGGAATTGGACAAGTCGCTGCAGATCTCGGACTGGAGTGGCGCCTTGGCGCCCGAACAACTGCGTTACGCCGCCTTAGACGCGCTCTGCGTGCGACAGATCTTCCCGATCCTGGTGGGAAGGTTGCGCGAAGCGCAGCGCACGCGGGTCTACCAACTGCAGCGCAACGCGCAGTTGGCCCTTTTGGACATGGAACTGCACGGCATCGGCTTCGACCGAGGGGGGCTCCACGTGCTGGTGGAGGGCATCGCCCGCCGGCGCGACGCGCTGGCGCTGGATCTCGCCCAGGCCCTGGGGGGCATAAATCCCTCTAGCGGCCGTCAACTCGGTCACTGGGTGGCGCGGGAACTGGGCGCGACGCCGGCGCGCTGGCCGCGCACCCCCGGCGGCCAGTTGCGCACCGGCGCCGATGAGTTCCTGCGCAACCTGGATCTGTTGGGCGAGACCGCGCGGAGCCTAGTGACGGACCGGCTACTCCCGTTCAAGGATCTGGACAAGAAGCTCTCGGCCTTTGGCATGGCACTGGGCGCGCACGTGCACCCGCGCACCGGACGGCTGCATCCGCGCTACAGCCTGGCCGGCACCAACACCGGGCGTATGAGCTGTGGCCACCCCAACCTGCACCAGATCCCCCGCGAGCGCGCCTATCGCAGCCTGTTCCGGGCGCCGCCAGGACGTTGCCTGGTGATTGCGGATTACTCCCAGGTCGAACTGCGCACCGCCGCGCACTTGGCTCCTGAGCCGCTGCTACTCGAGGCCTACGCCCGAGGGCAGGACACGCATCGGCTCACCGGCGCCATGATCCTGGGCAAACCGGAGGAGGAGGTCTCCGCGGCGGAACGCCAGTTGGCCAAGGCGGTGAACTTTGGGTTGCTCTTCGGGCAAGGTGCGCGTGGCCTGCGCGCCTATGCCGCCGCCTCCTACGGCGTGAACATCACCGAGGCGCAGGCGGCGGCCTACCGCGAAGCCTGGTTCGACGCCTACCCGGGCTTTCGGTCCTGGCACCGACGCAGCGCGCAGGAGGCCGCGCGCAGCCTGCAGGTATCCACGGTGGCCGGCCGCGTGCTGCGCTGGCAAACCCGGGAGGACATCAGCCTGCCGAGTGTGTACAACTTCCCGGTGCAGGGCAGCGCGGCGGAAGTGATGCTGGCGGCACTGCAGGCCCTGGAGATGGCCCTGCGGGACATCGACGCCTTCCCCGTGGCGGTGATTCATGACGAGATCGTGCTGGAGTGCGCGCAGGAAATCGCGCCGGTCGCCGCGCTGAGGCTGTGCGAGAGTATGCGCGCGGGCATGCGCGCCCTATTCCCGCAGGCAACCCTCGAGGGGCTGGTGGAGGCGCGGGTAGGCGCCTCCTGGGCGGACAAGTAGGGGCCTCACGCCCGCCCACGCGCGCCTCTCCCGTCGCAGGGTCCAGACGGGGGGGGGGGGGGCAGTACCTTGCCCCCGTTAGGGGCAACGGGTGCGCATTCGGGGAATTCGCAGGTCACCGTCCTTCATGACCCCCGCGCGCTCCGTTCGAGTAGCCCTTCCCGCGCGGGGTGTAACCGGGTTCGGCACGGGCCGGGCGTTTCGGTGGGGACACGGGCCGGAGGGGCGCTTTACAGTCGCGCGGGCACCCCCCAGAATCCGGCGTTCAACCAGACCGCGGAGCCTTCCATGGCGCAGCAACCCAGCTTCGAGGGGGTTATCCCCATCCTCGCAACCCCTTTTGATGAACACGAAGCACTGGACCCGGAGTCGCTGGACCGGCTGGTGCGCTTCATGGTGCGCTTGGGAGTCGACGGCATCACGATCCTGGGCGTGCTCGGCGAGGCCAACCGACTGCTGGACCAGGAGCGCGAGGAGGTGATCCGAGTGGCGGTACGCGCCGCTGAGGGCAAGGTGCCAGTCGTGGTGGGCACGAGCCACACCGGCACCGGCGCCGCAGTCGCCTTGAGCCAGATGGCGCAGGACCTGGGGGCCTCGGCGGTCATGGTGACGCCGGCGGCCGAAGCCGTGCCCTCGGACGAGCGCATCTTCGAGTACTACAGCCGGATCAGCGAGGCCATCCACATCGCCTTGGTCGTGCAGGACCACCCCGCCTCCACCGGCGTGCACATGGGGATCCCGCTGCTGCTCAAACTGGTGCGCGAACTACCCCGGGTGGCTTGCATCAAGGAGGAGGCCGTCCCGACAGCGTCGAAGATCCGTGTCCTGCGCGCGGGCATGGAGTCACGCGAGGTCCCGGTATTGGGGGGCCTCGGCGCACTCTACGGCCTGTTCGACCTCGAGGCCGGCTCCAGCGGATTCAACACCGGCTTCGCTTTTCCCGAGGTACTGCAAGCGCTCGTGGCCGCAGCCCGAGGGGGCCAGTGGACGCGCGCCCGGGAGATCTACACCCGGTTTCTGCCGCTCATCGTGTTCGAGCAGCAGCCCGGTGTGGCCGTACGCAAGGAGATCCTGCGCCTGCGCGGCGTGCTGGGGAACGGCCGCGTGCGCCACCCGGGCGGATCACTGGCCGCCGCCACCGCATCCCAACTAGTCGACCTGCTCGAGGCCGTGCTGCCGGGCGTGGACTTGACGCAGCCGCTGTCGTTGTAGGGCAGGCGGGGGGTCGCCGGCAAGCTCATCGAGCTCTCCGATCGGCGCAACGACGGGCTGCCCCAGGAAGCGGTCGCGGGATTTTGCGCACCGTCAGCGCCGCGGCGTCATGGGCTCGCGCACACGCAGCCACGGACGGATTCTCGAGCAACAACGACAAAACCCTTGCCCGAAACGCCAACCGTTGCTCCCTGGTGGAACGACGGACCCAGTTGCCCAACGGCTCGCGCTCCCCGACACTCAGGTTAAATGTCGTCGATTCCACATCGACCGCATTCACCGGTAATTTATGAATGCAACTCGGTGCTAGCCTTGCGGTATCCATCCCCGATGCGAAGGCCTGTGGTCGAGGGAGGCGGTAGCAGCCTGCGCCATCAAAAGCAACGGGCCGCCCGAAGGCGGCCCGTTGGTTCAACCGACGGCTAGCGAGCTTAGGCGATGCGGCGACGCATGGCGAAGCCCACGCCTGCCAAGCCCAGCACGAGCATGAGAGCGGACTCGGGTTCGGGGACCGGAAGGAGTTCCACGCGGCCGTTAGCCGAGAAGGAATCACCCGCCGTCAGCGTGAAGTTCACCGTATACGCCAGGTAGCTAAAGCTCGTTGCCGGCGTGGGGCCGGCCGTGAAGGTGCCGGCACCGGGACCAGGCGAGTAGAGTGGCGTCGGGCCATAATTCACTTGGGTACCCGAGGGCACCGCACCCGTGGTCAGCGGGCCGCCCAAGTCGACGCCCAAGGGAATCGCCGTGATGGGGATGGGGGTTACGGCGTAGGCCTTGGCGATAGCGCCGGAAACCGGCGTCACCGTGGCGGCCACGCCATCGGTGTTGTTGGTCAGCGTGCCCTGGAAGGACGCTTTGACTTTGGTCGCCGAGGAGATCGGCACGATGTTGGTCACAAACGTGAAGCTGAGCGTCTCCGTGGCGTTCGTGGTGTTCACGACACCGAAGGAGAAGCTGAGGGAAGGATCAGCGATCCCTTCCAGCGACAGGCTACCCAGGCTGAACCCGTCAAACTGGTGTTGGGGCGCGGTGACGCCGAAATTGGTTGCGTCCTGGGTGATCAAACCCGTATTCACGACGTTGCTACCGTCGAGGTCGATCTTGATCAGACCGACCGCAGCCTGGGCCTGACTGGCAAATGCCAGGGCAGTCGCAACCGCGAGGAACAAGTTCTTGTATTTCATCATTTTTTGGTCTCCAAAAATTGGCTGTCGCCAAATTTATCTAAACACCGACGAGCGACATTGATACACAACTGCAACCGTAAAGAGTCCCTGCTCAGCGGCACCACCGACGCAAACCCTGGGCTACTGCCACTCCGGCCCGCGTGCTTGCTACCTGTTGCCGTTGGAATCTATCACCATAACTCGACCATGGCAGCATGGTCGCGAATTTGACTGATTTGCCACAAGTCGTCAACAATTGTGAAATAACTTCACATTCAACCCCTAGCGAATCGCCCGATTCCGGCGTGAATTCCTTGATAGGCACCGCGCGGGCTTGCGGCTGGAGCCGTTCGGGGATCCGAGGCGGCCCGCGTGGCGAGGTCGTGGCGTACAGCGGATCGCGAACCACGTATCCTGTCGGCCGACATACTTGGGGGGTTGGTGCGCCTGCCTGAGAGCGGCGTGGGTTCAGTTGCGCATAGCGCCGGAGCGCGCTCCGCGCCGGCGGCGATCCTAACCCTTCAAGATTCCGCCCCACCCTTAACGATCAGGCGACTGAGCACCGGGCTAGGGGACCGGGCATGAAAGCTGCCTATGCGGCCCGGGGTTGTGCATTGCTGCGGCAGGGGCCATGGCGAAAGATCCAGTTAGCTTTTAGGATGACGGACCGATGTGCGGGATCGCGGGATTTCTGGACCAGGCGATGGGGGCGGAGCAGGCGGGACGGGTGGTACAGGCCATGGCCGACCGTCTCCGCCACCGCGGCCCGGACGACGGGAGTGGCTGGGTCGACGCGGCGGCGGGGGTTGCCCTCGGACACCGCCGGCTGTCCATCGTCGACCTCTCGCCCGAGGGGCGACAGCCCATGGCGTCCGCCTGCGGCCGCTACCTTGTCGCGTTCAACGGCGAGATCTACAACCACAGCGAACTGCGCGGGCGCCTGGAGCAAGAGGGCGTCGCGCCGGCTTGGCGGGGCCATTCCGACACGGAAGTGCTGTTGGCGAGCGTCGCGCACTGGGGCCTGCGGGGGGCGCTGGAGCGCTCTGTAGGCATGTTCGCCGTGGCCCTTTGGGACCGCGAGGAGCGCACGCTGTGGCTCGCCCGTGACCGGTTGGGTGAGAAGCCGCTTTATTTTGCGCGGCTGGGCGAGCGATTGCTTTTTGGGTCCGAACTCAAAGCGCTGGTGCCGCACCCGGCCTGGCGCGGAGAGATCGACCGCGCGGGACTCGCCCTGCAGATGCGCCACGGCTACATTCCGGCCCCGCAGTCCATCTACAAGGACGTGTCAAAGTTGCCGCAGGGACACCTGCTGCGGGTGTCGCGTGATAGCCGCGGGCGGTTGGTGTTGCTCCAGGAGCAGTACTGGTCAGCCCTGCAAGTGGCCTTGGACGGACAGTCCTCACCATTGGGCGGCAGCAGAACGGCGGCCGTCGATGAGCTAGAACGCCTGATCAGCCAGGCGGTGAGCCTACAGATGGTTGCCGACGTTCCCGTCGGGGCTTTCCTCTCCGGCGGTGTCGACTCCTCCACCGTGGTGGCGCTGATGCAGGCCCAATCGACGCGCCCTGTGCGGACCTTCAGCATCGGCTTCTCAGAACGCGCCTACGACGAGGCAGAGCACGCAAGGGCCGTGGCCCAGCACCTGGGAACCGAGCACACCGAACTCTACGTCACGCCGCACGAGGCGATGGCACTCATCCCGCGCCTACCCGATTTGTACGACGAACCCTTCGGCGACGCCTCGCAGATCCCCACTTGCCTAGTGGCGGAACTGGCACGGCGGGACGTGACCGTGGCGCTCTCAGGCGACGGCGGCGACGAACTGTTCTACGGTTACCGTCGGTTCTCCGACGCGCGGCGCTTCGCCCGGCTGTGGGTCCTGCCAGCCCCGCTGCGCAAACTGGCGGCGGCAGCCCTGCGGCCCACGGCGCGCGTCATTGGCCGCTGGGACCGGAATGGCGGCAGCCGCCGGCCCGCCGAGCAACTGGCCAAAGCCGCGCGCCTGCTAGGGGCAGCGACGCCGCGCGCGCTCTACCTGGACCTGCTATCCCACTGGAAGGCGGACGAGCCCGTCGTGCTGGGTAGCGGCCCTCTGGCCGCCCCCTTCATGGCGCAGGAGCGTGGTCCCGAAGACTTTGACCGATGGATGATGCACCTCGACCTCGTGACTTTTCTGGCCGACGACGTCCTCACCAAGGTCGATCGGGCTTCCATGGCGGTGAGCCTGGAGGCGCGCGTGCCGCTGCTCGATCATCGGGTGGTGGAGTTCGCCGCCCGCGTCCCGCTCGCATGGAACACCTTCGACGGGCGCGGCAAGGCGCTACTGCGCCAGGTGCTCTACCGGCACGTGCCCGCGCCATTGATCGATCGCCCGAAAATGGGCTTCGAGGTCCCGGTGGGACAGTGGCTACGCGGAGAACTGCGCGACTGGGCAGAGGCACTCCTGGACGAGCGCCGGCTGCGCGAAGAGGGCTTTTTCGACCCCGCCTGGGTGTGCCGGCGCTGGAACGAGCACCAAACGAGGGTCCGCAATTGGCAACACTGCCTGTGGGATGTGCTCATGTTCCAGGCATGGCACTCCGCGCAGGCGAGCGCCGGGGAAAGTCGCTAGAATGCCCGACGGGAAGGGGTTTCGAGCCCGTTCGTGGGCGGCGGCAGCCGCAGTTGGCACTGCATTTTTTTGCGGGCGCGCCGATAGTATGGCGGCAACCCGCCGCTACAGCGGCTGCGTCCCTCCGTCTTTTCCAAAGGTCCTCCGTTCAATGGCCGCAACTCGCCCCATGGTCGCCGCCGCCCTCGCCCTGCGCCGTGGGTGCGCCGTGATCGCTAGGTTGCGCCACCTCCCCGGGTTGGTTGTGCTCTTGCTCGCGGCCTGCGCCAGCCCGCCGCCGCCGTCCTCTCCGCTGCCGGTCGCCCCCCCGCCCGGCCAGGAGCAGGGCACCGAACTCGCGGCCGGCGACAGCGTCGAGGTGAGCTACTACCCGGCGGCACCCCTGGAGACGACGGCTTACCTCATCGGCCCCGGCGACGTACTCCGCCTGGACGTCGCCGACCATCCGGAACTCTCGCGGGAGCGGGTACTCGTGTTGCCCGACGGCTTTGTGGCTGCCCCACTCAACAGCCGGTTAGCGGCGGCGGGCAAGCGGGCCGACCAATTGGCGGAGGACTTGGCGCGGTTCTACCGCCAGCGGCAGGTCCTCAACCCCGTGGTCACCGTGGCCGTGGAACAGGCCGACGCGCGCATCGATGCGCTGATGCGCTCGGTGGCGCGCCCCGGGCGCAGCGACACCCTCACCCTGCTGGTGGATCGGTCCGGGTTCCTTGACCTGCCCTTCGTCGGACAGGTATCCGTGCGCCAGCCCTTCCTGGATATGCGCCGGCAGATCGTCGACACCTACCGTCAGCAGTTCGGCAAGCGCCTGGAGGTGACCGTCAACGTGCGTTCCCGCCAGACCCCGGTGGTCTACGTGATCGGCGAGGTGGTCACCCCCGGTGCGGTCAACGTCACCGGGCCGCTCACACCCTTCATGGCAGTAGCATCGGCGGGGGGATTCCGGCGAACGGCAAAGGAGAGCGACGTGCGCGTCTACCGTTACCGGCCCGGCGGCCAGCTCGACCACTGGTCCTTCGACCTCACCCTGCAAGCGGCCGCAGACAAGCAGCCCCCGCCACGGCTCGACATCGTCGCCCGGGATATCGTCTTCGTGCCCAAGAGCGGAATCGCCGTGGCCAATGATGCCATCGAGCAATACATCCGGAACCTGCTCCCGTTCGGACTGGGGGTGGGTGCCTACTACCAGTTGCCGCCATGAGTGGCCGAGCCCCAGCCAGCGGAGGATCCATGCCGGACATGAGCGCGGAGGCGGCGACCTTCGAACGCGTTCGCCGCCGACTACTTGCCGCCGGCATCCTCGGCGGATTCGGTGCGCGCACGGCGGTTCTGGCGCTGACGGCGCGCCTGCCCGGCGAGGGCGTCACCACCGTTGCCATCGGATTGGCACGGGCGGTGTCCGCTGCCGGAGACGCCGTGCTGCTGCTCGACGCTGTGGGTGGGCCGCAGGGTGCGGCCGCGACCCTGGGCGCGGCGCCCACCCCGCTGGTGGTCGCCGCGGCTGGGGCGAACACAGTCGACTTGGAAGAGCACATCGTCGCGGGCGCTGCGAACGCGGCAGGCGTGGACCTAGCGCTCGTGCAGAAACATGGCGACTTCGCCGCCTGGGCACCATTGCTCGACCAGTTGCGCAGCCGCTACCCGTTAGTCATCATCGACGCGGGCTCGCTGCAAAGCGGAGACCCCTATTTCTGGGCCATGGCGGCCGATCACTCGGTCCTGGTTCTCGATCCGGCCAAGGCGACGTACGAAGTGCTGGAGCGCTTCCGCGCGTCGCTCGAGGGCTCCTCGCTGCAACTGGCGGGCTTCATCATGAACCGGCGACCGTTCCCGGTACCGGAGCGCATCTATCGCTTTGCCACGCAGGGGCAGGGCTCGTGACCCGACGCGACATCATCATCTTCCTCTTCAAGTGGAAGCTGACCATCCTGGTCATCCCACCGCTGGTCCTCGGGGCCGTGGCTGGCTTGGCCTATCTGCTGCCGCAGAGTTACCAGGCGCGGGCCTCCGTGCTGGTGGAACGTAACCGCGCCCCCGTGATGCGTTCGAACTTCGCTCCCGTGCTCGACCTGGTGGAAGTGCTCACCAGCGAGTCCGAGTTGGTACGCTCGCGCACCGTCATGTCCGGCGTGGTGGACCAACTCCAACCGCACCTGCGGCCCAAGAAGGACAGCAGCCTCAAGCGCACGGTCGCACAGGTTCAGCACAGTCTGGCCGAACTGGGACTTATCGACGAGGTGCCGCCGCGCGAGCGCTGGGTCGCCATGCTGCAGAAGCAAGTGGAGCCCAAGGCGCTCACGAACTCCAGCGTGATCAACATCACCTATTCCGACGAAGATCCGCAATGGGCCGCGAAGATCGTCAACGCGGTGACCAAGGGCTACATCCAGCACCACCTGAAGGTCTATGCCCAGGGTGGCAGCAGCGAGGTGTTCCGGCAGCAGGTGGAGTCGAGCGAACGCACGGTGTCGCAGTTGCGCCGACAAATGGCCGAGTACAAGCGTGCGTCCTCAACCTCCGCCGTGGCGGAGCGACAGAAGAGCCTGGTCCAGGCGCTCGCCAGCACGACCTCGGAACGGGCTAGCGCACAAAACGAGTTGGCGGATCTGCTGACCCGCTTCACGCCCGACTACCCCAAAGCGCAGTTGCTGCGCGGAAAAATCGCGCGGCTCTCCGGCTCCATGGACCAGATGGCTCAGCACGTGGAGCGCCTTGAGGAGACGCAGGCGCGGGTCGACGAACTAAGGACGGCCATCGAAGCCGAGGGCGCTACGCTGAAGGAGTACCGGCAGCGCTACGATCAGGCCAAGGTGGACGAGACCGCCGACGTCCGCCTGATCAACGTTCGCGTGGTGGACTACGCGGACGTGCCGGGGCAGCCGCGCTTGTCGCGCTTGTTACTGATCCTCCTCTCCCTGCCGACGGGCCTGCTGCTCGCACTGGGCATCGCCATGCTGCGTGAGTACTTCGACCGCCGCGTGTTGAGCCCCGGCGCCGCCGAGCGGATCCTTGGCCTGCCGGAGCTCGGTTCCGTGCCGCTGCTTCGGCGCCGGGGCCGTGGCTGATCACGCCCCCGGGCGCCGACAGGCGGCGGGGTGAAGCTCGCGGGCGCAACGACCGGGCCGCGATCGCCCGGTAGTGCGTTCGTCACCTGGGGCGGGACTTGCCTTCTCGCGCTGGTGCTGAGCTTCGAACTGGCCTCGGGCGAGTTCATCGGCGTCGCCATCGTTCTGGGCAGCCTCGCCGGCCTGCTGGCGGTTCTTTCCGGAACGCGGACGCTGAGCATACTTTGGCTCGTGGGTAGCCCAACCGGTTTCGTCTTTATCAACAACACGCTGCACGTCATCCCCGCCTTCACCATGGAGCGCGCGATGTTCCTGCTGCTCGCCGGCTTGCTGCTGGCGCAGGCGGCGCTGGGCAAGACACCCCTGGCGCTGGACCGCGCGGAGAAGTGGATGGCGGGCTTCCTCCTGGTGGCCCTCGCCTCCCTGCTCACGATGGCTGGCCGACGGCCCCTCGCCCTTTGGCTGGGCCAGGACGTCGCCCTCCTGGTGCAGACCTACCTCATGCCGCTGGGCAGTTACTTCATCGCCCGCCGCCTCATCTGGGGGGCGACGCCCCTGCGTTGGCTGGCTTGGTGTCTGGTGGGCGCGGGAACCTTCCTGGCCTTCACCGCTGCGCTCCAGGTGCTGCTGGGCTTCATGACCTTCGTGCCCACCTACATGGAGGTGATCCACAGCCAGACGCGGGCGACCGGGGTATTCAACAACGCCACCGAGTACGGGATGGTGCTCAACGCCTGCCTGCTCTTCGCGCTGATGCTCTACTTGCGCACACGCGACGGGTTGTCGCGCGCGCTGCTCCTGCTCGCGAGCGTCGCGATGGTGGGGGCCATCCTGCTGTCGAAGACCCGCGCGCCGATGGTGGGTCTCCTGCTATCGCTGGGCTACGTCTTCATGCACGACCCTCGCGCGCGGCCCCTGCTGCGCCGGGCGCTTGTTCTGGCCTGTCTAGCCGGCGTGGCAGCCGCACCCTTCCTGCTCGGCTCCGAGGTGCTGGAAAAGCGCATTGCCGACCCGGACCCGATCTACAACCGAATCGCCGGGGCCGCCACCGCCCTCAATATGGTGGTGCACAACCCACTGCTGGGGGTAGGTTTCCAGCAGCAGGCCTTCGGGGAGAACCGCGAGAAGTACCAGATCGGGTTCGCCGGCGTCGGCGCGGAGTGGTCCACGCAGATCACGGTGCCGCACAACGAGCACTTGAATGTCGCCGTGCTGACCGGCCTGCTCGGCTTCGTGCTCTATGTGGGGGTCTTCCGTACGCTTTTCCGGGGGCTGCGACAGGCGCGCGACCGGGCGGCGGTGGATGAGCCCGCCCACGAGTTGGGTTGCCTCGCCGGTGCCCTGCTCGTGATCTACCTGAGCAACGGCTTCGTGGTGGACTTCCCTCCCAACATCTACATCGGCCTGCTCACCTTCTTCGCCGCGGGAATGGCGGCTAGCCTCGACCTTGCGGGCAGGACCGCGAATAGCGCGCGTCCCGGCGCGGAGGCACCCGGACGGCGCGTGTCATGAGCGAGATCCGTACCATCGTTCGCTTCGGTTGGATCTACGCCGTCGCTAACCTCGTCAACAGTGCCGCGGGGTTGATCCTGATTCCGCTGTACACGCACCTGCTGACGCCCGAGGAGTACGGTGTCTACGCCATGGTGCAGGCGGCCTCGGACATCGTCGCACTCATCTTCGGCCTCGGCGTGGGCAAGGCGATGGGGCGCTACTACTTTTCTTACCCGGAGGACAGCCGCCTGCGCCGGGTGGTGGTGAGCACCACGCTGCTGGGCTTTGGCGGGATCGCCGCCGTGCTTTTGGCGGCGGCCTACCCACTGGCTCAGCAGCTGGTGCTGGCCATCTACGGAGACACCGCCCACCTGCGTCTCTTCGCCGTTGCCTTGGGTGCGCTGGTGTTCACCCTGTCCTTCGAGATCGGCACGGGTTATCTCCTCATCACCAAGCGCGCCGGGTCGTTCTTCGCCGTTGCCTGCGGGAAAATGGTCCTGCTCCTGGGGGCCAATGCGCTGCTGGTGTACCACCTGCGCATGGGCGTGCCGGGCATCATATACGCCATGGCTTTTACGCTGGGGACGCTTTCCCTGGCGCTGGCCGCGGACATGCTGCGCACCAACGGGTTCGCCTTCTCCGGTGCGTTGTTCCTGCGTCTGGTGGGCTTCGGCGTGCCGCTGGTCCCCTCGGCGGCAGCGCAGGCGGCGCTGTCCTTCCTGCCTCGCTACTGCCTGAGCAGCCTGGTCGGCTCTGCCGCGGTGGGTACCTTCGCCCTGGCCGACCGCCTCGCCTCGCTGTTGCAGACCTTTGTCGCCGGCCCCTTCGGACAGATTTTTTTCGTGCGGCGCTTCGAGAGCCTCTCCGCGGGCGACGATCAGGGCGTTTTTCGGGGGATCCTGCTGATCTTCGTGGCCGTCATGGCCACCGCCAGTCTGGGCCTCGCGCTACTGGGCCCAGAGGTGAGCGCGCTGATCGCCCCGCGCGCCTATGGTCCCGCCGCCGAACTGCTTCCCTGGCTGGGCCTGTGTTACGCGCTGGCGTCGGTGAACGTCAACATGGAGCTGGGCATCGTCTACGAGCGCAACACCTGGGCGATTCCTATGATTGCGGTGGTCACCCTGCTCGTGAGTGTGCCGGCGAACTATCTACTCGTGGGGCGCGCAGGGGCCCCCGGAGCAGCCCAGGCCTATGTTCTGGTCAACATCCTGCGCCTGGGTCTTACCATCGTCGCCAATCGCCGCTGGGGCAGTCGGCAGGTGAGCCTAGACTGGCCGCGCGCCTCGGCCATACTGGGCCTGAGTTGCTTGGTCGGCCTGCTGGGCAGCGCGTTCCTCGGCCCGGCGATCGGCCTGGGACCTGCATTGCTCAAGCTCCTCATCCTGGCGGCCTTCGTCGGCCTATTGCTGGGCACACCACTACTCGATCGGGCGACGCGCGCACAGCTCGCGGCGCTGCGGCACAGGCGCTAGGCTTGGCCTAGCCCGTCGCACTCGGGCCACCGCCGCAGCAGGACCCGAGGGACATCGCCCGCAACGGCGAGGCTCGCCACGAATCCGGCGCCCACGGGCAGGTCCAACAGGCACCAAGTGCGCTCTCCCAACGACAGGAATAGCGGCGAGCCTGCCGCGACCGGAAAGGGGGCCTGGCTCTGAGGACCTGGCAGGCCGGTGCCGAGCGCCTTGAGGCAGGATTCGCGACGGGTCCAGCAGCGTAGGAACCCCAGATCGCGTTCCGCTTCCGGCAGGCGCGCGAGCGCCGCCTGCTCCTCAGGGCCCAGAATTTCCACCAGTCCTAGGGTCGAGCGAATCGCTTCGACGTCGACACCGATCTCGGTGTCGTCCGCGAGGGCGAGAAGGGCTAGGTCCGCCGAGTGCGACAGGCTGTGCTGCGGGCTGGCGCCGGCGAGCACCGGTTTGCCGAAGGGGCCCGGCAGATAGCGGATCGCCGCGGGATCGACGCAGAGATAGCGGGCGAGTATCTGGCGGGTCACCGCGCGACGGACGATAAAGCGGCGCCGGTGCTCCGGAAAGCGAAAGCGCGTTGCGCGCGAGCGCTCCTCGGCATCCAACAGGCCAACAAGCGGCGCTTCTTCCTGATCCAGGCGAATCGCCCAAAGGTCGACCTGGCCGCTGCGAAGGACATAGGGGCTCATGCGCCCAGCGCGGTGAGTTCCCCGTTGATCAGCCCGACCAGCTGGTCGCGCCCGGCGGTCAGATAGAAATGGCCGCCCGCGAGCCGGTGGGAGCGGAAACCCGCACGGGTGTGATAGCGCCACTGGGCCAAATCGGCTGCGCTGGCCGTGGGGTCCCGGTCGCCACCGAAAGCCACGATCGGGAAATCGAAGGGCGCCTCGTCCTGATACTGGTGCGTCTCGACCGCACGCAGGTCGGTGCGTATCGTGCCCAGCATGAGTTCGAGCAAGGGGCGCATCTCGCCGGAGGTGTCCACCTCGAAGCGACGGCCGAGTTCGGCGATCAGCGCTTCGTCCGCGAGGCCGCTGATGGGGTCCGGGTCGGGCGGCAGGTGCGGCGGGCGCTTGGCCGAGACCAGCAGGCACAGCGGTGGCGGGTAGCCCTGGCGACGGATCTCGCGCGCCGTCTCGAAGGCCACGATGGAGCCCATGCTGTGACCGAAGAGGGCATAGGGCCGGTGTAGGTAGGCGCGAATCGCCGGGACGATGGCCCGCGTGAGCGCCTCCACCGAGTGCAGTGGTGGTTCGTTCAAGCGGTTCTCCCGCCCCGGTGGCTGGATGGGGATCGGCTCCGCGCGCGGCGCGAGTCCGTCGGCCCAACCAAGGTAGAACGCGGCACCGCCGCCCGCGGGTGGGAAGCAAAACAAGCGCAGGGCCGGCGCCTTCGGGCTAGCAAGTATCCAGGGCGAGGGCATAGGGAGGGATCAAGGTCGGATCGCGAAGCTGCGGCTGGGAAGGGTCACGCATCACCCGATCATAGCTTAGCGGACGCAAGGCGCTTTGTCACCGCCGCTGCGGGGCTTACCCCGAACGGATTTGCCCTCCACCGGATCTGTTGAGGGCGCAGGAGCTTAGCTCGCCCACCGAACTTCCCTCCAAGCTTCGACTATAACGGAGGCCTGTAACATTCGCGTCGCCAGGCCGCCCCGATGCTCAAGGAACGCATCGTCCGCCCCGTCCAGGGCGCCGAGGAAGCACGCTTCAGCGAACTCATGCAAGCCCACCACTGCCTCGGGGCCCTGCCCCAGTGGCATCACCCAACCCCTCGCCTCGCGCATCTTCTCGCTGTGCCTGCGCCGCCTGCAGGCCGACTGGCTGCAGCGCTTCGGCCATTAGCGTTTGCTGGTGGAGAGCTTCGTCGACCCCCGGCGCTTCAGCCGCACCCGCGGCGGCTACAGCGACTCCCCCAGTGCTCCCAAGCGGCTGTTGGCGCGCGCCCTCCAGCGCGATGCCCGAGCGCGCCTGTGTGCCCCCGAACTCCATCCCACCGAGCGTGCAAGGAACCGCCAAGATGCTGCTCAATGCCCAACAGATGCGTGGCCTACGACGAGGATCGCTGTCGCATCCGCATCGGCTACGGCCCAGAGCACATCACCCGCCTGCGCCGTTTCGCGATCGGCTTGATCAAATCCCGCGGCGCACAATCCGTCGCACAGACTATCCGCCGCCTCGCCAGCAATGTCCGCCGGGTCTTCGACTACCTCAAGATGACCGAAAACTCACTGCCTTCCGCTCTTCGAACCCCGCTCGCTATCCCGGAAGCGGGGAGAACAATCTAGCCTCGGGCGGCTTAGCTCCCAGGGAAGCGCTTGCCTGTCAACAGGTTGCATATCGGCGGTTTGCGTTGAAACTCGCCCGGCCCTTGGGTACACTCGCCGATCGCCCAACGTCCATAGTTGTTCACGGGGAGCTGTGCGCCACCTTATTTTGAACGATCAGCGCCCGTTGACCGATCTGCATCCGTTTTCTGTCAAGCGATCGGCGCGATGTGCGGTATAGCAGGCTGGGTCCTTCCGGCGGGGCAACGCCCGGGTAACGCCCTGGAGCGGATGGCGGTGGCCCTGGCGCACCGCGGCCCGGACGACCAGGGCTTCTTTATGGCTGGCGCGGGCCAGGGGGCTTGGCAGGTCGCACTCGCGCACCGACGCCTGTCCATACTCGACCTGGGCGGCGGCCACCAACCCATGGCAGACGCCAGCGGCACGGTGACCATCGTGTTCAATGGGGAGATTTACAACTTCGAGGAACTGCGCGGCGAGCTCGAGGGGCTCGGCCACCGGTTCGCGACGCGCTCCGACACCGAGGTGATCCTGGGCGCTTGGCGCCAATGGGGCGAAGCCTGTCCCGGGCGCCTGCGCGGGATGTTCGCCTTCGCCCTCTGGGACGCTCGGCAAGAGGTCCTGTTTCTCGCGCGCGATCGCTTCGGCAAAAAACCCCTGTTCCTCTTGGAGCGGCCCGAGGGGCTGTGCTTCGCCTCCGAGATCAAAGCCCTTTTCGAGGCGCCCGGCGCGGTCGCGGCAGTGGCCACCGAGCGGGTGGCGGACTACCTCGCCTTTCGCTACGTGCCGGGACCGGCGACCCTGTTCGCCGGCGTGCACAAACTGCCACCGGGGTCTTCGCTGACTTGGCGCGCCGGGCGGGTGATCCCTCACACGTACTTCAGGCCGGCGGATCGCGAGCCGCTTGGGGCGCCGCTAATGCCCGAGGACCCGGTGGGTGCATTCCTTGAGCGCCTGGAGGAGGCCGTGCGCATCCGGATGGTCTGCGACGTGCCCTACGGCGCTTTTCTCTCCGGTGGTATCGACTCCTCGGCCGTGGTCGGGCTGATGGCGCGCCTGAGCCCCTACCCGGTGAAGACCTTTGCCGTCGGCTTCCGCGAGCAGCGCTACAGCGAACTGCGCTTCGCGGCCGATGTAGCTCGCCGCTTTGGTACCGAACACCAGGAACTGGTCATCACCGAGCAGGACATCCGCGACCAATTGGAGCACATCACCTGGCTGCGCGATGCGCCCGTGTCGGAAGCCTCCGACGTACCGATCTTCCTGCTGGCCCGGGAAGCGGCGCGGTCGGTGAAAATGGTCCTCACCGGGGAAGGCTCCGACGAGTTCCTGGGGGGATACCCGAAGCACGTGTTCGAGCGCTGGGCGGGCCCCTACCAGCGCATCCCTCGCGTGCTGCGCCACTCGCTGATCGAACCCCTGGCGCACTCCCTGCCTTATCGCTTCCGGCGCGCCAAGACCGCCATCGGCGCCCTGGGGCTCGAGCGCCCGGAGGAGCGATTGCCGCGCTGGTTCGGTGGCCTCTCGCCTGCGGAGCAGCGTGAATTCTATCGTGGCCCCCCCTACGTAGCCCCCGTGGCCGCCCCGCCCTTCGATGCGCCACCGGGAAATTCGGCCCTGCGACGTATTCTGTACTTCGACCAGGCGAGTTGGCTCCCGGACAACCTGCTCGAGCGCGGCGACCGCATGACCATGGGCGCCTCCATCGAGGGACGCATGCCCTTCCTGGACCACGAACTCGCCGCCTTCGTTTCGCGCCTGCCCGACCGTTTCCGGGTGCGCGGCAGGAGCGGCAAATGGATCCTGCGGCAAGCCATGCGCGGCATACTGCCGGCGGGCATCCTCGAGCGTCCCAAGGTAGGCTTCCGCGTGCCGGTGAACGAGTGGTTCCGAACCAGCCTGCGCGAGTACCTCGCCGACCACGTGCTGGGAGGCGATTCATTCCTGCGCGATCTGTTCCACCGCGCGGCTCTCGAGCGCGTCGTGGGGGAACACCTGCGCGGCGAGCAAAATCATGAGCGCACACTGTGGTGCCTCCTCAACCTCGACATCTGGCACCGGCGCTGCGTGCGCCCTGCATCCGGAGCAAGCTCATGAGCAGACGGGTCCTAATCATCGTCGAGAACCTGCCGGTCCCCTTTGACCGGCGCGTGTGGCAGGAGGCGACGACACTGCAGAGGGCCGGCTACGAGGTCAACGTCATCTGCCCGGTCGGGCCAGGGGCAATGAAGCGCGAGGAGATCATCGACGGAGTGCATATCTACAGGCACCCGCTGCCGTTGGAAGCCGCCAACAAGGGGGGCTTCCTGCTCGAGTACGCAGGCGCCCTATTCTGGCAGGTCACGCTCGCCCTGCGTGTCGCCTTCACTCGAGGGTTCGACGTGATCCATGCCTGCAACCCGCCGGACCTTATCTTCCTGGTGGCTTGGTTGTTCGTGCCCTTCGGTAAAAAGTTCCTCTTCGACCACCACGACATCTGCCCGGAGATCTACGAGACCAAGTTCGGCGGCCGTGGGCTCTTCTACAAGCTCCTGCTGCTGTGCGAACGGTTGACCTTCATGACCTGCAAGGTATCCATCGCCACCAACGAGTCCTACCGCAAGATCGCCATCGAACGCGGCAGGATGCCGCCCGAGCGCGTGTTCGTGGTGCGCAGCGGGCCCGACATGAAGCGACTTCGACGCGTCGATCCCGTCCCGGCCCACCGCCAGGGAAGAACCTACCTCGTGGGTTACGTCGGGGTGATGGGCGAAGCCGAAGGTCTCGACTACCTGGTCGAGGCAGTGCACCATCTCGTCCACGTTCAGGGCCGCACGGATATCCAATTCGCCTTGGTCGGCGACGGGACTCATGCGAATAACATCAAAGCCCTTGCCCGCGAGCGCCGAGTGGACGATTTCATGACCTTCGTCGGCCGCGTCCCGGACGAGGAACTGCTCTCGATCATCTGCACGGCCGACATCTGCGTCAACCCCGACGTCTGGACCGTATTCAACGATCAGTCGACCATGAACAAGGTCGTGGAGTACATGGCGCTGGGCAAGGCATTGGTGCAGTTCGACCTGGCCGAGGGCCGGGTGTCCGCCCAGGAGGCCTCGCTCTATGCGAAGCGCAACGACGCGGTGGACCTCGCCGAGAAGATGGTCGAACTGCTCGCCGACCCGGAGCGGCGTCGGCGTATGGGCGAATTCGGCCGCCAGCGCGTGGAGAATGTCCTCGAGTGGCGCCACGAGGCGCCTCGGCTGCTCTGGGCCTATGACTGCCTATTCGAGGGGCGACCCTAGGCGAACCCCGTGCGCTCAGGGGATGGGCTTATCGGAGAATTGGATATCGTCGACGAACAACTCGGTGATAACGCCCGGCCCGTTAGAGGTGATGCCCAGTTCAACGTTGGCGTATACGCTGTCAGGCAACGGCATGGTTTTCCCCTGGGCGTCGATGATCTTCTGGCCGTCGAGCCAAAGTTCGATCTGGCCGTCCGGGCCATCGGACAGGAAGTAATGGAGCCGAACATTGACCCAGCGTTTAGTCGACATTTGCACCAGTGCGCTAGCCCGATACGTGGGGCGCTCGCCCATGTCGCCCAACTTGAGTTCGATCCTAGGCTGCAGGTCATCGGTGAAGAGGATGCGCATGCCCGGATAGTTGGGCAGGAAGGGGTCCTTGAGGTCGACGATGCTCAACGGGTGGCCTTTGGCGATGTAGTACCACCCACTGAAGTAGAAGTTGTCGCCCTTGCGGAAGTAGGCGAGTCCGGTCTCCATCGAGGCCTTGGTGACGTAGAGAGCGCCCGTGGGCGCAACGGCGAAGGCGTGCAGCGCGGTCTTACCCCCGTGCGCGATGCTGGCGGAGGGCTCGACACGGTTGTCGATGAAGTCCGCCTTGCCCGCGAGGATGCGCTGGAACAGGTTGACATAGGCCGGGACGGTCGGTGCTCCGGGCGCCAAAAGCGTCAGCGCCGTCCAGCCACGCGTGGGCCCGATCAGGTCACGGATGGTGGCCGCGCCCTCGAACCCTTCGGTCATGCGGGTACGCACCGGAATTTTTTGGCCATTGCCGGCCAAGCGGTACACGACCCCCGCAACGGTCGTGTAATTCTTGGCATAGACATCCGGGTCGTAGAGATGCTCCACGAAGCTGAGCGTGGTCGTCACGCGTGCATAGAGGTCGCCGCGCACGATCCGGTACTCCTTTCCCTCGTGCATCAGTGCGGGGGAATTGGGATAATCGGCCAGTGGCAGCACCTGCGCCGCTGCGCTCGCGACCCAGACGTGGCCGATCAATAGGATGGCCGCCAACCGGGCGAGCGAGCGAAGCGGGGCAAGACGCCCGGCACCTTCGATGAAAGACATGGTATTCATCTCCTTGTTTTCGGGCGGATCAATGCCCGCTACCGCTTACGCACCGCGGTGTGCACAACGCCGAACGCGGCGCTCTGATCCGTCTAGGACGCTAGGGTTATCGGCCGAACCATCCGGTCCGTTGAGGCCAAACAGCCTTTCGGTAACATTCCTGACACAGTTTTTTCGCCCCGCCACGCGAGCGCCATTCAGTTCTGCCCGGCATGACTGCTGCTTAACGGGTTGGATGCTTTCACTTTTCCCCCTGCCATGATCGCGCCGCTCACGACGCTCGCCAAAGCCCTGAGCCCCCTGCTGCACGCCTCCGGCTACTTCGCATGGTCCTGGCGCCGATGGGCTCGCGCTGGAGGGGCCACCGTGGCGCTGTGCTACCACCGCGTGGCGCCAGCGGAGCCCGGCGACGCCCGGTTTAACGTCGAGCGCGGCACCGACCCCGTCACCTTCGAAGCCCAGATGCGCTTCATGCTGCACCACTTCGACCCGGTCCTGCCCAGCGCCGCCGCGCAGCCCGCCGGCGCCGGGCGGATCCGCTTTTGTGTCACCTTCGACGACGGCTATGCCGATAACTTCCGAGTGGCCGCCCCCATCCTCGCACGCCTGGGCATCCCAGCGGCCTTCTACGTCGTGACAAAATACGTCGGCACCGAGCGCCTCTACTGGTGGGAACAGCTCGCGGGGATGCTGCGGCGCACGGCGAGCCTGGCGCTGGATCTGGAACAGGCCTTGCCGGGCAGCGGCCTGTCCGGGACCGCGAGCCTCGCAAACGCGCACCAGCGGGAACGGGTGCATTCGCGCCTGTGCGCCGCGCTAACCGACGGCCCCCATGCGGCGGTTGCGCCTGCGCTCGCCCGCCTCGGTGAGACGCTGGGTGTTCCCGTCATGGAGGAGGGCCGCGACTTTCCTCTCATGGATTGGCCGCAACTACGCGAGTTGCAGGACCGTGGGTTCGAGATCGGCTGCCATTCCGCCTCTCACCCTAACCTACAGCGCGCGACCCCTGAACAACTGCGACTGGAGGTGCACGGCGCGCTGACCGAATTACAAGCGCGACTGGACCAGCCCGTACGCAGTTATGTCTACCCATACGGCCGCATCGGACCGGAGGCGGTGGCGGCGGTCGCGGAGGCCGGTGTGGCGGCCGCCTTCTCGACCTGCGCGGGGGTCATCCTGCCCGGCGCCGCGCCCTTCGCGCTGCCGCGCATCGAGTTCAACCGGCGCCAGGCATTTGCCTGGGGATACAATGTGCAGCGCGGCTTCATGAACGGCGCCGCAGCCCTCCGGGACAATGCGCATGCCCCGCCGCGCGTTTGAACTGCAAACCTGTCACCCGCACGCCGAGCCAGGGCGGAGCGTGCGCGTGCCCGGCCGTTCGCTGAAGGAAACCCCATGGACCTACTCTGCGTCGAATCCGCCCTGCGCCGCGATCCTGCCGTCATCGACTGCCGTGCGATCCTTCGGCCTACCGCCCAGGGCGCCGACGTCCCCGTCGTCTACGTCGTGGCTCGCGAGCCCTTCTCGGCCGAGCGCCTGCGCGACCGTGCGCGCGCCGTCGACGGCGCCGCCTGGGCGGAGATCGTGCGAATCTCAACCGTACCGCTCGACGAACACGGGCAGTGGGACGAGGCCGCGCTCGCGGGAGTGCCGGTGATCGATGATCGCCTGGCGAGCCGGGCGCAGGCCGAGGTACTCGCGGATCGGCGGGTAGAAGCGGCTGCAGCGGTGGCGCTGCCGGGATTCGCCCCGGCCCGCCCGCTTCACCTCGCTGACTTGCTGCCGGACTGGCAACGGCCACGGGTGGTCGGCGTGAAAGCGAGCGGCGGCGGCGAGGGGGCACAGCAGGAGGTGGCCGCGGATGCGCCCGCGGCCTTTATCGACGGCGGTGAACTTCAACTCCCCCCCGGGGGGCCTCAGATCCTGGCGGAGGTACTGGAAAACGCCGCGCGACTGCCGGCTCCGCACGGCCTCGTCTACCACTTAGCCGACGGAAGCGAAGCGTTCAGTAGCTACGCAGAACTGCGCGAGCGTGCCGCGCGGACCTTGAGCGGTTTGCGCGCGGCGGGACTGCTGCCGGGCATGCGGGTAATCTTTCACCTTGCGGACAACCGCGACTTCATCGAGGCGTTCTGGGCCTGCCAGCTAGGGGGCCTGGTGCCCGTTCCCACGCCGGTGGCGCCGGGCTACACGGAGCTCAACGCCGCGGTGCGGCGCCTGGGCGACGTGCTCGAACTATTGGGCAGCGCACCGGTGCTCACCAGCGACCACCTGCTCGCCGACCTGCGCGGCGCGGCGCGCCTGCTCGGACGCAAGTCGATCGACCTGCTAAGCGTCGAGGCCCTGCGTCGTGCCGAGCCCGCGGCGCCGACCGAGGGCTTGAAGGGCACCGACGTGGCCCTGTTGATGCTCACCTCGGGCAGCACGGGCAAGCCCAAGGGTGTGCCGCTCACGCACCAAAACCTGATCGCGCGGTCGCAAGCAACTGCCGTACGCATCGGATTGAGTTGCGAGACAATCTCCATCAACTGGATGCCCATGGACCACGTGGCGGGACTCATCCTCGCCCACGTACAGGACCTCTACGTCGGTGCCCGCCAACTGCACGCACCGACGGAATTGGTGCTCAAGGACCCACTGCTCTGGCTGGACCTGATCGAGCGCCATCGCGCCACGCTATGTTTCGCTCCGAACTTCGCCTTTGGCTTGGTAGTCGGCCTCAAGGAGGAGGTCGGGCGACGCCAGTGGGACTTGTCCTGCCTGCGCGTGGCCATGAACGGCGGAGAGGCCATCGTTGCCGCCACGGCGCGGGCGTTCCTGCAGTTGCTCGCCCCGCACGGCTTAGCGACGGACTGCATGCTGCCCGCCTGGGGGATGACAGAGACTTCCTCGGGCGTGACGTACAACGAGCACTTCCGTCTCGCAACGACCTCCGATGCTGACACCGGGGTCAGCATCGGGCGGCCGGTCGCCGGCGCTCGCGTGCGCATCGTTGACGACCAGGACCAATTGCTGCGCGAAGGACAGGTGGGCCACCTGCAGGTCGCCGGCCAGACGGTGACGGGTGGCTACTACGACAACCCCGCCCTCAACGCGGAATCCTTCACCGCCGACGGCTGGTTCCGCACGGGTGACCTCGGCCAGATCGAAGCCGGGCGGCTCACCATCGCCGGTCGCGACAAGGCCGTCATCATCATCAACGGGATCAACTATGCCGGCCCTAGCATCGAAGCGGCCGTCGAGGCCGTCGATGGCGTGGCGCGGTCCTTCACGGCTGCCTGCGGGGTCGCCGACCCGCGTAGCGGCGGTGCCGAGGGCCTGGCTGTGTTCTTCGTCCCCGAGATCTCCGATGACGACGCGCTCGCGGACCTCCTACGCGCGATCCGCCGCGCGGTAGTGTCGGAGTTCGGCATCTCCCCGGCGTTGCTGCTGCCGCTCGCCCGACCGGATATCCCGAAGACCTCGATCGGCAAAATCCAGCGTTCAGCCTTGCAAAAGGCCCTGAGTGCCGGCCGCTTCGAGGCGCAAGTACGCCGCATGGAGATCCTCAGTCGCGGCGCCCATACGTTAGGGCAGTGGTTCCTCCGGCCCGGATGGCGGCGCCGCGTCGCTGCCCAGGGTGCGTTGCCCCCCGGCGGCACCGTGCTGGTGTTCGGTGATGACCGCCCGCTGTCGACCGAAGTGGTCCGGGCGCTCCGCGCGCAGGGCCTCGCCCCCCGCCTGCTAACCGCCGGTGCCGCGCCGGTGGAGCACCCGGCCCAGCGCGTCGACCCGGACGAAGCCGCCACGCTGGTTCGGGCCATCGCCGACTTAGCCGACGGCAGCTCCGAGCCGGTGCAGGCGCTGTACTTATGGAGCCACCAGGCGTCGCCACCCGCCGGGGCGACGGCGCAGGACGCCGTGGTTGCGGTGCGCGAGTGCGCCCGTCTCGTGGGTTGCCTGCGAGCCCTGACCGGGTTGGGTAGAAACATCGACGTGGTGGTGGCAGGTAACGGCTGGCAAGCGGTCGCTGGCCCGGAGGCGGTCGACTGCGCCCGAGCCACGCTGCTGGGCTTGGTGCGGTCCGTTGCGCGGGAACACCCGGGCCTGCGCGCCATTGCCGTGGATCTGGGAACCGCAGCACCGGGCGTGGCCGCCGCCCTGCTGCTGGGAGAACTCGCTGCGCCAGCACCGGAGCGCGTGGTGGCCTGGCGCGACGGTGAGCGCTATGTCCCGGCGCTGCTACCGGTGGTGCTCGAAGCATCCCCGGCGCGCCCTAGCGCGCTGCACCCCGGGGGTACTTTTCTGGTCACCGGCGGGCTGGGCGGGATCGCCGTCGAGGTTGCGGCGTGGCTGCTCACGGCTCTCGGCGCTCACGTCATTCTGGTCGGTCGCACCCCCCTTCCGCCGCCCCAACGCCAGGACGACCCCAGCCTGGACGCCGGCCAGGCCGCGCGCGTCGCCGCCTTCCGGCACTGCCGATCGCTGTCCGCACAGGTGCACTACGTGGCGGCCGACGCCGCCGACCTGCCGGCCCTGCGCCTGGCCCTGGCCGGGCCCTTGGCGACCTGTGGCGGCCGGCTGGACGCATTGCTGCACTTGGCGGGCAGCTACCATGAATGCCGGGTGATCGACGAGACCCCCGCCAGCCTCGCAGCAATTTTCCACGCCAAGATCGGTGGCACCCTGGCGCTCGCGCAGTTGCGCCGCGAGCACCCGGGTAGTGCCCTGATCCTGTTCTCATCCCTGATCAGCGTCTTTGGCGGCGGCATGGCCGGGGGCTATGCCGCCGCCGGCCAGTACCTGGACAGCTTTTCCGAGCAGGCCGGGCTGGAGGATTGTTACTGCCTCAACTGGAGTGCCTGGCGCGACACGGGCCTGCGCCTTGAGCACGCCGCAAGCGAAGCTGCGCGCGCCGTGGGGCTGGTGGAACTGGCGCCCGAGCAGGCGGTGCGCAGCCTGGAGGTCGCCTTGCGGCAAGCCCCAGGGCGCCTGGCCATCGGCGCGGACGTGACGAACCCGGAGATTGCCCGCCACCTGCCGTCCCTGCGGCCGCCTGCCGGGCTGCACCTGTTCGCCGAACTTCCACGCGCCGCCAGCCCGCGGTTGCCGGAGCGGTTCGGGGTCCAGGACGCCCAGGGTGCCGCCTGCACGGTGCGCGTTACCCGGCTGGACCACCTCCCCCGGGACCCCGGCGGCGCGCTCGACCGCGGCGCCCTGGCTCGGCTTGCGCTGCGCGATGGCGCGCCGGCGCTGGCCCCGTCCACGCCGGTGGAGCGGCAACTGGCGGAGATCTGGCGGCGGGTGCTCGGCGTCGAAGTGCTCAGCACTAACGCCGGCTTCTTCGACCTGGGCGGTCAGTCGCTGCTGGCGACCCAACTGCTCACCGCCATCAACGAGCAGTTCGGCGTCCAATGGTCGCTGCGAGACGTGTTCTCCGCCCCGTCGCTCGCAGCCCAAGCAGCGCGTCTCGAGTCGACGCCAAGGGCGCCGTCAGCGGCACCCGGCCCCGTTGTCGCAACGCCGGCGGGAGCAACGGAAATGCCGCTGGCCTCTGCCCAGCAGCGCCTCTGGTTCCTGGACCGGATCAACCCCGGGAACCCGGCGTATTTCATCCTCGCCAGCCTGCGCTTGCCCGCGCCGGTGCGCCACAGCCTGGTACGGCACTGCCTGCAGACCATCCTGGAGCGGCACGACGCCCTGCGCACCCGGTTCCCGGACGTAGACGGACGACCGCAGCAGCAGGTCGACGACCCGCAGCCCTTCGAACTCGAGCGGCACACGCTCGCCGACGGCCAGTCGCTGCGCGAGGCCCAGGTGGCCTTCGCCCGCCGCCCCTTCGACCTGGCCCGTGGCCCGCTGCTGCGGGCCTGCCTGTTCGAGGGGCCGGAAGCCGCCAGCGAACTCCTCATCGTGCTGCATCACATCGTCGGCGACGGTTGGTCCGTGCGGGTCTTGTTCGGGGAATTCCTCGCGCTCTACGCCAGCGACGGCGAGGCGGAACTCACACCGCTGGCGGCCCAGTACGGCGACTTCTCGCGCTGGCAGTTGGCTCGCCTGCAGGACGCGGACTACCGTCGCCAGATCGAGCACTGGCGCAATCGGCTCGACGGCGCCCTGCACGGGTTTGCATTGCCCACGGACCTGCCGCGGCCCTTGGTGCAGGGCAATTACGGCGCGCAGCATGAATCCGAATTGCCGCGAGGGCTGATGCACCGCCTGCGCGCGCTCGCGCGGGCGCAGGGTGTGACGCTCTTCATCACCTTACTCGCGGGTTTCAAGGCGCTGCTCGCGCGCTACGCTCAGCAAACCGATGTGCTCGTCGGCACCGTGGTGGCCAATCGGGATCGCGGGGAATTCGAACCGCTCATCGGTCTCCTCGTCAATCTGCTCGTGCTGCGCACCGACTTGGGGGGCGACCCGCGGTTCGTGGAGTTGCTCGAGCGCGTGCAGCAGGTGCTACTGGACGGTTACGCGAACCGGGACGTTCCCTTCGAACACTTGGTGGAGGCGCTTCGGCCCGAGCGCGACACCAGCCGACAGCCGCTGTTCCAGGTGGCCTTCGACCTGCGCGATCCCGAGATCACCCGCAGCGCCCTCCCCGGCGTCCGACTGGGAGTGATGGAACCGCACGTTGGCAGTGCCCAGTACGACCTGCATCTCACCCTGGAGGAGCGCGGCGACTCACTCGTCGCCCTATGGGCCTACAGCACGGAGCTGTTCCTACCGGCCACCATCGCGCGCCTAGCGCTCAATTTCCAGGTGCTCCTGGAGGGAGTCGTGCGACAGCCCGAGCAGCGGCTCTCACGGCTGCCGCTGTTGTCCGACGGGGAGCGCCGCTGGCTGCGCGACTGGAACGACACTCGCAGCCCGTTTCCCGGGGGACGTTGCCTGCATGAGCTATTCGAGGCGCACGCGCAACAGCACCCAGACCTGCCCGCCGTGGTCTTCGGCGAGTGCACGCTTAGCTACCGCGAACTCAATGCCCGCGCGAACCGGTGGGCGCACCGCCTGCGCACCCTCGGCGTGGGGCCGGATGTCATGGTCGGTGTCTGCCTGCCACGATCCGTGGACATGGTGGTCGCCGTGCTGGCCGCTCTCAAGGCGGGCGGCGCCTACCTGCCGCTCGATCCCGCTTACCCACCGGAGCGCCTTCGCTTCATGGTCGAGGATGCCCGCCCCGGCCTGCTGCTCACGGATGGGCCGCGAGCGGCCATCCTGCCTGAGAGGGGTGCCCGGCGCCTCCTCGTCGAAGAGGAGCTGACGCTGTGCGCCGGAATGCCGGAGACCGACGCCCGCAGTGGCGTGGGTCCCCGAAACCTCGCTTACGTGATCTACACTTCGGGTTCCACCGGACAGCCCAAGGGCGTGCTGGTGGAGCATCACGGCTGGTGCAACGTAAGCCAGGCGCAGCGCGACCTGTTCGGCCTTCGTCCAGGCATGCGGGTATTGCAGTTGGCCTCACTGAGCTTCGATGCCGCGGCCTTCGACATCAGCATGGCGCTGGCGAATGCCGGGACGCTGGTACTGGGCACCACGGAGCAGTTGATGCCGGGGCCGGCGCTGGATCGGTTGCTGCGCGAGTCGAGGATTGAGGTCCTCACCATTTCCCCCTCGGCCCTGATGGCCCTGCCCGACCTGCCCTACCCCGATCTGCGTGTGGTCAATGCCGTCGGGGAAGCCTGCCCCGCCGCGTTGGCCGAGCGGTGGACGGGTGGCTCCTGCCGCTTCTTCAACCTCTACGGCCCGACCGAAGCAACCATCTGGTCGAGCTACCATGAGTGCGCCCCAGTCGCCAGCGCGGCGCCCCCCATTGGACGCCCGGTGCCGAACGTCCGGCTGCACGTGCTCGACGCGGGGCGCCAGTTGCTACCAGTCGGCATGCCGGGCGAACTCTACGTCGGTGGCGAGGGAGTGACACGCGGCTATCTGCAGCGGGCCGAGCTCGATGCGGAGCGCTTCGTTCCCGATCCCTTCGCGGAGCAAGCGCTCGCAAGGCTCTATCGCACGGGGGACCTGGTTCGGATCAATGCGCAGGGTGCGCTGGAATTCCTTGGGCGAATGGACCACCAAGTAAAGCTGCGCGGTTTGCGCATCGAGTTGGGCGAGATCGAAACACTGCTGCAGCGCCATCCGGCGGTGCAGGAGGCCGTCGTGCTGGCCCGGCCAAAAGCCAATGGCGACACCGCGCTGGTGGCCTACCTTTGCGCGGCCCCTGGTGGCCCACCTGCCGCCGACGGACTGCGTACCTACCTGGGTGGGCTACTGCCCGCCTACATGGTGCCGTCGAGTTTCCTTTTTATTGAGCGGCTCCCCCTATCGCCCACGGGCAAGCTCGATCGCCGCGCCCTACCGGACCCCGAGTCGATGCAGGTGGGCACGGACCCGGCCGAGCGGCTGCCCCGCGGTGACATGGAGCGGCTGGTGTCCGCCATCTGGTGCGAGGTTCTGCAGGTGGAGGCGGTGGGTCGGGAGCGTAACTTCTTCGACGCCGGCGGCCATTCGCTGAAGATCGCCCAGGTACAGTCGCGACTCGCCGCGCGGCTGCGGCGTGCGATCGCGCTGGTGGACCTCTTCCAGTACCCGACCATTGCATCGCTCGCGGCGTTCCTGTCCGGCCCTGACCAACCCGGCCCTGATCAAGTTGGCGCAAAGCAACCAACCGCTGAGCCCCAACTCGCCCAGCGGCGCTCCGGTGCCTTGGCCAACCTGCAGCGCGGTGCGCGTCAGCGCCCCCCGCAATAAAAGGGCAAACGGAGCCATGTCAGAAACACGGGAGTGGACCGGGTTCGAGATCGCCGTCATCGGCATGGCCGGGCGTTTTCCGGGTGCGCCGGATCTCTCTGCGCTCTGGCGCAACCTCTGCGGCGGCGTCGAATCGATCCGCCGCCTCGCGCCGGAGGAGTTGGTGGCACTCGGGCGCAGCGCGGCCGAGGTCGCGGCGCCGAATTTTGTGCCTGCCCACGGCGTCCTCGACGACTTCGACCGGTTCGATGCGGAGTTCTTCGGTTATCGCCCCCGGGAAGCGGAAGCCATCGATCCGCAGCACCGCATCTTCCTGGAGGTCGTCTGGGAAGCCATCGAGAACGCAGGCTATGATCCCCGCCGTTACCCGGGGCTGATCGGCATCTTCGCCGGCGCTAGCGTCGATGATTACCTGCAGGAGCAACTGCGCGGCAACCCCGAAGCGCTTGCTCGGATCGGTGAGTTCCAGGCGGCCTACTCCAACGTCGTCGACCACCTTACGCTGCGAGTGAGCTACAAGCTCAATCTTCGCGGGCCTAGCCTTGCCGTCCAATCGGCCTGCTCGACGTCGCTGGTGGCCGTGCACTTGGCCTGCCAGCAACTGATCACGGGCAGTTGTGACATGGCGGTGGCCGGTGGCGTGTCCCTCACGCTGCCGCAGCACTGGGGCTACCACCATCAGGACGGGATGATCTTCTCGCCTGACGGTCACTGCCGCGCCTTCGACGCCGACGCCCAGGGCTGCCTCAAGGGCGACGGGGCCGGGGCGGTCCTGCTCAAGCGCCTGAGCGACGCGTTGGAGGATGGCGACCCTATCCAAGCGGTGATCCTCGCCTCGGCCGCCAACAATGACGGTGCGGCCAAGGCGGGCTACACGGCACCCGGTTTGGACGGCCAGATTCGCCTCATCGAGACCGCTCACACGCTGGCCGAAGTGAGCGCGCAGAGCATCGGCCTCATCGAAGCACACGGGACGGGAACGCCGCTCGGCGACCCGATCGAGATCGGTGCCCTCACCCAGGCGTTCCGCCGCTCGACCCCGGAGCGCCAGTTCTGCGGCATCGGCTCGATCAAGACCAATATCGGCCACCTCGATGCCGCCGCCGGCGTGGCCGGACTGATCAAGGCCGTGCTCGCGCTCAAGCACCGGGTACTGCCGCCGAGCCTGAACTTCCGCACCCCCAACCCGCAGTTGGCCCTGGAGCAATCTCCCTTCTTCGTTGTGGCTGCACCGACCCCCTGGGTGAGCCCGGCCGGCCCGCGCCGCGCCGGCGTCAGTTCCTTCGGCATCGGCGGAACCAACGCGCATGTCGTGCTCCAGGAGGCCCCCGACCTGGAGGCGCAGTCCGCCACGGACGAGCCGCGGCTCCTCGTGCTCTCGGCCTCGACGGCGGCGGGCCTGGAGCGCATGACAGAAAACCTGGCGGCCCATCTCGAGGCGCATCCGGACATCGCCCTCAGGGACGTCGCCTTCACGCTGCTCGAGGGCCGCGGGCGCTTCGCCCGGCGCCGTGCCGTGGTGGCGGCAAGCGCCCTCGCCGGCGCCGCGGCACTGCGCGACCCGCGCAGTTGGATCGACGGCGACGCCGGGCGCGGCCCGCCCAATCTGGTTTTCCTGTTCCCGGGCCAAGGTGCCCAGTACCTCGGCATGGGCCGGGACCTCTATCGGGGCGAGCCGGCCTTCCGGGCGGTCGTCGATGACTGCGCGGAGCGTCTGCTGCCCCTCCTGCACGTGGACCTGCGGGAGGCTGTTTTCTGCGTCGACGCGGCTACGGACGAGCCGACCCTGGAGGCGCGCCTGCGTCAGACGGCGCTCGCGCAGCCTGCCCTATTCGTGGTGGAGTACGCCCTCGCATCCTTCTTGATGGGGCTCGGCCTGCAACCTGCGGCCATGGCCGGGCACAGCCTCGGGGAATGGGTCGCCGCCTGCGTGGCTGGGGTGTTTACGCTCGACGAGGCGCTAGCACTGGTGGTGGAACGGGGACGGCTGATGCAACGGCAGGCGCCCGGCACCATGCTCTCGGTGCCGATCTCGCGCGAGGAACTGCTCCCGCTGCTGGGCACGGAACTGAGCCTCGCTGCGGAGAATGCGCCCCGCCTCTGTGTGGTGGCCGGACCTGACGCGGCGGTGGCTGCGCTAGCGAACGAACTCGCGGCGCGCTACAGCGTCGAGTGCACCCCACTACGCACCTCGCATGCTTTCCACTCGGCCATGATGGAGCCCATGCTGGCGCCGTTTCTGGAGTTGCTCGCGCGCGTGCCGCGGAGGGCGCCGGTGCTGCCCTACGTTTCGACGGTGACGGGGCATTGGGTCGATGCGGACGAGGTCCAAGGCACGACGCTGTGGCACGGAAATATTCGTGGCACGGTGCAGTTCGCCCAGGCAGCGCAGGTGCTGCTCGGACTAGACAACCCGGTGTTCCTGGAAGTGGGCCCCGGCACCACCCTCTCGGGCTTACTGCGGCGCCAGGCTGACCTGCGCGCCGCCCCCGTAGTGGCGGCCTGCCTGCGCCATCCTGCCGATACGGCTGACGATCGCGCCATCCTGCGGGCCGCGCTCGGGCGCCTGTGGACGCAAGGCGTCGAACTCGGAGCGGCAACTCTAGGACCGTCGCCTTGCCGGCGCCTGCCGCTGCCCGGCTACGCCTTCGTGCGGCAGCGCCACTGGGTAGACGCAGCGCCCAAAGCCACGCTGCTAGCCGCGCCCACGCGTCGGCCATCGGACCAGTGGTACTACGTTCCGGGTTGGACCCGCAGCCCGCCTCCGCTCGGCGCGCGGCGGCCCACGGGTTCTTGGCTGGTGGCTGGCAGTGCACCTGCGGCCGAATTGCTGGCGGGGCGGATCCGCGACCTCGGTGGGCCCGCCGAGAGCATTTCGCTGCAGCAACTCGACACGGCACAGGCGTGGGGCGAACACCTTCTGTTCCTCGTGCCGGAGGAGGCCGGTGACGGCGGCTTCGCCCACCTCCTCGCCTGTGCTCAGCGCTGGACCCGCGACGGCCTGGCGCATCCGCGGCGCCTGACGCTAGTTGCGGGATGCGCCTGGTCGGTGACCGGGGACGAGAGCATCGTTCCCGAGCGCGCGCTGGGCCATGCCTTCACCTTGGTGCTGCCCCAGGAACTGGACGACATCGGCTGCCAATTCGTCGATGTGGACCTGCGGGATGCGCGCTGGCCTGATCAGGTGCTAGGCGAGGCGCTGCTCGAGGCGCCCGATCGGCTGGTGGCTTACCGCGCGGGGCAGCGCTGGCGTCAAACCATGGAACCGCTGCCCCTCCTACCAGGGGCTGCGGCAGGCAACGCCGGCCTGCGCGCCGGCGGCGTGTATCTCATCACCGGCGGCCTGGGGGGCATGGGCCTCGCACTGGCGGAAGAACTCGCCCGAACCGTCCAGGCCCGCTTGGTGCTGGTGGGGCGAAGGGGATTACCCGATCGCGCCACCTGGGCGTCGCTGGAGGGCGCGGAGGACGACATAGGACAGCGCATCCGGGCCGTCCTACGGATCGAGCAGGCTGGCGGCGAAGTCATGGTGCTGGCCGCGGATGTGGCCGATGCCAACGCGATGGCCACGGTTCGCGAGCAGGCACACGCGCGCTTCGGTCCCCTGTGCGGAATCATCCACGCGGCGGGCGTGCCGGGCGGAGCGCTCATCGCGATGCAGGACGCCGTCGCTATCGACCAAGTACTCTCGCCCAAGGTGCGGGGTCTGCAGTCGCTGCTGCGCGCTTTTGGCGACCAACCGCTGGAATTCCTCCTGCTGTGCTCCTCGCTCACCTCACTGATCGGGCGGGCCGGTCGGCTGGAGTACACGGCTGCCAACCTCTACCTGGACGCGGTGGCACAGAGTTCACGCGCGCTGCGCATCCTGTCGGTGAACTGGGACAACTGGGTCGAGGCGGGTATGGCACGCGAGGCGGCCACCGGCGTGCTCGAGGGCCTCACCCATGCGGAAGGAGCGCGCGCGTTGCGTGTCGCGCTGACCCAAAATTCGCCGCAGATCGTCGTGTCCACCCTGGACCTGGGTCCGCGCATGGCCGGGAGCTCCTCCACCAAGCTCGGGGCTGCGCTCCGCCCGGGGGTTGCAGCTGACTCGGCGCTGCCCTCCGCGACCGATGCGCGGGCGGACCCGAGCCCACCTTTCCTGGCCGCCCAGAGCGCCACGGAGAAGACCTTGGTGTCCGTCTGGCAGGACCTGCTGGGCGTCCCTCGCGTCGGCGTGGATGATGACTTCTTCGACCTCGGCGGCGACTCTGTCGTTAGTATTCAGTTGTGCGGCCGTGCCCGACGCGCAGGCCTCAACATGGGGGTCAAGCAGGTCTTCGAGCTGCGTACCATTGCCCGTATCGCCCGTGCGCTGGACGCGGCCACACCCGCCCCAATATCCACGGGCGGGTCGCTCGACGCGTTGCGCGGCCCGGTGCCACTGACACCGGTACAGTGTTGGTTCTTCGATCTGCCCCTGCTGCACCGCCGCCACTGGGGCATCTCGCTCCGAGCAACCGCCGCACCGGGATTCGTCGGCGAGGCGCTGACCAAGGCGTGGGCGCAGGGAATCCTCCGCCACGACGTCTTTGCGCTGCGCTTCCGGCAGGCGAACACCTGGATACAGGAACTCGGCCCGCGTGCCGTTCCACCGCTCCGGGTCATGGACCTCACCGGTCTGGCGCCGGAGCAGAGGGCGGCGATGATGGACGAGGCCGAACGCGAAGCACAGGCTAGCCTCGATCTGAGCGACGGTCCGCTGGTACGCGGTGTGCTGTTCGACCAGGGTCCCGGCAACGCCGGGCACCTCCTCCTGGTGGCGCACCACCTGGTCGCTGATGTCATCGCACTGCGCACCTTGCTGACGGACCTGAACGAGGCCTACCCGGCCTGTCTCGCCGGCAAGGACGTCGCGCTAGCACCCCTCACGCCGTTCACCGTCTGGGCCCGGCGGCTCAGGGAGCATGCGGCATCGGCGCAGCTTGCGACGCACCTCGACTATTGGACGGCGCTCGCCCGGACCGCTCCGGTGCGGTTGCCCCTGGATTTCCCTGCCGCCGAAAACCGCGAAGGCGACACCCGTCACCTGCGGGCGAGCCTTGATGCTGAAGCGACGCGCTCGCTCGCGGCCCGCGGCGGCCCGGGGGTGGTAGCCGCCCTGCTCGGGGCGCTCGCCAACAGCCTCGGTCGCTGGAGTGGAGCCGAGGACGTCTGGTTCGACATCGAGGGGCATGGTCGTGAGAGCTTCGCGGAGGACCTGGACGTCTCCCGAACGGTGGGCTGGTTCACATCGCTTTATCCGCTCGTGGCCAGTACCGGCCGGAACCCGAGCGATGCCCGCGACTTGGCCGCATCGGCCCTGGACGCGGTACGCCCGCACGGCTTCGCCTACGGGCTACTGCGATACCTGCGCCGGGACGCCGTCGGGTCTGGCCGCCTAGCCTCGATCGCCCATCCGGAGATCGTGTTCCTTTACCAGGGCGCCATGGAAGACAGCAGCGCCGCTCGCGACCAGATCTTGCAGTTGGAAAGCGTCGGTAGCCCCTGGTGCCGTGCGCCGGAGGAACACCGCGGGCACGTCTTCGAGCTCAACGCCTGGATCTCTCAGGGCGCGCTGCAGTTGGAATGGCGATTTAGTACCCAACTGCATCGCGAAGAGACGGTCCGGCGACTTCTGGATGCCACGCTGGGTGCGCTGCTCGAACTATCCGGGCGGCGTGCGGTGAGTGCGGCGCCCGAACGCCATCCGCTGTCCTTCGCCCAGGAGCGGATCTGGTTCGTCGAGCAGCTAGAGGCGGGCACGGCCATCTACAACAAACAGGTGCTCCTTGATCTGGCGGGGCCGCTACAACCCGATCGGCTCGGGCAGGCCCTGCAGGCGCTCAGCCTGCGCCACGCGAGCCTGCGCACGCGCTTCGTGCTCGAAGACAGCCTCCCGGTGCAAGAAGTCCTGCCCGCGGCGGTGGCGCCAAGCCTGAACGCGCACGAGGTAGCCGACGAGGCGCAGGCGGCGCTGCTCAGCGAACAATGGGCGCGCCTACCCTTCGATCTCGCGGCCGCGGCGCCCTGGCGCGTGGGACTGCTGCGCTTCTCCGACGAACGGCACCGGCTGGTATTGACCCTGCACCACATCATCACGGATGCCTGGTCCATGCAAATACTCGTCGGCGAACTCGGGACCCTCTACCGCACGCTGGCGCAGGGCTACAGCGGGGCCCTCGCGCCCCTGCCCACAGACTTCGCGCGCTTCGCTCGCTGGCAGCGCCAATGGCTCTCGGGGGAACGCCTCGCGCGGTTGCAGGCCTTCTGGGTGGATCGGCTCGCCGGCCTGCAACCCCTGGAACTCGCCACCGACTATCCCCGCCCGGCGATTCAGCGCTTCGAAGGGGCGCGCGTACCCCTACGCTGGCCAGCCTCGCTCACACCGGCCCTGAAGGCCTGCGGCCGCGAGGCCGGTGCCTCGCTCTTCATGGTGCTACTCAGCGTGTTCAAGCTGCTGCTTGCGCGCCACACCGGGCAGACGGACATCGCGGTGGGCGTTCCGGCGGCAGACCGCCCGCAGGACGACCTGGAAGGTTTGGTGGGGCCCTTCGTGAACAACTTGGTGTTACGCACGGACCTCTCCGGTGAGCTCAGCTTCCAGGGGCTTCTTCGGCGCGTACGCGACGGGGTGCTGAGCGCGAACGAGTACCGCGAATTGCCCTTCGAAAAGCTCGTCGAGGCCTTGCGGCCCGAGCGTGACCGCAGCCGCAGCCCCCTGTTCCAGGTCAGCTTTTCTTTCATGAACGTGCCGGCCGGCGTGGTGAACTGGGGAGAGGTCGCGGTGCGGGCGCGCGAAGCCCACGCTGGCAACGCTGAATTCGACCTGGGGCTCTATTGTTACGACCCGAGTGCCGGCCCCGACGCGCGGGTGGAGGGCTGGCTGGAATATTCCACGGCGCTGTTCGAACGCGCCACCGTCGAACGCTTGGCTGCGCAGTTGGAGGTGCTGGCGGCCGCGGTGGTGGACACGCCCACCGAAGCGGTCTGGGGCTTACCACTGCTGCCTGCCGTGGAACGCAACCGTTTGCTCGTGGAGTGGAACGCCACGCAGGCGGTCCGCCCTGAGGGCGAGACGCTGCATGGTCTGCTCCAGGCACAGGCGGCGCGCACGCCCGAAGCCCCAGCGCTCACCTGCGAGGACCGCAGTCTCAGCTACGGCGAACTCGACCGCCTGTCCAACCAAGTCGCCCATGCACTGCGCGAACTCGGCGTGCACCCGGACGACCTGGTCGCCGTGTTCATGGAACGCTCCAGTGCCATGATGGTCGCCCTTCTCGGGATCCTGAAGGCCGGTGGGGCCTATGTCCCCGTGGACCCGAGCTACCCCGAGGCGCGCATCGCGCACATGCTCGAGGACTCCGGCGCGCGCCTAATCCTCACCCAGGACAGCCTGCGCGGGCGACTGCCCGCGGCGCATCCGGGCGTGCTGTGCCTGGACAGCGGCTGGAGTGCCCTCTCCGCCCAGCCACCGTCGGCTCCCGCCCCGGCCGCCGGGCCGGATAACCTCGCCTACGTGATCTACACCTCGGGTTCCACCGGCCGGCCCAAGGGCGTGCAGATCGAGCATCGGGCGGTGGTGAACTTCCTCCACGCCATGCGGGAACGGCCGGGCTTGGGCGCGGGTGATACCCTGCTGGCGGTCACTACCATCAGCTTTGATATTCACGTGCTTGAGCTCTTCCTGCCGCTGGCGGTGGGAGGCCGGATACTGCTTGCCGGCCGCGACAGCATCACCGACCCGGGCCGCCTCGGGCGGCTGCTCGAAGACGCAACGGTGATGCAGGCGACGCCGTCGACCTGGCGAATGCTCCTCGATTCGGGATGGCGCGGGAAACGCTCGCTGAAGGTCCTGTGCGGCGGCGAGCGCCTGCCCACGGACATCATCGCGCCACTGCTCGACGGCTGTGGCGAGTTGTGGAACATGTACGGACCCACCGAGGCGACGGTGTGGGCCTGCATCGACCCCGTCGTCGACGCATCCTTGAGCGTCACCGTGGGACGCCCCTTCGACAACATGCGCGCCTACATTCTCGATCGCAACCAACAACTGCTCCCGCAGGGCGCACGCGGCGAGCTCTGGATCGGCGGCAGCGGTGTCGCCCGAGGTTACCTGCGGCGCGAGGAACTCACAGCGGAGCGCTTCCGGGCAGACCCGTTCGCCGGGGACGGGCGGATCTATGCAACCGGCGACCTGGCGCGATTTCTGGGCGACGGGCGCATCGAGATCCTCGGGCGCCTGGACAACCAGGTAAAACTCCGCGGCCACCGCGTGGAACTGGGCGAGGTGGAAGCGGCGCTCACCGCCCACCCCGCCGTCAGCCAGTGCTGCGCACGGGTGCGTGAGGACCGACCAGGCGACCAGCGGCTGGTGGCCTACCTGGTGGCGCGGGGAAATACTCGGCCCGACCTGGGCGAACTGCGCGCCTTCGCGAGCGCCGAGTTACCGGCGTTCATGCTGCCCTCGGCGCTGATGTGGCTCGAGGCGCTCCCGGTCACCCCCAACGGCAAGGTGGACCAACGCGCGCTGCCGGCACCGCAGGACCCGACCGTCTCCAACGCAGCCCCAGATGGGCAAGCGATGACCCCGGTGGAGCAGTTGGTGGCTGACATCTTCGGCGAGGTGTTGGGGCAGACCGGCGTCGGGCGCTTTGACAACTTCTTCGACCTCGGCGGCCACTCCCTGTTGTCCATGAAGGTCGTGGATCGCTTCGAGGCGGCCACGGGGATCCGCATGCAGCCCGGGGAGCTGTTCCAGCAGAGCGTGGGCCAGATCGCCGCCTGCTACGCGCAGCGCCTAGCCGCGGCGCCCGACGACGCGGCGGCCGAGGCTGCCCGCAAGGCACCTGGCGGGCGCCTTGGCGATGCGCTGCGTTCGCTCTTTCGCCGGGAGCCGCGCCGATGAGCGCAAAGCCGACGGCGGTTGCGGGTGGCGAGGTGATCGAGCCGACGTTTTTCGAGTCGCAGGGTGAGCGCCTCTACGGGTGCCTGCATCGGCCCGCCGGGGGGCGCAACCTGGGCAGCGTCGTCCTCTGTCCGCCCATGGGCCACGAGTACACGGCCAGTCACCGGGCTTTGCGCCAATTGGCTGCGCAACTCGCCCGTGCGGGGCACTTTGCGCTGCGCTTCGACTATTCCGGCACGGGCGACTCCAGCAGCGACGACGAGAAGCGGCACCTAGCGCACTGGCGCGCCGACATCGATTCGGCGATCGCGTTTTGTAAGCGCGCGACCCGCGCCGCGGCGATCACCTTGATCGGCGCCCGCGTGGGCGGATCGCTGGCCTTGCAGGCCGCCGCCGGGCGCACGGACCTTCGCGCGCTAGCCCTTTGGAGTCCGGTATTGGCGGGGCGCGCGCTGGTGGAGCAATGGCGCGCGGCACAGGACGAGTTCGCACTGCGTCTGGGCTACCCGCCGAACACGCTGCGCGAGGAGGTGCTGGGTTTCCCACTCGAAAACTGGCGCGCCGAGGAACTGGCCGCTCTTGACGGCGCCGCCGCAGACCTGCGCTTGCCGCGCGCCCTGTTGTTGCACCTGCCCTCCGAGGACCCCGAGGCTGCCGCCCTCGAGCAGCGCCTGCAGCAGATGGATGTCGCGGTGACCCGGGTCAGCTACGACCAAGGAGCCGTGTGGCGCCAGGAAGCGCTCGAAGCCATCGTCCCGGCGGCGGTGCTGCGTACATTGGTCGACTGGGTGGGAGCGGGCACGTGATGCAAGAGGAGATCATGCGCTTCGGGCCACAGGCCTCTATCGTCGGGGTATTCACGCGGCCCTCGCGGGAGCCGGCGGCTGACCTCGCGGTCATCCTGCTCGACGCCGGGCTCATCCACCACGTCGGTCCGTCCCGGCTGCACGTGCGCATCGCGCGCGCGGCCGCTGCGCAGGGCCTGGGAGCCCTGCGCTTCGATTTCTCGGGGGTGGGCGACAGCCCCGCCCGCCCGGACAACCTCCCCATCTTCCAGATGGTGGTCGCCGAACCGCGCGAGGCCATGGATGCGCTCGCGGCCTTCGGCTACCGGCGCTTTGTGCTCCTGGGGATCTGCTCCGGTGCCTACAGTGCCTTCAAGGTGGCCTGTGCCGACCCGCGTGTGGTGCTCGCGGTGCTCATCAACTTCCAGGATGTTGCCACGGCCGGGTCGAGCGGGGAGGCCACCGCCTGGGCGAAGCGCTACTGGAGTCGATCGTTGTTCAGCCCGCGCGCCTGGCGCAACCTGCTCACCGGGCGCGTGGACTACGCCCGCCTCGGGCGCACGCTCAGCGCGCAACTCACGGGGCGCACGCGCGAGGATCCGGACTCTCCGTTGGCGCAGACTAGGGCCGAGTTGAGAGCACTGCTTGAACGCCGGGGAACACGCGTGGTCTTCCTCGTTTCCGGCGCGGACCTCAGCCGCGACTACGTCGCTGCCCTGATCGGCTCACGGGGTGTACCCGAGGGTGCCAGCGTGGAGACACTCGAGCAGGCCGACCACCTGTTCACGCGGCGTAGCGACCAGGACCGGTTGCTGGAACGCGTGCTCGCCCTGTTGCAGGCGACGCTGCGATGATCGCCCGCCACGGCGATGAGCCCCGAGCGTCCTCGGCGCTTGGTAGCTTGGTAGAATGTCGGGGTTGCTCGCCCACGCGGCGCGGGGGATGGTCCGCTGTCGCGCGCCGGGGCGCCAAGGAAACCATGATGAACAGAAGCTTCGCCTCATTACTCTGTCTGTGCCTGCTGCCGCTGGTTTCCTGCGCCGCGCCAACGGGCAACCTGCGCGACCTCGAGGTGAGCTACCTCAAGGCCGCGGTCGCCCCCGACGTGATCGAATTCGCGCACATCGAAATTCCCGGCCTGGAGCATATCCGCATCGCCGGCGACCCCGCGAAGCCCTACCTGGGCTTACGCACCTTTGGGGGGCAGAAGCTCAAGAACAACGGCGTGCGCGCTGAGGTGTCGATCGACTACCCCTTCGCGGCGGGCGACACCGTGACCTATTCCTGGCGCTTCATGATCGATCAGAGTTTCGTATCCGATGCGCCGCGCAACCGCTGGTGGGTCTTCGCCGACTGGCACGACCAACCGGACCGCAACCGCGGCGAGACCTGGGACGGCTTTCCCAGCCGCAGCGCGCCCATCGGCATCGGCTACGGGGTGATCGACGGCGAGGACCGGTTAGCCCTGTTCTACGGCTCGCCCACTTCCTCGACCGTGGGCATGGCGGGCTTCAAGCGCGGCGTCTGGCACGCGGTGAAGATGGTAATTTCTTGGGGTCACGGGCCGGAGGCTCGGGCGCGCCTGTACCTGGACGACATGGCGACGCCCAAGGTAGAGGCCAAGGGAGCCAACATGCATAACGACTTTCAACACTTTTTCAAGGTGGGCTCCTACCGCCACCGCGAAATCCAGGGCGATACCTGGGTCTACCTGAGCGACGTACGCATCACGCGCTGAGCGCGGCCCGGTGCCCGCCCACCAGGGGCGGCGCCAACGCCCTCCCCTACCCTCGATCGGAGTCCATCCATGGCCCTAACCACCGAAGCCAGCCCCTCCCCCGGGGATGACTCCACCTTTTGGTCGGACCGTCAGGTCCTGGTCACCGGGGCAGGCGGCTTCATTGGCAGCCATTTGGTCGAGCGCCTGCTCGATGCGGGGGCGAAGGTGCGGGCCTTCGTACACTACAACTCGCGCGGCCACTGGGGGAATCTGGAGGGCGTGGGTAGTCGCCGCGGCAGCCTCGAGGTGATCGCCGGCGAGATCCAGGACCCCTTCCGCGTGCGCCAGGCGGTGGAGGGTTGCCACACGGTGTTCCATCTCGCCGCGCTGATCGCCATCCCCTATTCCTACGACGCACCCAAGAGTTACGTGGACACCAACGTGACCGGCACGCTCAACGTTCTGCAGGCCTGCCGCGAGGCGCGCGTGGAAAAAATGGTCCACACCTCCACGTCGGAGACCTACGGGACGGCGCGATACACGCCCATCGACGAGCACCATCCCCTGCAGGGCCAGTCACCCTACTCAGCCAGCAAAATTGCCGCGGATAAGATGGCCGAGAGCTACCACCTCTCCTTTGGCCTGCCGGTGGCGACCATCCGCCCGTTCAACACCTTCGGGCCGCGCCAGTCGGCGCGCGCGGTGATCCCCACCGTGATCAGTCAGATCCTGGCCGGACGCGCGCGGCTGGCCCTGGGCTCGCTCTCGCCGGTACGTGACTTCTGTTACGTGCAAGACACCGTGGCGGGATTCCTGGCCGTGGCGCGCGCGCCCGCGAGCGTGGGGGAAGTGATCAACGTCGGCACGGGCATCGGCATCACCGTCGGCGAAACCGTAAACCTCATCAAACGCCTCATGGCCAGTGACGTGGAGATCGTCTGCGACGAGCAGCGGGTGCGACCGGAGGCGAGCGAGGTCATGAAGCTCATCTGCGCCAACGACAAGGCGCGTGCGCTCACCGGCTGGCGTCCAGCGCACACCCTGGAGCAGGGCCTGGTGGAGACGATTGCCTTTATCCGTGGCAATCTCGCCGCCTTCAAGCCCGAGATTTACAACGTCTAGCGGGGAGGGGGACATCCACCATGCAGGCACTCATCCTCGCGGGCGGTCGGGGCACGCGGCTTCGGCCCTACACGATGCACTTCCCCAAGCCACTGGTCCCCATCGGCGATTACCCTATCCTCGAGGTCATCATTCGCCAGCTGCGCGCCTGCGAGTTCCAGCGCGTGACGATCCTGACCGGGCACTTGGCGGAGCTGATCCAGGCGTACTTCGGCAACGGCGAGCGCTGGGGAATCGAGATCGAGTATGTCCGCGAGGCGGTGCCGCTCAACACAGCCGGAGCGCTGCGCTTGGTGCAAAACTGCGAGGACGACTTCCTGGTAATGAACGGCGACGTTCTGACGACACTGGACTTTCTCGACCTGCTCGCACAGCACCGCCGGGTCGGTGCCCAGGCCACGGTTGCCACGGTCCAGCGCGAGTCAAAGGTCGACTTCGGCGTCGTCGAGCCTGACGCGGAGGGGTTTCTTGAATCCTACCTGGAGAAGCCCGTCTACCGCTACCAGGTCAGCATGGGCGTCTATGTCCTGTCGCGCGGCTGCCGCGACCTGATCGCCGAGGGAGAGGCGCTGGGGATGCCCGACCTGCTGCTGCGGGTGAAGGCGGCCGGGCAGCGCGTGTACTGCGCGCAGAGCGACTGCTACTGGCTGGACATCGGCCGCGTGGACGACTACGAAGAGGCACAGAATCAGTTCGTGGCGAACCCGCAGCGGTTCTTCCCGCGTGGGCGCTGATCCGGTCATTGTCGTCACGGGCATGGGGGGGTTCGTCGCCGGTGCTGTGCACCGGGCGCTGCTCGCCCAGTGGCCAGGGGCCAGCATCTACGGTTTGGACCGAGTGGCCGTTTTGGGTCGCGGCACGACCCTGGTGACCGATCTGCTCGACGCCAGCGCGCTCAATGAAGCACTGGGCCGCCTTCGCCCCGACATCCTCGTGCACCTCGCGGGCGTGATCCATTCCAGTGACTGGGACGAGCACTACCGCGGGAACGTGCGCGCAACCGCCAACCTGCTCGATGCGCTGCTCGAACAACGCCTATCGCCCCAGGTCGTGGTGGCCGGATCGGCAGCGGAGTACGGCGCGGTCCGGCCGGAGGACCTGCCCATCGAGGAGAATCTCGCACCCAACCCGATCTCCCCCTACGGCGTGGCGAAAGCCTGGCAAACCACCTTGGCCCGTTCCTACGGGGTTCGCGGGCTGAATATCGTCATCGCGCGGATCTTCAACATCGTGGGCCGCGACGCGCCCACGAGCTCCTCTCTCGGCAGCTTCGCGCAACAAATCCGCGATCTGCGTGGCGCCACCGTGCGCAGCCCGATGCGCGTGGGTAATCTCGCGCCGAAGCGGGATTTCATTGACGTAGAGGACGTCGGGCGGGCTCTGGCGGCACTCGCCCGGCATGGCCGCCCGGGGGAAATCTACAACGTCTGTTCCGGGCAGGCGGTGTCCATGCGCGAGGCCTTAGACCTGATGCTCGAGCTAAGCGGCCTGGCGGTGGACGTCGTCGTGGACCCCGCTCGCGTGCGGCAGGCGGACATCCCGGAGAGCCGCGGCAGCGCGGCGCGGCTACGCCGTGACACCGGCTGGGCGCCCGCTTCCAGTCTGCGCGAGAGTCTCCGCACCATGGTCGGTTGATCGCCCTTGCCCAAGCGTCAGCCCTGCCCATGAAAACCATCGTGCAGTTCATCGACAACCTCGCCACCGGCGGCAAGGAGCGCCAGTGCGCCGAGCTCGTCAAGGTCCTCTCGCGCCGCGGCGACTACCGCGTGCACGTGGTGGCCATGGTGGGCGGGGCCTTCGCCGATGAGCTCACCGGTCTGCCCCGGGTGAGCCTCCACTACCTGCCCCGGCGGATCAAATACGACCCGCTCCTATTCCTGCGCCTGTGGGCGCTTTGCCGACCCTGGCGCCCAGACCTGATCACCGTCTGGGACTCGATGACCGGACTCTATGCCCTCCCGGCGGCGAGGCTGTTGGGGATGCGCTACGTCAGCGCAATCGTCCAGGACGCGCCACCAGCGCTTAGCGCGACCCTGCGTCGGCGCTCGCGCATGATCTTCGCGGCCGCCGACGCGGTCGTCGCCAACTCCGCCGCCGGTGCACGCGTCTACGCCGCACCTGCGCACAAGACCACGATCATCCGTACCGGTTACGACCTCGCCCGCATGCAACACGCAGGAGATCCGGTCGACTGCCGCAGGCAATTCGGGTTGGAGCAAGCGCTAGTGGTCGGCATGGTGGCCACGTTTTCTCATTACAAAGATCAGCCCACCCTGGTGCGTGCCGCCCGAGCCGTTCGCCAACGCCGCACCGACGTCGCCTTCGTGATGGTCGGGGGCGGGCCCACACTCGAGGCGGTGCGGGCGCTGCTCACGGAGGAGGAGCGGGGCTACATTCGTCTGCTCGGGCGAGTGGACCACGACATCGAAGCGCTCGTTGGCGCCTTCGACGTAGGTGTGCTCGCCACGTTTACCGAGGGCATCTCCAACTCGATCCTCGAGTACATGATCCAGGGTAAGCCCGTGGTGGCGACCGACGGTGGCGGGACCTCGGAACTGGTGGTGGACGGGGAAACGGGTTTCCTGGTGCGCGCCGGTGATGCCGACGATCTCGCGGGTCGCATCCTGACGCTGCTTGAGGATCCCGCGCTACGCCAACGCCTGGGGGCGCGTGGGCGCGAGCGCGTCGAGCGCGAGTTCCTGCTCGAGCACACGCTCGACAAGTACTGCACGCTCTACGATCAGCTGCTGGGCGCCAGTTAGCCGGGGAAGCGGCGCCTAGCGACCCGGGGGGGCTGAGCCGAGGTACGTGGTGAGCCGTTCGCGATAGCGCGGCTCCAGCAGCCAGTCGAGCGTGCCGCGGAGTTGCCCAGCCAAAATCCCCAGGTCCCGGGGAAAAATCACCGCAGGCACCAGGTAGAAGCGTTTCCAGGCGGGCGGCCGCTCGGTGAGGATCGCCAATTTCCGAAAGCCACTCCGGTAGAGATAGGCACTCGCGATCACCAGGAGCAATAGCACCGCCGGAGGCCATACCAACGCCACGAGGGCGAGGGCGAGCAGGGCACCGTAGAAGCCGGCCAGCCGCAGGCAATGCCCGCTGACTTGCCCGGTCCGCCCGTCGCCGCGTAGGTAGGTGAACATCTGGTGGTAGATCTCGCCCGGGCTGCTGCGCATGTGGTGGAACAACTCTGCCGCCGCGCTCAACGCCACGCGGGGCGAACTCGCCATGACCTTGCGGCCAAAAACCTTATCCTCCGCGGTGCGCAGCCAGTCCGGCATTCCGCCCAGCCGATCCCAAAGTTCTCGGGTGAATCCGACACTGAGCCCGCCGGGTTTGACCAACCGCCCTTGCGCGGCGCGCAGCCGCTCCTGCGGTGTCTGTCTGGCCAATCGGCATTGAGGACCGAACTGGATGGCCGCCACGCAACGCTCGTAGTCGTTGGCGACAAGCGGAAGGATGGCGCCACCCACCATGTCCAAGCTGGGGTCCTCCTCAAAGCAGCGCATCATCTCCTCGATGAAGCGCGGGCCGATCCTGTTGCCGAAATCCAGCAGCAGCAGGACCTCTGCCGTCGACGCTTGCGCGGCGACGTTGCGGCCCGCGCCCGGAAGGATGCCGGGATTGTCCACCACCCGCAGGGGCACGCGCGGGTCGGCCAATTGCACCAAGCGCTCGCGGGTCCCGTCGGTGGAGCGGCCGTCGCCCACGATGATTTCATCGGGCAGTCGGGTCGATGCGTACACGGACTGGAGCGTTGCGTGGGCGGTGAGCGCTTCGTTGCGCGCGGGCATGATTAGCGCAACGGTGCGTCGGCGGGGCACCCCCACGGGGTTTGCTGGCAGGGTCACCAGCACAGGCCCATGTATCGGCCACGTAGCGCGGCAGCGTCGGGAATCCGCACGAGGTCGAGTACGAGTTGATCAGGACGCACCTCGCGGACGAGCACCTCGACCGTTCCGGGGTCGGCCAGGGCGACCACCAGCAACTCGGACTCCGCCACCACTTCCTCAAGGTGCTCGCGCAGCAGTTTCCCCAGGTGGGGCACGGTGGCCTCGATGTAGCGCAGGTTTGCGCCGAGCAGCTTCGACAGGTGCACGGAGGGGTCGTAGACCACCAGGGAAAGTCCCTTGCCAAGGCAGCGCTCGGCCAAGTGAACCAACGGACTCTCGCGCAGGTCATCCGTGCCCGGCTTGAAGGACAGCCCTACCAGTCCGATATGCCGCTTACCACTGGCCAAGATCTTCGAAATGGCATGCTCCAGGTGCTTGCTGTTGGACTCGAGAACGCTTCCCAGGACGGGCAACTCCACGTCGCGGGTACGGGCGAGGTGCAGGGTGGCGCGCAGGTCTTTGCCGAGGCAGGAGCCGCCGAAGGCGAAGCCTGGCCGGAGATAGGCGGGCGAGATATTGAGTTGCGTGTCGCTGCACACCAGGTTCATCACCTCGAAGGGGTCGACGCCCAAGGCCTCGCACAGGCGTGCGGTCTCGTTGGCGAAGACGATCTTGAGCGCATGAAAGTTGTTGCAGCAGTATTTAACCGTCTCGGCCGCGCGGATCGAGGTACGCAGGAAGCGGCAGGGCAGATGGCCGAAGAGGTCACGGATGCGTTCGACGGCGAAATCCGAGCAGGCGCCGACGACGACGAAGGGCGGCGCGTCGTAGTCCCGGATGGCGCTACCCTCGCGCAGAAACTCCGGCTGAAAGCAGAGGTGGAAATCGACGCCATCGCGCTTGCCGGAGGCCGCCTCGACCAGGGGTCGCAGTACATCCTCCACCGTCCCCGGGGCCAGGGTGGAGCGAAAGGCGACGACGTGGGGCGTCGATTTCTCGCGCAGGGCGGCTCCGATGTCCGCAGCGATGCGCAGGATGGCGCTCTGGTCTTGGCTTCCGTTGGGCGCCGAAGGCGTGCCTACGCAGACTAAAGACAGGTCGCTGCGTAGCACCGCGGCGCGTGTGTCGCTGTCGACGCGCACCCGGCCCTCGGCGACGACGCGAGCGATCAGGTCCACCATGCCCTCTTCCACGACGGGTGTGCGGCCGGAGCGGATCAGTTCGAGTTTCTCCGGGGCGATATCGACGCCCGTCACGTCGTGACCGTCGCGTGCGAGGCAGGCGAGCGAGACAGCCCCGACGTAACCGAGACCAAAAATACTAATATTCATCATGGGGGACGATAATCTCCGAACAATACGGATGCGGCGGCCTAGGGGCCGACCTGCTTTACTGCAAGGAACGTTCCTGGTCTCCCACCGCCGGATCCACGGCGCCGAGGTAGACACTCAGAGCCCGGAACACCTGGGACTGAGCCCACCGATGGTAAGGAATGCGATTGACACCGAAGCGGGTGCGGCGCGTCACGAAGTGCCCGTCCGGAAGCAGCCAGTCGGTGCAAACGATCGCCACCAAGCGCTCGAGGATCCGCTCCGCGTCCGGGTCGACGCCCCGCAGCAGTATGGCGAGGTTGATTCCCTCCGCGTAGTCGTAGAGTTCCCCCTCGATAAGGTTCAGCCGCTGCGCCCGGGCGAAGGGACGTGGCCGACCGTCGGCGTCAAGCAGATGTGCTTTGTAGAAGGCGAAGCCACGCCGGATGGCGGCGAGGACTTCAGGCGCCGCGGTGCGCCGCCAGATCTTCGTCAAGTTCTTCAGTACGAAACACGTATGAAAGTTGTCGACGAAGGCGTCGCGGCCGTCGAAGGCATAATCCCAGGATCCGTCGTCGGCTTGGCACTGCAAGACGAAGGCTAGGTTCGCGCGCGCTGTTTCCAGCCAGTCAGCGCGCCCGAAGCGCAGGCCGGCGCTGGTGAGCAGGAAAGCGCGATAGGCGTTGGCGTTCACCACCCGCCGCTGATCCCTCGGCGTGTAGGAACAGGCGTTCACGCCAGGCGCTACAACGGCATCGCGCAGGCCAGCGTGGGCAAACCGCCCGATGGACTCCAGAACCGCCCCGAAGTGCTCATTGCCGGTGAGTTCGAGTGCGGTCTCGAAGGCTTCGTACACGTAGGGCGTGGTGGTGATTAGCGGGGTACCGCTGGGCCAGGTGCCAAAGCAGGTGACCCAGTCGAAGGGGTAGCCCCAACAAAATTCTGCAAACTCCGGGCATCGGGTCTGCTCAAGCACCTCCAGGTAGTGCAGGCCGCGATCGCGCAGGGTAGCGCCACCCTCACCCGCCAAGTTCAGGAAGGCCATCGCGTAATGGGCATCGGCAATGGGGAAGCGCTGCGGTGCCCGCACGAAACGCCGCGCGGATGGCACCACAAAATCCAGTGCGACGCAGGGCACGACCGCCGGCAGACCCACTCGACCGGTGCGGTAGTAGAGCCCCTTGGCCCAGCGGCCATAGCCGCAGGCCCAGAAGTCGTAGCTGTCCTGGGACTGCTCGCCGAAGCGCTCCAGCCAGGCGATGAAACGCGACACCGCTTGGCGAGCGAGCGGCACGCCGAGCGGTGTACCGGTGTGGCGCGAGGACAGGTCAGCCCGGATCAAAGCGGCAGCACTCCTTCGGTTGAGGCCCCGGACCAGCGGCGGCGAAGTCACGGACGCCGGCCCGAGGCTATTTTGTCCAGCCCAGGTGCCGACGGACTATACTTCTTCCAGTCAGGGCCCCGAGGGCGCCCATTCTACGTCGAGACAGCGCCTGTGATCGCCAAACATCCCAGAATGGAACGGCCCTTTGCCTGAGTTCACCCCGCCCAGTCCGGAGGCAAATTCGGACCTCGCGGGACTCCGCCGGACCCGATTGCTGGTCCTCACGACGCACCCGGGCCTTCCGGGCCCCTTGCCCAAGCACACGCCGGTCCTGCTTGCGGCGCTGCGCGAACTAGGCCTGCACATCGACACCGAACCCTGGGGCGCGCGCAGCAGCGGCGAATCCACGCTACGCAAGTTGCTCACCCGCCTGCCCGATCTGCTGCGAGTGCGCCGCCGGCTCGCTGCTGGCGGTTTCGACATCCTGGTCCTTAAAACTGCGCACAACTGGCCCGCCCTGCTGCGCGACGTCCCCCTGCTCCTGCTGGTTCGGCGGTTCGCGCGGGTCATCGCGGTGCAGTTCCACGGCAGCTTCGCCGACCGCGTGGTCGCACCCGGAAACGGTGCGCTCAAAGCCGTCACCCGTTGGCTGCTCGCACTGGCCGACGGCATTCTGGTTCTCTCCTCGGAGGAACGCGATCAATTCGCGCAATTCCGCCCCGCCGGGCGCTACTTCCTCGTGGCAAACCCCTTCGTGCCGCACACCGGGTCCGGGCCAGTCCCGGTACCTCAGGCCACCTGGCGGGCCCAGGACCAAGTGCCGGTGCTACTCTTCGTCGCCCGGCTCATGCCGGAAAAAGGCATCTTCGAGGTCCTGGAAGCACTCGCCTTGCTCGCCCGTCGCGGTCACCACTGCCGCCTAAGGGTGGCAGGGTCCGGCCCGGCAGCGGCATCGGCGCGCTCGCGCGCCACCGACCTGGGCGTGGCCGAGCGCGTGGAGTGGATGGGCTATGTAGACGGCCAGGACCTCGCTGCGGTCTACGCCGCCTGCGATATCTTCGTGTTCCCAACCTACTGGGCGGAAGGTTATCCGACGGTTCTCACCGAAGCCATGAGCGCCGGCCTGCCAGTCGTGACCACGGGCCTACGCGGTGCGGCGGATCATCTCCAGGACGGGGAGAACGTCATCTTCGTACGTCCGCACGACCCCGCTGACGTTGCCCGCGGCGTGGAGTCCCTGCTCGTGGACGCGGACCTGCGCCTGAAACTCGCCCGCGGCGGGCTGCGCAAGGTCCAGGATTTCGCAGCCGCCCCTGTCGCCAAGGCCTACGCGGCCGCGCTGGCAGAACTCCTGGCGACCCGGCGAGTTCCTGGTCGCTAGCGACCTCCGCGCAGCCCACTCACCACCGAGCGCAGCGCCCGCGCCACCCGATACTTCATCTCATCGCCCTGGCCCATCGGACCCACCGGAGCCGGTGTGATCCCAAGTTTGCGAAGCCGGCGATTGAGCTTGTGGACCATCATCGTCCGGGTGACGCTGGGGGTGATGAAGCTGAGCGATAGGGACAACGAGTAAGATTGTTTGCCCGTGTCCACCCAATGAGGCCCCAGCGGCGGATGGTAGATCGCGCTCCCGGGTGAGAGGTAGGCGACCGAGCCCTTCGGTTCCAGAGAGGGCTGGTAGTTGTCCAGCACATGTACGGTGTCGCAGGCGAGCCGCTCGCGCGCCAGCGAATCGAATATCTCCAGGTCCGACGGCGGGAACAGGTGCATGTGTTTGTCACCGACGACCTGTGCGAGGAAGTTGTGCTCGAAGTCGGCGTGGAAGGGCGCCACGACGCCGGGTGTCGACAGGAATAACCCCGTGGAGAGCCGCGTGGACGGGTCCAGCACCTCGGCGATCTCGGCGCCGACTTTCTGAGTGAAACCACGCAGGGCGGCCGCGAAGCTGGGATCGTAGTCCTGCAGGTCGATTGCCTGGAGGTGCAGTGGCTCGTCCGCGGCGAGCCGGCTCGCCAAGTCCGGGATATCCGCCATGGAGATGCGCCGCGGTGCCCCGCTCCCGGGTCCGCCCTTGGGGATGCGCACGTAGAGCCGCTCTGGCGGCATCGTCCGGAACAGTTGTTCCAGGTGCGCCAGTTGGGTGTTGACCGAAGACAGATCCAATGCACCCGGGGGCAGCATCAGGTGAGATTTTCCCCAGGCTCGGTTCAGGCCCATCTGCTCCATATTCACTCCTTCCCGCTCAGTGACGGCTGCCCCCCTTGGCGCGAGGCTCCTGTGGCGCAGAGTCTACCGCGGGTGGCCCGCATGATCCACCCTGCGCCGTCGTGGGAGTGGATTCAGACCGGTCTGTATACTGATCGGGTCGTTGCCTGGGGAGATCCCGCAAATGCATCCGAGCAAGGAAAACATCGTGCGCGCGGCGATAGGCTTGCTGCGCCGGTCTGGGCTAACGGGGGCGGGCGTGAATAACGTGATCGAGGAAAGCGGTGCGCCCAAGGGCTCGCTCTACCACCATTTCCCCAAGGGCAAGGCCGATATGGTCGAGGCGGCATTGCAAGCGTTCGGTGAGAAGACCCGTGACAACCTCGCCCGGGCACTCACCGGTCAAGCGCCGAGTGCAGACAAGTTGCTGAGCTTGTTCCAAGGCATCGGCGCACGGCTCGCCGCGAGCGACTACAGCCAGGGGTGCGCGGTGGGCGCAGTGGTGCTGAATCTGGGCAAGGAGGACGCGCCTTTCGCAGCGACTTGCGCGGCAATCTTTCGCGATTGGGAAGAGGCCATCGGCGCCGCGCTGGCGGACCAAGCACCCGGCCCGGAGCGCGACGCCTTCGCGCAGTTTGTGATCATCGCCTTAGAAGGCGCGCTCATCCTCAGCCGAGCCCGGCAGGACCTTAGGCCGCTGGCCAACGCCGCGGCGATGTTGGGGCGGTTGACGCCGGCGCCCGATCGCTCCGGCGCCTAACGGGACTCGAGGGCCTCGACGCGGCCCTGAAAGGCCTTCATCACACAGGCCACCTCCACGCAAACATCGCGCACGCGGGTCTGCCACTCCGACTGCTGGCGCAGAAGCGCTGGCCTGTCCGGCGCGCGCTGGAACGCCGTGCGAAAGGCCGCAGCCATCGCCTCCTGCGCCCGACTCAGTCGTTCATTGGAGCAGACCATGCGATCGACGTTACCCTGGGGCTGGCTGCAGTCGGCACCCGCGGCGAGCGCCCCAACAGGGCAAGCCATCGTGGTCATCACGACGGTTACCAACAGCGCGGGCAGCGCATGCCGCCGCAGCGGGTAAGGAGGCGCGGTCCGCATCGGCCTCATGGGGCGCAGCTAATAAAGTCGCGGATCAAGTCGTTCACCTGCGCACTGCGCTCGTGCAAGATCCAGTGCGACGCGTCGGCAATGCGCTCCACGCGCAGGTCCTCCACGAGATCCTCCAAGCCGGTCAAATTGCCGGTGAGCAAGGCCTCATCGCGCTCGCCCCAGATCACCAGCGTTGGCACGCTGACGCGAAACGCCACAGGGTCGAGTTGGGGTGGCGGTGCCTCGCCGGGCAGGGCGGGATGCAGGGGCGCGGCGCGGTACCAGTTAAGCGAGCCCGTCAGCGCGCCGGGTTGACTCCAGGCCTGGCGGTAGCGCTCGCGCACCGGCGCGCTGGCATCGCCGCCGTTGGCCCCCCAGACATCGGCGGTCATGGACTGCAACCGGGCGAAGTCGTTCTCGCTCAACAAGGCCTCGGCCCGCGGGCTGCGGAAGAAATTCATGTAGGCGCTCGCCTCCTGCTGGGCCGGGCTCTCCCGCAGTTCCCGGGCGAAGAGCACGGGGTGGGGGGCATTCAGTATGACCAGTCGCGAGACGCGCTCCGGAAAAGCCGCCGCGACGTTCCAGGCAATGGCACCACCCCAGTCGTGCGCCACCAGAATACAGTTGCGCTCGCCCAGCGCATCGAGCAGGTTCACCACATCAGCCACGAGGTGCTTGGCTCGGTAGGCCGCCACCGCGGCAGGCCGCGACGAGAGGTTGAAGCCCCGCTGGTCGGGCGCCACGGCCCGGTGGTCGCGGCCGAACGCCTCGAGTTGCGCCCGCCACTCGTACCAGAACTCGGGGAATCCGTGCAGAAACAACATCAAAGGCCCGCTGCCGGCTTCGGCCACGTGCAGTTCGATCCCGCCGGGGAGCGCCACCTGCGAATGCGAAATGATCGGTGTCGTCATCGCCCTTGCGCCGCCTGTCAATTCATCGCCTCCGGGAAAGCCCCCGAGGCCAGAAGCTCGCACCCCGCATCCGCCCGCAGCAGTTCCATGGTGTCCTCCAGCACGGTGTCCTCCAGCACGGTGTGCTCCGGGTTGGCACGGTGCACGCCGTTGTCTAGCCCGCCGGGTTACGCAGCAGACGTAGGCGGCCGTCGACCAAGCGCGGCACTACATCCAGGGGGCTCAGACGGGCAGCGAAACGGACCTCTTCGGTGAGCCCGCGCTCCTGCATCATCTTCCCCACCCGGCAGCGCAACAGCAACCCCTCGGGGTCCTCGTTGCGGAACAGCGTGCGCGCTGCCACAGCCGCATCGGAGAAGTCCTGCTCTTCTCCCAGGCGCTCGGCGATCAGGTCAACGAAATAACCGGCCCCGAACATGTCCTCGAGATTAGGGTTACCCATGGAACCGGAGCAGACCACCAGGATCGTGGCGCCTGCGTGGTGGGTAGCGATTGTCTCCACGACAGCGCGTGCGTTGAGCAGCGCCCCGGCGTAGACATGGTCCGCGGGTGCGGCTTCGCGCAGCGCCACGGTGCCGTTGGTCGTGGAGTAGATCAGGCTGCGCCCGGCGAGTTCATGGCGCATGAGCGCCAGCGGCGTAGGCGCTGCGAAACCCTCGATGTGTTCCGCGTAGAGTTCCCCCGCCAGCAGGTAGGACCCAGGGGGGAGAGCCTTGGCCTCGCGCCGTGCATGCTCGGCATCGAAGGTGGGGATCACCTCGGACGCGCCATGGGCCAGCGCCGCAACCATGGTGGAGGTGGCGAACAGCACGTCGAGCACGACCACCACCTTGCCCTCGAGCCGCACCGTGTCCAGGTCCTCGCGCCGGAACAGCACGTGCACCTTGTGAGTGAGCCGCACCACCGTCATGGGGCACCGCCCGTGGGCCGGCGCCCAAACATCCCCATGCCTTCCATGGTCATCACCCGTTCATCCTCCTGATTGAAAACTTCCCACCGGCTCTTCACCAAGCCCATCCCGGGACGGCTGGCCGAGGCGCGCGCTTCCAGCGTCGTGCGCGTCGCACGCAGGCGGTCGCCAGGGCGCACCGGGCGGAGCCAGCGCAGGTTGTCGACGCCGGGCGATCCCAGGCTGGCCGATTGGCTGAGATAGGAATCCACCATCAAGCGCATCACCATGGAAGCCGTGTGCCAACCGCTCGCCACCAATCCCCCGAAGTGGGACTGCCGACCGGCTTCCTCGTCTAAGTGAAAAGGCTGCGGGTCGTAGCGGCGGGCGAACGCCAGGACTTCCTCCCGGTCCACCGTTACTTCGCCCAGGGCGTGCGTCTCGCCCACCTGGAAATCCTCCCAGTAGTACCGGGGTGTCTCGTTCATGTCAGGCAACCGCGTCAGAAAACCATGCGTGGGCAAACTCGGCGCGTCACTTGGATTCGCCGTAGGGGTACCAACCGCGGCCGGCGCGCTTACCGTCATAGCCCGCCTGGACCATCTGGCGCAGCAGCGGACGCGGCCGGAACCGCTCGCCGTAGGCTCCGTGCAGGATCTCCTGCGCCTGCAAGCACAGGCGGTTGGTGACGGCGTCACTGAGCGCGAAGGGACCGATGGGATGGCCCAGTCCCAGGCGACAGGCTAAGTCCGCTTCCGCCGCAGTGACCACGCCCTCCTCCACCAGGCGAACAGCCTCGATCATCAGCGCGTGCAGCATACGGTTCACAGCAAAACCGACCACGTCCTTCACCCGGATGGGCGTCTTGTCGGCGGCCTCGCAAAGGGCCACGACCGCATCGACCACGCGCGCATCGGTGTCGATACCCGCGATGAGTTCCACGAGTTTCATGCGCGACACGGGGGAGAAGAAGTGCATCCCCAGGAAGCGCGCTCGCCGCTCGCGCGCCAAGTATCCGCCGAGCCCTGTGATCGACAGGGTGGAGGTGTTGCTGGCCAGCACACAGCCGGCGGGGCACACCACATCGAGGCGCTTGAATACCTCCGCCTTCACCGACTCCTCTTCGAACACCGCCTCGATGACCAAGTCACGGTCGGCGAAGGCCGCGAGATCGGCCACTGGGCGCAGCCCCTGGCGGACGCGCGCGCAATCCTCCGCGGTGTACGTGCCTCGTTGGAGACCGCGCGCCAACACACGTTCCACCGCCTGAACCCCACGCTCTAGGTCGGCCTCGCTGCGGTCGGTGAGCAACACGTCCCTTCCCGAGAGCGCAAACACCAGGGCGATCTCCGAGCCCATGAGGCCTGCCCCCACCACACCGATCCTGTTCATTCCCGCCATCTCCTGCCGGCCATCAGGCCAGTTGTCGCCAGCGCGACGCCGGACGCGCCACCACCGCCGGCACCGCTTCACCCGCGCTCCGCGCGAAGCGCTCCAGGTGGTGGTCCGTATCCCCCAGCAGACTCTCGATCGCCGCCAAGCGCCGGAAATAATGGCTGATGTTCAATTCCTGAGTAACCCCCATGCCGCCGTGTATCTGCACGGCCTGCTGACCGACGAAGCGGGCCGCACGCCCGGTGAGTTCCTTGGCGGCGGACACGGCGCGGCGTCGCTCGCGCGCGTCTTCCCCTCCGACCCGAACGGCCGCCAACAGAGCAAGCGAGCGAGACTGCTCGCAAGCGATGAGCATATCCACGGCCCGGTGCTGGAGCACCTGGAAGCGGCCAATCGATCCGCCAAACTGCTGCCGCGTCTTTAGGTATTCGACCGTGGCATGGCGCAACGCATCCATACAGCCCACGGCCTCCGCACAGAGCGCCGCCACGGCGCAGTCGGCCACGTGCTCGAGTAGGCCCAGCCCCTGGTCAGGCACCCCCACCACGGAGTGCGGCGCAATCCTCACCGCTTCAAGCGCAACCTCGGAGGCCCGCATGCCGTCGTAGGTGGGGTAGTCACGCCCGCTCACCCCTTCGGTGCTCGGCGCCACCAAAAAGAGCGTGATCCCGTGCGCATCGCCGCGCTCACCGGAGGTGCGCGCCGGCACCACCAGCAGGTCCGCCACGGCCGCGCCGAGCACCACCGACTTGGCGCCCTGCAAGACCCATTCCCCGCCCTCCTGCCGGGCTCGGGTGTCGACTTCGTTCAAGTCGTAACGGCCGCCGGGCTCCGTGAGGGCCACGGCCATGCGCAGGCCGCCCTCGGCGATGCGCGGCAGCAGCGCCTCGCGCTGCTCCTGCGTCCCGCCGTGAATCAGCAGCCCCGCACCAAGGACAGCGCTAGGGAGGTAGGGCTCCAGCATCAGGCAACGCCCGAAGGCTTCCATGACCAGGAACAGATCCACGGCCGTGCCACCCAGCCCACCGTATTGGGCGGGAATAGGCAGTGACATCAGGCCCAGGGAGGCCAGCGCCGCCCAGATTTGCGGCGAGGATCCTTGGCGGCTCTCCAGGAACGCCCGGCGAACCTCGAAGCTATAATTCTTCTCGAGGAAGCGGTCCACCGAGTCGCGCAACATCAACTGCTCTTCGCTGAAGCTAAAGTCCATGGTCTGCCCCTAGAGCCCGAGGATCATCTGCGACACGATGTTGCGCTGAATCTCGTTAGTCCCGCCGTAGATGCTCACCTTGCGGTAATTGAAATACCGCGCCGCCAGTGGCGCTGCATAGGCCGGCCCCACGGCTTCGCCCAGCCAGTGCTCACCCCAAGCCGCCGGCAGGAAGGGCAAGGCGTAGGGCCCCACCGCCTCCATCATGAGTTCGGTGAGCGCCTGCTGGATCTCGGTGCCCTTAATTTTAAGGATGGAGGCCTCCGGCCCCGGCGGGCGACCCGCGCGGTCGGCCGCGAGCACGCGCAGGTTGGTGATCTCCAGGGCGAGCAGGTCGATCTCCAGGCGTGCCACCTTGTCCCCGAAACGCGTGTCTTCCAGGAGGCTGTGTCCCCGACGGCGCTCCTGGGAGCAGATCTGCTTAAGCAGGCGCAGTTCACGCTTCGATCGCGACACGGCGGCGATGCCCGTGCGCTCGTGGGACAGCAGGAATTTGGCGTAGGTCCAACCTCGGCCCTCCTCGCCAATCAAGTTTTCCGCCGGCACCTCGACGTCGTCGAAGAACACCTCGTTGACCTCGTGCTCGCCGTCCAAGGTGATGATGGGACGCACCGTGATACCGGGGGTATTCATGTCCATTAGCAGGAACGAGATGCCTTCCTGCTTTTTACCCGTCGACTGCGTGCGCACCAGACAGAAGATCTTGTCGGCAAACTGCGCCAGGGTCGTCCAGGTCTTCTGGCCATTGACGACGTAGGTGTCGCCCCGGCGCTCGGCACGGGTCTTCAGGGATGCCAGATCGGAGCCTGCCCCTGGCTCGGAGTAACCCTGGCACCACCAGTCCTCGCTGGAGAGGATACGCGGCAGGTAGTGGGCCTGTTGCGCCGGGCTACCGAAGGCAATGATCACGGGCCCGACCATGCTCACGCCGAAGGCGATCACCGGTGGCGCCCCGGCCTCTGCGGCCTCCTCCTCGAAGAGGTGGCGCTGCACCGGGGTCCACCCGGTGCCACCGTGCTCCAACGGCCAACCCGGGGCAACCCAACCCTGCTCGTGCAGGATGCGCTGCCAGCGCACGTAGTCGTCCTTGCCCAGGCGTTTGTGCTCGAGCACCTTGCGGCTGATCTCCTGAGGCAGGCGCTCGCGGATGAAGGCACGCGCCTCCGCCCGGAAGGCCAACTCCTCTGCGGTGTAGTTCAGATCCATGACGAAGCTCCCAGGAGGCGGTGTGTCGTAGGAATGCTTAGGCGAGCGGCGATGGCCTGACCCGGAAACCGCGCCGGGGGAAGTGCACCAGCACCTCGCCCACGTGTGGGTCGCTGCGGGCGACGGTGATGCGCTCCGCGTCGAGGCCCACGAGTTGCCCCACCACCGGGTCAAAGCCCATGTCATCGGGGACCACACTCACGAACGACAACGGCGCTAACGCACAGGGATCGGCTGCATCGATGGCGATCATGCGCTGCGTGCTACCGGCGCGGGCAACCGCCAGGGCGTCCTCGGCGCTCATATCCGTGGACAGCAGCGGGCCGAAACCTTCGATTCGCGTCATCCAGGCCTGGATCAGGCGGAAGGGCGCAAGCGGCAGTTGCTCGCCCACGCGCAATCGCAGAAACCAGCAGACGTGGAACGCGGAAAAATCTGCCAGGCAGGGGGCGTCGCCCAGCAGAAACGCACGGCCATCTCCGAGGGTGTCCTCCAGCAAGCGCAGGTGGCCCAGCACTTCGGCACGCAGGTGCGCTTGGTTGGCCACCATGCGATCCATGTCGAAGAGGCCGGCAGAGAACTTAACGCGGTCCTCCACGAAGTCCGGCGGCAGGCTGGCCCCGAGGGTACCGAAGACCACGCCCACTGCCGACACAAAAAAAGCCCGGTCGTTCACAGAAGCCAGCAGGCGCGCCTCGCCCCGCGTGCCACCCGGGAACAGGGTGGGCTGGGGAAACCGGGCTTCGAGTTCCTGTGCGATGAGTGCCGTGTCGCAGTAAACCTCCGCTCCGATCTGCATCACCGGGGTACGCCGGTAGCCGCCGGTGAGCGGCATAAGGTCCGGTTTAGGCACCATCCGCGGGACGCTCACCGAACGCCAGGGAACGCCCTTGTAGGCCAGGATGCGGCGGACCTTCTCGGAGAAGGGAGAGGCGGGGTAGTGGTGCAGGATGACTTCGGACATGAGCGGCTACTCGTGGGAGTGTGGTCGGACGACCGAGCGCAGGGCAGGGCAGGCGCTGAGAATACGGGAATCATGCGGGTGCAGCAACCGCACGCGGGCGCCAGGACACGAGAGCGCCCGCGCGGGCGCTATAATGGGACCGACCTGCGCGAACCCACGAGGTGGCTTCATGGGCACCAACGAAATCGAGCTGCTGCAGCAACTGAACCTCCAGCACCTGTGGCTGCCCTTCACGGCCAACCGTCAGTTCAAGGCGCAGCCGCGCCTGCTGGTTGCTGCGCGCGACATGCACTACACGGCGCATGACGGCCGCACCATTCTCGACGCGGTGGCCGGGCTGTGGGCCGTCAACGCCGGTCACTGCCGCGCCCCCATCGTTGAAGCCATCTCCCGCCAGGCGGCAACGCTTGATTACGCCACGGGCTTTCAGATGCACCACCCCGGGGCCTTCCTGGCCGCGGAGAAACTAGCGGCCATCGCACCCGCCGGTCTGGACCGGGTGTTTTTCGTCAACTCCGGCTCCGAAGCGGTCGACACGGCCCTCAAAATGGCGCTCGCCTACCACCGCCTGCGCGGCGAAGGCACCCGTCGCGTCCTGATCGGGCGGGAACGCGGCTATCACGGCGTGGGCTTTGGCGGCATCTCCGTGGGGGGAATGCCGGGCAACCGTAAAACCTTCGGCAACCTGCTGCCGCTGGTGGACCACCTGCCCCACACCCATGACGCACAGCGCAACGCCTTCAGCCGTGGTCAGCCGCAGTGGGGCGCGGAACGTGCCGACGCGCTGGAGAGTCTGATCGCGTTGCATGACGCCTCCAACATCGCGGCCGTCATCGTGGAACCGGTGGCCGGCTCGACCGGCGTGTTGCTGCCCCCGGCGGGCTACCTGCAGCGCCTGCGCGAGATCTGCGACCGGCACGGCATCTTGCTCATCTTCGATGAGGTCATCACTGGGTTCGGGCGCACTGGAGCGGCGTTTGCTGCCCAGACCTTCGGCGTCACGCCCGACTTGCTCACCTGTGCCAAGGCGCTCACCAACGCGGCCGTGCCCATGGGTGCAGTCCTGGTCAAACGCGAGATCTTTGACGCCTTCATGACCGGCCCCGAGTCGTCGATCGAGTTCTATCACGGCTACACCTACTCCGGTCACCCGCTGGCCTCGGCCGCCGCCATCGCGACCCTGGACCTGTTCCGCGACGAAGATCTGTTCGCGCGCGGGGCGGCTCTTGCGCCCTACTGGGAAGACGCGGTGCACTCGCTACGCGGACTTCCCAACATCATCGACCTGCGCAACATCGGGCTGGTAGCAGGGATCGAGCTCGAGTCCATTCCGAGCAAGCCGGGCGCGCGCGCCTTCGAGGCCTTCCTGCGCTGTTACCGCCGCGGGGTGCTCATTCGCACCACCGGCGACACGATTGCGCTGTCACCGCCGCTGATCCTGGAGCGGCGCCACGTCGACGAGATTTTTGGGGTGCTCGCCGAAGTACTGCGAGATCTGCCCTGAGCGCCCGTCACCGGCGACGGTTCAAAGGAGTAAAACCGTGAGACTCGTCATCGCGCAGATGATGCACGAGACCAACACCTTCTCACCCGTCCCAACCCCCTGGGAAGCCTTTGGGGGCCCGCGTGGACCCGCACTGGGACGGGAGGTGATCGAGGCACTGGCCGGAACGCGCACGGCAACGGGCGCCTTCATCGATCTGGCACGCGCCGCCGGGGCAGAGGTGGTGACGCCCGTGGCTGGCAACGCGAGTCCCAGTGGTCCCGTGGACCGGGCAGCCTTCGAGCGTTTCTGCGGCCTTATTCTCGCCGCGCTCGAGCCTCGCCCCGAGGGCCTGCTGTTGGACCTGCACGGGGCCATGGTGGTCGCTGGCGGCCTGCTCGACGCGGAGGGCGAACTGCTGCGGCGGGTACGCGCCGCGCACCCCGCTCTCCCCATCGCGGTGGCCCTCGACCTCCACGCCAACGTCACCGCCCAGATGGTGACCAATTGCGATGTGATCGCCGGCTATAAGACCTACCCGCACGTTGACATGTACGAGGCGGGCGAGCGTGCAGGCTCGATCCTGCTGCGCGCACTGCGTGGCGAAGTGCGCCCGGTGATGGCCTTCGGCAATCGCCCGGTGTTGGCCCAGACGCTGTGTATGGCCACGGCCCAGGGCGCAATGCAAGCCTTCGTGCAGGCCGCCCAGGCCGCCGAGGCGGCTGGCCTGCTGGCCGCCAGTGCTTTCGGCGGCTTTCCCCTGGCGGACATCCCCGACGCAGGACTCTCGGCGGTCACCGTGGCCAACGCCGACGAGGCCTCGGCGCGTAAGGCCTGCGAGGCCATGCTCGATGTCGCCTGGGCCCGGCGCGCAGAATTCATCTACGAACCCGAACCCCTGGCGCGGTCCCTGGAGCGGGTGCGCGCCTGTGATGGCGGACCGGTGCTGCTGCTCGATCACGCAGACAACTGCGCCTCCGGCGGCACCCAGGACACGATGACGGTGCTGCGCGAGGCACTCGCAATCGGCCTGAAGGGCATCGACGTGGGCCCCATCCGCGACCCGGAGGCCGTGGCGCAACTGATCGCAGCCGGCGTAGGCGCGACCCTGACCCTGCCCCTGGGGGGCAAGATGGATATGCCGTCGATCGGCCTGCGCGGCGAGCCACTGGTGTTGACCGGGGTGGTTCGTGCCATCACCGACGGCGAGTACACGATCACCGGCCCGCAACTCACCGGGGTGCGCGCGCACATGGGCCGCACGGCCGTGCTCGACACCGGTGTTGCGCGCATCGTCGTGACGGAGCGCAACCAAGAGCCCTGGGACCTGGGGGTGTTCACCAGCGTCGGCATCGATCCCACGCGCAGCCGATATCTGTTGCTGAAATCGCGCATGTATTATCGCCCCGTCTTCCTTCCTTTCGCCCGCGCCGCCGTGGAATGCGACGGCTCGGGAGTGACTTCCTCCGACTGGCGCCTGTTTGATTACCAGCACCTGCGTCGGCCCATGTACCCGTTGGACGCCCAAGCCTTCGAGCCCGCGCCCGACCCACACCGCTAGCCGGCGCGACTCAATCGGCGCGCCTTCTAAGGAGACCGCAGCATGAACCAGCCCGCAGAGCAACCGGCCCGCGTCGGAGATCTCTCGCACTTCATCGACGGCAAGCTCCAGGCGGGCCGGAGTGGCCGCTTCGGCGACGTCTTCAATCCCTCGGAGGGGAGTGTCAGCGCGCGGGTGCCGCTCGCGGGCACCGATGAGGTCGATGCGGCGGTGGCCAGCGCAAGGGCAGCGTTCCCAGCCTGGGCAGCGACCTCGCCCCTGCGACGGGCCCGTGTGCTCTTCAAGTTCAAGGAATTGCTCGACGCCAACGCGGACGACATCGCGCGCGCGATCGCCCGCGAACACGGCAAGGTCGTCTCCGATGCGCGCGGCGAGGTCACGCGCGGCATAGAGGTCGTGGAGTTCGCCTGTGGCATCCCGCACCTGTTGAAGGGCGAGTACACGGAACAGATCGGGTCGGGCATCGACAGTTGGTCGCTACGCCAACCGCTGGGTGTATGCGCTGGTATCACGCCCTTCAACTTCCCCGCGATGGTACCCCTGTGGATGTTTCCCGTGGCCTTGGCCTGTGGCAACAGCTTCGTGCTGAAACCCTCGGAGCGCGATCCCTCCGCCAGCCTCATCCTGGCCCGCCTGCTCAGGGAGGCTGGACTGCCCGACGGGGTCTTTACCGTCCTCCACGGTGACAAGGTGGCGGTGGACGCACTGCTGCAGCATCCGGATGTGGCGGCCATCAGCTTCGTCGGCTCCACACCCATAGCAGAGTACGTCTACCGCACGGCCACCGCCTCGGGCAAGCGCGTGCAAGCTCTGGGCGGGGCCAAGAATCATCTCGTGGTGATGCCCGATGCGGACCTCGAGCAGGCGGTGGACGCGCTGATAGGCGCGGCCTACGGCTCAGCGGGCGAGCGCTGCATGGCCATCTCGGTAGCCGTGGCGGTAGGGCCCATCGCGGACCCCCTGGTGGCGGCCCTTACGGAGCGCGCGCGCAGCCTCAAGGTGGGCGCCTCGGAAGATCCAGCCTCCGAGATGGGCCCGCTGGTCACCCGCACCCACTTGGACAAGGTGAGTGGCTACGTGGCGCGCGGCGTCGACGAGCAAGCCACGCTGCTCGTGGATGGACGTGGCCTCCGGGTAGCAGGCCACGAGTCCGGCTTCTTCATCGGCGGCTGTCTCTTCGACCATGTGACCCCCGACATGATCATCTACCGGGAGGAGATCTTCGGCCCGGTGCTTTGCGTGGTTCGGGTCAAGGACATGGAGAGCGCCCTCGCCTTGGTGAACAACCACGAGTTCGGCAACGGCGTGAGCCTGTTCACGCGCGACGGAGGGACTGCCCGGGAGTTCTCCAGCCGCGCGCAGATCGGCATGGTGGGGATCAATATTCCTATCCCAGTTCCCATGGCCTTCCATAGTTTCGGGGGGTGGAAGCGCTCACTGTTCGGCGATCATTGCGTCTACGGCCCGGAGGGGGTGCGCTTTTACAGCCATCTGAAGACAGTGAGCAGCCGTTGGCCCAGCGGCCGGACCGGCGGTGCCGAGTTCGTCATGCCAACAATGAAGTGACACCCGACAGGGAACGCCCAATGGAATTGTTCATCGTATTGGCAGTCGTCGCTTTCATCATCGCCGGCCTGCGCATCGCCAACCAATACCAGCAGGCGGTGGTGTTCCGGCTGGGAAGATTTCAGGGGATCAAAGGTCCTGGACTTTACTGGATCATCCCGCTGATCGAATGGCAGCAGATGATTGACTTGCGCGTGGTCACCGCGGCCCTGGCCCAACAGGAGACCATCACCAAGGACAACGTCCCGGTCAAAGTGAGCGCGGTGCTCTGGTACCGGGTCGTCAACCCGGAGCTATCGGTGATGGAAGTACGCGACGTGGGCAACGCGGTGGTCCAGGTGGCGCTCACCAATCTGCGCAACATCATCGGCCAGCACAGCTTAGACGACGTGCTGAAGGAACGCGAACAGCTCACCCAGGCCATGCAGCGCAGCGTAGACGCCGCTACCGAGCCCTGGGGGGTCAAGGTGGCGATGGTGGAGATGCGCGACGTAGAGATCCCCCCGTCCATGCAGCGGGTAATGGCTCAGGAGGCCGAGGCGCTGCGCGAGAAGCGTGCCCGCCTGATCAAGGCCGAAGCCGAGTATGAGGCAGCCCGACTACTTAAGGACGCCGCCGGCCTCATCATGGAAAATCCAGCCGGCCTAGAACTTCGGCGCATGCAGATGATCACCGAGGTCGGCGCCGAGCAAAACACCACCATCATCATCATGATGCCCTCGGAATTTGTCAGCATGGCCGGCGCCATCGCCGAACTAGCTAACAGGAAGACTCAGCCCAGCGCGTAGGACGGCCGCTGAGCCCCAACGCCCAGGCCTCGGCGGGGCGAAGCGGCTTCTCGGCCCAGGCGTTTCATGGTGAGCGTCCACGATGGGGAAGATCATCCCGTCGGCGTGCTCGCACACCCGCTGGATGAATTCGATGAAAGGCCCGGTCCGCGCGGCTTCCCGAATGCCGACGAGGCGCATCGATCGCGATAGAGGTGGGGATTGCGCCCCCCCCGCACGGCGCCGAGCGTGCGGTCTTACCGCGTGTTGGGGCTCACTTTATTCCGCAACGCGTGTCTGATGCCGAATCGCAGGAAGATATCCACGGTGTTGCGCAATGCGCCCCCGGCTAGGGTCGCCTACACCAGCGCTGGGGACCGCCGGACCGCCTTCACCCAAGTCGAGGGCGCAATGCTCTGCAGGGGCACTGGAGGCTTTGGTGGCAAGGTCGGAGCGAAAGGGGGCACTTCACCGACACTCTGCTGAACCAGACCGACCCTGAGGGCCCGCAATATTTCACTAGGCGGTCAGATTTTCCGGGGAATGAAACCGAGACAAAAAGCCGGTGGCCCAGCGAAATAACTTGCGACCCAACACCGCGTCCGGCTTCCGCCTTGCGTCATGATGCGAAGCGTTGATTTGAAAACCCAGGGCATACCCGCGCCCGCGGAACGTAGCGATCGACCCGCACAGCGACGCTGCGAATAGGTCGCGCTGGCCTCAAGTCGGCCATACCGTCGTGACATCGGTTCAGTATGACGGGCTTACCTCCGCCGTCCAGAGCGGGCTGGGGACGCCGGGAGTCCCCCCGGAGACCCTGTCCCACGCTCGGTCACTTTCTACCGCAGCTTAGTCTTGAGCCTGCCTTCCGGTTTTCCTGGAGAACGGGGTCAGGCTCGAAACGCTACCGCGGCTCACGGATGCCGATCAGGCAACAAACTTCGGGAAAAGCGGCGACGGCTGACCGTGCTCTTCTGCGGCAGGATTGGCTCTAGGGAACGGGCTAACCCCTTGGACCCGGAGGAACCGCGCGAACTCATGCGGGCCTAGCAGCGGGCCTGTCGGGCGCACCCCAAAAAGCCCGGCAATTGCCGGGCCTTTTGGGGTCGTACGCCGGAACCCCAGAAAATTCCGTCAACCGAAATACCCCGTCTCGTCACCAGTCCTCAATGAGGGACTCCTCTACAAACGCGCTACTTACAACGTCGGTCGTGGCGTTGGCCATGGTTCCGGTAGATCGTAATTCCGATTTCCGCGCTTGTTGAACCACATGTATCGCGGCAAAAACCTCTCCTCCCCAATCCATGCATCGCTTTTCACACGACGATAGTCGGCCAATGCCTCCGCGTGTCGGCCGGCTTTCATATATGCATCCCCTCGTGCAACGTACAGTTCTGGGAGAATGCTTGAGGCAATCTTGCCGTTGAAGGCACCCCCTTCTGAGATGAAGTCGGCATCCCAACTTTGCGGAAACTGCGGGTAATACCGCCGACGCACAGCTTCTGCAAGAATCTCATCAGGCAGTAGGGCATATTCCGGGTATAAGGTTCGGAAAGCTTTGATGCCACCGCCGAAAATCACCGCATCCATTCCGGCACCGGATGCGTTGATGATGGCCTGGGTGATGAGGTCGGCGGCCTCATTGAATTTCCGCATCTTTACGTACACACCTGCAAGCTGCTGGTAGACAAACGGACTGTCTTCAATTCCATTTTTTGCGTATTTCATACCTTGCAGGAACCCCAGAGCAGCATCCTGATACATGCCGATTGACGCCTGCGCCAATGCTCGGTCGCAGTACAGCACGTGTTTTTTCTTACTACCTGCGGCTAGCGCATCGGTGTAGTCTTTGATTGCCAGCTTGAAAAGCGTGCGCGATGGCTTGCCATCTGCGTACGAACCTTGCGCAAGGTTCAAATACACACTTGCCCTAGCGGTGAGAGCCGGCGCAAATGTCGGTGCAATCACGAGCGACATTGTCAGCTCGCGAATTTGCTCCCGTATGCCTTCATCATATCTCGCACAAGCGCTTACGATTTCTGGGACGTTGCCAGAATTTGGCCGTATGCAGCCTGCGCCAGTCATGGAATGCTCGCTGCCGATACCATAGAGGCTGCCGACAAGGTAGTGTGGGATTGGCGAGCGCCATGACTGCGAGGAGCGCGTGTAAAGGTCACGGATATCCGCTTCCTTGACAGTCCCTCTCGATTGAGCCCCAAAGCCAAGGAATTCGCTTAGGTAGAGCCCCTTGGCGGCAAGTGCTCGCGGGTCATTCCCAAACGCATCGAAATCAGCAATGCCCCAACCGCATGGAACAGAGTCCTTGCGAGGATCAGTACCGCCGGCGCCGGCGAGTACGTGTTCGTTGCGATCAACCATGATTTTCTCAAGGTCATCAAGCGCGTTGCCAAGCTTGCCGGCTTTCAGGTACATCCGAGCCCGCAGAGCAAGCGCATCGTCACCCTCGTCGCCGATGGCCTTATTTGCATATCCGATAACCGTTTGTGGCTCAGCTCCGTCAATGCAAGCCATAATTGCAATGGCTCCATATGTAATGACTCTGTCAACCCCGTCGTCTCGCTCCTTGCTATTGGCAATCTCAAGTAGCCTACGGATGGCGGTTGTGCGCTGCTCGTGAGTTGCCTTCTCGGGTGAGTCCACATCAGCCACGGCATTTCCTAGCTTCAGTATATTAGGAGACACTGCCTTGCGTACCTGCATGGGTTTGCCAAACATTTCTGGTGGCTCGTGAACCTTGGCGAGTTCTGCGAGATATTCCGGGCGCATTGGGGCAATCTCCTCCGCAGTAGGGGGAGGGGGCGTGTATTGAGTTTTCGCCGCAACAGCCTCTGTGGTTTGGCCGACATACGGAAACAGAAAAATCAGCATCGCTACCAGATTCCTTGCATTCAACGCAGCCTCCGTTTTCATCATTTTCCCTCGCAGCGCACGCTGTGTTGCTGTTACACACGGGTGTGTCTAAGTGTCGCAAAACATATGTTTTCCGACATATCGGTGATGACTAGTGTAACCGTCCATGCGAAGCCTTAAAAAATGGGCTCCTCGGCGGAATCTGTGGGTGGTTTTGGGGCTACGGAGCAGGTGCTGAAGTGGAGTTTAGGTACTTGTAGAGCTTGCGGCAGGTGGCGTCTAAGGAGTCCTGTGCCTCTTCGGTGATCCGTGGCCAGATCAGCGGAC